>NZ_JBCLVL010000020.1:0-87730 GCF_048537895.1 Gordonia sp. CPCC 206044
GCAGCGCGCCAAATCTTCCGAATCCTCGAGCACCCACCCGCTTGACCGAACATAGGAGCGTCCAAGCGCCAAGGCCTCGATACGCTCTCGCCTAGCGGCTCGAGCTACTCGACCATCAGGCGACTCGAGCTACTCGACCACCAGAAGACTCGCGCCACTCAACCACCAGAAGACTCGCGCACCACGCCGGTCGCTCCACACGCCGGCCACCCCCACACGCCGGTCGCTCCTTCTCGCCGGTCGCTCCTTCTCGCCGGTCGCCCCTTCTCGCCGGTCGCCCCTTCTCGCCGGTCGAGTAGTTCGAGGCGCAAAGCCGAGAACGTATCGAGACCAAGCCCCAAGGCCTCGATACGCTCTCGCCTAGCGGCTCGAGCTACTCGACCACCAGAAGGCCCGAGCCACTCAACCAGAAGGCTCGCGAGCTACTCGACCACCGCACGCGCACGTCGGGGTTCGAGGCTCAGCTCGAAACCTCGCGGCACCATCGTGAGTCGCTCGTCGACGGCGAGTTCATAGTCGGGGTCGCCGACCACGTCGTAACGGTGCAGCAGACATGCGAGCACCAACACCGACTCGTGGATCGCGAACTGTCGGCCGATACACGCGCGCAGACCGGCGCCGAACGGCTTGTAACTGTGTGCCGGACGTTGTTTGACGTTCGCAGGCAAGAAGCGATCGGGATCGTAGACGTCGGGGTTCTCCCAGACGGTCGGGTCCCGATGCACCTGTCCGAGCACGATGACGGCCCAGTCCTCGGGTGTCATGACGTACCGGCCGTCGAGGGTGGTCTGTTCGCGAGGCCTGCGTGCAAATGCCGGAACCGTCGGCCAGATCCGCAAGGCTTCGTCGAGGCAGCGACGAATGTAGCGGAACTTGGGCACCTGCTCGAAAGTCGGGGTGGCCGTGGGATCTTCGCCCAGTATCTCGTCGGCCTCCCGTTGCGCGGCCGCCAGGCATTCCGGGTTGCGCGACAGGTAGTAGAGCGTGAACGACAATGCACCCGAGGTGGTTTCGTGTCCGGCAACCAAGAATGTGAGGATCTGGTGACGGATGTTCAAGGGCGACAACCGCTCCCCTGTCTCCGGATGCGACACGTTCAGCATGATGCCGAGCAGGTCGTGCTGGTCGGGACTGCCCGTGCGCTCTGCGATGAGCTCGTCGAGCATGTTGTCCACATACGCCTGCTGGTCGGCGTTGCGACGGTCGAGATAACGGCCCAGCAGTTGCCCTCCGGGTGCGGTGAGCAACCCACCCTTGCGTCGCCCGGTCTCCAATGCCCGGATCATCGCACCCACGAAAGGATGCGGCTGCGACGTGGTGAACGACCCGAAATCGTGGCTGAACGCCGCCCGGCTCAGGGTCTCCATCGTCAGCTTCGTCATCGATCGCGTGACGTCCACCGGCCCCTGACCCCGGTCCCAGTAGTCGAAGAGTTCGGAGGCGGTGCCCAGCATGATCGGGTGGTACGACTGCATCGCCGACTTGGTGAACGCCGGCATCAGGAGTTCGTGGGCGAGTTGCCAATTCGGCTCGTCGTTGTAGGCGGTGAACAAACCGTCGCCGGCATACTGGCGCAACGCGACGATCGCGGGCGGTAGCGCCTTGCAGAACCGCGATTCGTCACACAGCTCGGCGGCCAGCGCGGCGCCGGAGACGAACACGAAGTTCTGCCGAAAGATGCGCATCTCGTAGATCGGCCCGAGGCCTTCGCCCCATTCCAGCAGGCTCAGCAGGGGGTGACGCGGGTCGGACACGCCCAGATCACCCACGAACGGCTTACGACGACCGGCGTGCGGAAAGGACTGCCCCGACCAGTCGTTCTTCAGTTTCCTACGCACATCTCGACGATGCTCGCGCCCCTCGTCGATGTCAATCGTCGGAGCGGGCGACACCACACGACAAGACATCGCGCCACAAGGGGAACGACCTTGACATCGACTTTATTAGCGACCATTCTCTAATAATGTTGGATTTCGAGGCCGGACGCACCGTCCTGGATGCACAGCCCTTCAGCCGGATGCTCGGCGCACGGCTCACCCGACTCGACGGTGACCGCGCGACACTCACCCTCGACGTCCGAGACGACCTGCGCCAGCAGTACGGATACATCCACGGTGGGGTGCTCAGTTATCTCGCCGACAACGCGCTCACCTACGCCGCAGCCCTCGGACTGGGCCCCGACATCATCACCAGCGGATTCAGCATCGAGTACGTTGCGCCGGCCAAGGACGGTCGCGAGTTGCAGGCCGATGCGGTCCTCGTCCATGCCGGACGGACCAAGGCCGTTGCGCGATGCGAGATCAGCATGGTGTCCGACGACGGGACCCGTCGCGTCGTGGCCACCGCGCTCGGCACGAGTATGGTCCGGAATCGTGGGACGACGACCGCGGTTCAGCACTGACGAGATCCTGGACGCCGCACTCGAACTGGTGATCGCCGGCGGCCCGGCAGCGGCGACGGCGACGGCCGTCGGGCGGGCCATCGGGGCGCCGTCGGGCTCGGTCTACCACCGGTTCGCCAGCCGCGACGAGATGATGGCCCGACTCTGGTTGCGCACCATCGAGAACTACCAGCGCCCGGTGATCGAGGCCGTCGGCGTCGACGATCTCGACGCGGCCGCCGACGCCGCGATCGCGCATTGCTTCGACTGGACGACCGAGCACCGTGGCGAGGCCGCGCTCCTCCTCTTGTACGACAAGTCCGATATCGCTGCCGCCTGGCCCGACACCCTGGCCCGAGAACTGCGCGAGCACAACCACGCGGCGCGTGCAGCCCTGCGGGCATATGCGCGGCGCCGCTACGGCTCCGACGACCCGGCGGTGATGGACCGGGTCACCTACGCACTCGTCGACCTTCCGTATGCGGCCGTCCGACGACACCTTCCCGATCGAGGACTACCGGCACAGTGGTTGCGCGAGTTCACCATTCGTTCCGCTCATGAGATCCTGACCGATATCGGCGCGTGAACCGTCGATCGGTGTCACCACTGCGTATCGACGAGATCGCCACTCTCCCACCGATCCTGCACGGTCAGACCAGTGTCGACAACTCGCGGATCGTCTCGGTGTCACGCGCGGTGACCATCAGCATCGAGACCCCGGCGGCCTCCCACGCCTTGATCTGATCGCGGACATCGTCTGCGGTTCCGGCGATGAGGGTTTCGAGGACCATCTCGTCGGGCACCGCCGCCATCGCCTCGGCCTTCTTGCCCGCCCGGAACAGCGCACCGATCTCGTCGACCGCGTCGCCGTAGCCCATCCGCCGATACAGCTCGGCGTGAAAGTTCTTCTCCTTGGCACCCATTCCGCCGACGTAGAGCGCGGTCGACGGACGATAACGCTCCACTGCCGCGGAAACATCGTCGGTGATCATCACCTGTACGGTCGCGGCCACCTCGAACTCGTCGCGGGTCCGGCGCGCGCCGGGCCGCGCGAATCCCTCGGCAAGCCACTCCTCGTACTGGTCGGCCAGACGCAGGCTGTAGAAGATCGCCAGCCAACCGTCGGCGATCTCGGCGGTCTGCGCGACGTTCTTGGGCCCTTCGGCGCCGAGCCAGATCGGGATGTCGGCACGCAGCGGATGGGTGATCGGTTTGAGCGATTTGCCCAGACCTGTCGACCCGGGCGCGTCGGCCGGATACGGCAGTGGATAGTGCGGGCCAGGGTTGGCGACCGCCCCCTCCCTCGCCAGGACGTCGCGCACCACGCGCACGTACTCGCGGGTCCGGGCGAGCGGCTTACCGAACGGTTGCCCGTACCACCCTTCGACGACCTGCGGCCCGGACACACCCAGACCGATGATGTGCCTCCCGCCGGACAGGTGATCCAGGGTCAGCGCTGCCATCGCGAGCGATGTCGGCGGCCGGGCAGACAGTTGGGAGACGGCGGTGCCCAGACGAATTCGATCGGTGGCCGCGCCCCACCAGGCCAGCGGCGTGTAGGTGTCCGAGCCCCAGGATTCCGCGGTGAACACGGCATCGAATCCGACCTCTTCGGCCGCTGCGATCAGATCGGGTGCATTGTCGATGGGGCCGGCACCCCAATAGCCGAGCTGTAGTCCGAGCTTCATGCTGTCCCTCCGCTGATCACCGGTCACGAGTCCGTGACGTGCGTCTTGTGCCTCAATACTAGAACGTGTTCTACTCGATGGGTGAGCACCAGCACAACAGCACCCCGTCCGGCCGCGGCCAGTCCGGTTGCCGCGGTCCCCGATCCCGAATCCACGATTCTGTCCGCGCCCCTGAAGAACTCGTTCGACTACACGCGTTCGCTCGGGCCGGTGCTGAGTCAGTTCGCACTCGCCCTGCGCGACGGCCGCATCGTCGGTTCCAAGAGCAGCGACGGCACCGTATCGGTGCCGCCCGTGGAGTTCGACCCGACAGGCGGCGCACCGACCACCGAGATCGTCGACGTCGCCAGCACCGGCACCGTCGTGACCTGGTCGTGGCAGCCGACTCCCGCCGCGCCGCAACCCCTGGACAAGCCGTTCGCCTGGGCCCTGATCAAGCTCGACGGCGCCGACACCGCGCTGCTGCACGCCGTCGCCGTCGACTCCCCTGCCGACATCTCCACCGGCATGCGCGTGCACGCCGTGTGGAGCGCAACCCGCAGCGGGCGCATCGACGACATCGCGTACTTCGCCCCCGGCGAGACCGCGGCCGCAGCACCCGAGAACCAGACCGAGAACCCCGACGGCGACCTGGTCGTGATCACCACGCCGATCACCACCGAGATCAGCCATTGCGCCACCGAAGAGGAGTCCTGGTACCTCGAGGGCCTCATGCAGGGCAAGCTCGTCGGCTCCCGCGTCGGCTCGGGCGTCGACGCCGGCCGCGTCTACTTCCCGCCCCGCAAGGTGAGCCCGTCGGACGGATCGCCGTCGGTCGAGCGGGTCGAACTGCCCGACACCGGCATCGTCACCACCTTCTGCATCGTGAACGTGCCGTTCCAGGGCCAGCGGATCAAGCCGCCCTACGTCGCCGCCTACGTGCTGCTCGACGGCGCCGACATCACGTTCCTGCACCTGATCCTGGACTGTGCCGCCGAGGATGTCCGAATGGGCATGCGGGTCAAGGCCGTCTGGCTTCCGCAAGACGAGTGGGAGCACTCGATCGGCAACATCAGCCACTTCGCCCCGACCGGCGAGCCCGACGCCGACTACGAGTCGTACCGGGATCACCTCTGACCACTCTGTCCTGCCTGACCAAGGAGTTCTTGTGACCCTCCCCCGGATAGCGATCATCGGGTTCGCCCACAGCCCGAATGTCGTCGGGACGCACGGCACCACCAATGGTGTCGAGATGTTGATCCCGTGTTTCCAGAAGCTCTACGCCGAACTCGGCATCACCCGCACCGACATCGATTTCTGGTGCAGCGGATCGTCGGATTACCTTGCCGGCCGCGCATTCTCGTTCATCTCGGCGATCGACTCGATCGGCGCGATGCCACCCATCAACGAATCCCACGTCGAGATGGACGGTGCGTGGGCACTCTACGAGGCATGGGTGAAGATCGCGACCGGTGAGGTCGACCTCGCGCTGGCCTACGGATTCGGCAAGTCGACCGCGGGCGACATGGACCTGACCCTGTCGATGCAGACCGACCCGTACACGGTCGCGCCGCTGTGGCCCGACGCACGGTCGCTGGGCGCGCTGCAGGCACGGGCCGGCCTCGACTCGGGCGCCTGGACCGAGGCCGACATGGCCGCGGTGGCCTCGCGCACCTCGGGGACGTCGGTCGATGACCTGCTCGCCGCCGACTACGTGGCGAATCCACTTCGTGCACATGACATCGCGCCGTACACCGACGCGGCTGCGGCGGTCATCATCGCGAGCGAACGGCGCGCACGGGAACTCGTCGCCAACCCGGCGTTCGTGACCGGGTGGGATCACCGCATCGACTCGCCGAACTTCGGTGCCCGCGATCTCACCGTGTCGCCGTCCACGGCGCTCGCCGCCGAGTCCGCCTTCCGGCATCGCGCCCGCGACGTGGACGTCGCCGAGATCCATGCTCCGTTCACCCATCAGGAGCTGATCGTCAAAAACGCTCTCGGACTGCCGGATTCGGTGCGCATCAACCCGTCGGGCGGCGCACTGGCCGGGAACTCGATGTTCTCGGCAGGTCTGCAGCGCGTCGGCTACGCGGCCCACGAGATCCTCACCGGCAATGCGGGTACCGCCGTCGCCCACGCGACGAGCGGCCCACTGCTGCAGCAGAACATGGTGGTCACACTGGCGGGAGACGAGAACTGATGGCACACAACAATCGCGCGGCCGTCCTCGGTACGGGACAGACGAAGTACGTCGCCAAGCGCCACGACGTGACGATGGCCGGCATGTGCCGGGAGGCGATCGACGCAGCACTTGCCGACGCCAAGGTGTCGATCGACGACATCGACGCGATCGTCGTCGGCAAGGCACCCGACCTGTTCGAAGGGTCGATGATGCCCGAGCTCGCGATGGCCGAGGCCCTCGGAGCTGTCGGCAAACGGATGATCCGCGTGCACACCGCCGGTTCGGTCGGCGGGTCCACCGCCAACGTCGCGGCATCGCTGGTGTTCGCCGGTGTCCACCGACGCGTGCTCGCGGTGGCCTGGGAGAAGCAGTCCGAGTCGAATGCGATGTGGGCCTTGTCGATCCCGGTGCCGTTCACCAAGCCGGTGGGCGCCGGAGCAGGTGGCTTCTTCGCGCCGCACGTGCGTTCCTACATCCGGCAGTCGGGATCGCCGAACAACATCGGCGCCATCGTGGCCGCCAAGGACCGTCGTAACGGCGCCAAGAACCCTCTCGCCCACCTGCACCAGCCCGACATCACCGCCGAGAGCGTGATGGAGTCGCAGATGCTGTGGGATCCGATCCGCTACGACGAGACATGCCCGTCGTCGGATGGTGCCTGTGCCGTGGTCATCGGCGACGAACAGGCCGCCGATGATGCAGTCGCGGCGGGCGATCCGGTCGCCTGGGTGCATGCGACCGCGATGCGGACCGAACCGTTGTCGTTCGCACACCGCAACGTCGTCAGCCCGCAGGCGGGGCGCGACGCCGCGGCCG
The DNA here is from genome assembly GCF_048537895.1 of Gordonia sp. CPCC 206044. Classification (NCBI taxonomy): domain Bacteria; kingdom Bacillati; phylum Actinomycetota; class Actinomycetes; order Mycobacteriales; family Gordoniaceae; genus Gordonia; species Gordonia sp. CPCC 206044. Next base: position 7,049 of record NZ_JBCLVL010000020.1, read on the forward strand.
CGCTGTGGAAGGCGGGCGGCATCGACAATCCCCTCGAGGAGATCGACGCCGCTGAGATCTACGTCCCGTTCTCGTGGTTCGAGCCGATGTGGCTGGAGAATCTGGGCTTCGTCGGCGAAGGAGAGGGCTGGAAGCTCACCGAGGCCGGCGAGACCGAGATCGGCGGCAAGCTGCCGGTCAACGCCTCGGGCGGCGTGCTCTCGTCCAACCCGATCGGCGCCTCCGGCATGATCCGCTTCGCCGAGGCCGCCATCCAGGTGATGGGCAAGGGCGGCGACCATCAGGTCCCCGATGCCCGCAAGGCACTCGGACACGCTTACGGCGGTGGGTCGCAGTACTTCTCGATGTGGCTGGTGGGCGCCGACAAGCCCGCGCACTAGCCCGACCGCTCTCGCGCCCCGGCGGCGGACTACGGTTCGCACCGCACCGCCCCGGCGCGCAGCCGGTCACGCTCGCCCGCCAACGTCATCAGCACGGCAACGGGCCGCACCGCACCGCCCGACGCCATCAGCACGGCAACGGGCCGCACCTCACCGCCCGACGCCATCACCACGGCGGCCGAGAGCAACCACTTTTTCGCTGACAGCAACCGCCCTTGGATGAGGGCGGTTGCTGTCGTTCAGACCCGCGGTTGCTGTCGGTGAAAAAGTGGTTGCTCTCGGCGCGAAGGGCGTCGCATCCGCCCCGGCGGGACCGCGCCGCAGCACCGTCCGCCCGCCACCCAACGCACACGCGGAACCTCCACGAAAAACAGTGCGTAGCAACACCCGCGCCTACACGAAATGTCCGCGTCTACACCCGCACGGCGCACCGGCGTCCACCACCGGCCCAACGCCCTCGGCACCCGCCACCCCGGCGCCACCCAACGCACACGCGGACACTCCACGAAAAACAGTGCGTAGCAACACCCGCGCCTACACGAAATGTCCGCGTCTACGCCCGGACGCAAAGCAGACGCGGCGCCGGGCGACCAGACGTCACATCGTCCGCGGCTCCGGCAGCGCACACGCCTGGCCATCCGACATCCCGGTCGGACGGACGCCGAGCGACTGGTTCAGTCGGGCGCGCTGGTTCTCCCATGCGACGGTGGCGGCGAGTTCGGCGACCTGCGTCTTGGACAGCTGCTCGAGGAGTTGTCGGCGCAGCTCGGCCAGATCGTCACCGACGGCAGGCGTCACCGTCATCGCCTCCGCATAGGCGATGACGAGCTTCTCCAGCTCGGTGTATGCGTCGCTGTCCCGAAAGCGGTGCAGGTCCCGAATCTGCTGCTCGGTGACGCCGGCGCCATGGGCGAGGGCCGATCCGATGTCGAGGCAGAACTCGCAGCTGACCAGGCCGGCGGTCTTGAGCTCGGCCAGTTCCTTGAGCTTCGGGTCGAGCGCGTTGGTCAGCAGCAGCGCGGTCTCGTACATACCGGTCGTGGCGAGCAACTGCGGGCGGCGAATCAACCAGCCGGTGAGATCTCCGCGGTGACGTTTCGAAGATCCGAATGCTTTGACATAGCTCCGAATTCGCTCCACCTTTGCAGCTGCGGTTGGAGGGGTGAAACGACGACCACCCCATCTCTCACCATCTACCTTGGCCGCAACCGAAGGTGAATGACAAGAGATGGGGTGGATACGTGATCGGGTTCTCAGGCCGGGCGAACCGAGTTGATCGTCTTCTCGACTTCCCAGAACGCGCGCAGCGCCTTGAGCTTTCCGTCGTCGTCGGCGCGGTAGGTGAACACACCGTGCGCCTCGGAGATGTGCCCCGCGATGTGCGTGACGATCTTGCCGACGTAGGCGACCTCGTTGCCGCAGATGATCTCGTCGTCGAAGACGAACTCGATCTTCTCGGTGGTCCCGATGGACTTGTCCCAGAACTCCGAGATCTCCTCGCGTCCGTGGAAACCCTTGCCCTCGGGGTCGAACATCGACGGTCCGACCGGGTCCTCTACCGACCCGTCGACCGCGAAGTTCTCCAACCACGCCTGCTTGTCGCGAGACTCGACGGTCTCACGCGACCGGCGACCGGCGAGCACCGCGGGATGGTTCTCCCGATCGATGTTCAGGTAGGCCGGCTCGCCGGTTTCCTGCGTGGTCACTTGGTCCCGTAGTCGACCTGGAGTTCCTTGACGCCGTTGATCCATCCGTGACGGAGTCGACGCGGAGCCTCGAGCCGGCTGATGTCGGGCACCAGATCTGCCAGCGCGTTGAACATCAGGTTGATCTCCATGCGAGCCAGGTTGGCCCCGACGCAGAAGTGCGCACCGTTGCCGCCGAAGCCGACGTGCGGGTTGGGATCACGCAGGATGTTGAAGCTGAACGGATCGTCGAAGACGTCTTCGTCGTAGTTGGCCGAGCCGTAGAACATGCCGACGCGCTGGCCTTCCTTGATGTCCACGCCGCCGACCTGCGTGTCGCGCTTGGCGGTGCGCTGGAAGCAGTTGACCGGGGTCGCCCAACGGACGATCTCGTCGACCGCGGTGGCGGGCCGCTCCTTCTTGAACAGCTCCCACTGATCGGGGTGCTCGAGGAAGGCGTTCATGCCGTGGCTGATCGCGTTACGAGTCGTCTCGTTGCCCGCGACGGTGAGCAGGATGAAGAAGAACCCGAACTCTGCCTCGTCGAGCGACAGCCCGTCGATGTCGGCGTTGACCAGCGTCGAGACGATGTCGTCGACCGGGTTCTTCCGACGCTCCTCGGCCATGTTGTAGCCGTAGCCCAGGATCTCCGCGGAGGCCATCTGCGGATCCTCGCCGAACTCCGGATCGTCGTAGTTCATCATGTTGTTCGACCAGTCGAACAACTTGCCGCGGTCGGTCTCCGGCACGCCGAGCAGGTCCGCGATGGCCAGCAGCGGCAGATCGACCGCGACGTCGTGGACGAAGTCGCCGGTGCCCTTGTCTGCGGCCGCCTGGACGATGGCCCGTGCCGCACCGTCGAGCTTGTCCTCCAGCGCCTGCACGGCACGCGGCGTGAACGCCTTGGAGACCAGCTTGCGCAGACGGGTGTGGTCCGGCGGGTCGTGGTTGATCAGCAGCGCCTTGGTGACGTCGAGCTGCTCCTGGGTCATCTCGTCGTCGAAACGCATGATGACGCCGTCCTTGGCGGTCGACCAGTCATCGTTGTTCTTGGAGATCTCCCGGATGTGGGCGTGCTTGGAGATGACCCAGTACCCACCATCGTGGAAGCCGCCGCCCTTGCCGGGCAGCTGCGCGTTCCACCAGACCGGTGCGGTCGAGCGGAGCTGCGCGAACTCCTTCACGGGGATGCCCTTTTCGAGCAGATCCGGGCTGGTGAAATCCCAGCCTTCCGTCTTCATGAACTCAGCGCCCCCCGTGTCGGCACTGGTCGTCGCACCCTGAACTTGGGTCACGTCACACCACCTCGCTGTGAGATTTAGAACCTGTTTCAATTCACATTAGAGCACATTGTGACCGGGATGACAGTCCCCAACGAGAACTTGTTCTAGTTCTCCGAACCCGGCAGGCCCGCGAAGTGCGGAAATACTACCAATACTCGTTGAGACATCGACCGGACGGTCGTGGACATCCACGCCCGCTCGGGCCGCCGATCCGGATCGCGGCACGGCCTGCCGACCATCGCGCCACCCCGACCGGACGACCCCGCCGCACGCAGACAATCCGTGGTGAGCCCAACGATAGACGGCGATGAGAACATGTTCTAGTTTTGAGGGTGACTTGGTGAATCGTTCGAACAAGGAGTGGGCATGGGTGTGCCGGTGATCGTCGAAGCAGTGCGGACCCCGATCGGCAAGCGGGCCGGTTGGTTGTCGGGGCTGCACCCTGAGGAGCTGCTGGGTATCGCCCAGAAGGGTCTCGTCGAGCGGGCGGGTATCGACCCCACCCTCGTCGAGCAGGCCATCGGCGGCTGCGTCACCCAGGCCGGCGGGCAGGCAGGCAACATCACGCGTAAGGCGTGGTTGTCCGCCGGACTCCCAGAGACCACCGGCGCCACCACCATCGACTGCCAGTGTGGTTCGGCCCAGCAGGCCAACCATCTGATCGCAGGCCTGATCGCCTCGGACACCATCGATGTCGGCGTCGCCGGCGGTGTCGAGATGATGTCCATGGTCCCGCTCGGCGCCAACGTCGGCACCGAAGCCGGTCCCTACCACGCGGATTCGTGGCAGATCGACATGCCCAATCAGTTCGAGGCCGCCGAGCGTATCGCCAAGCGGCGCGGTATCACCCGCGACGACGTCGACTGGCTCGGCGAGCGCAGCCAGCGGTTGGCCAAGCAGGCGTGGGCCGAAAGCCGTTTCGAGCGTGAGGTGTTGACCTTCAAGGCACCCGAGCGCACCAAGGAGGGCGAGCTCACCGGCAACATCATCGACGTCAGCCGCGACCAGGGGTTGCGCGACACCACGCGCGAGTCGCTGGCCGCCCTCAAGCCCGTCATCGACGGTGGAATCCACACGGCCGGAACGTCTTCACAGATCTCCGACGGTGCAGCTGCCATCTTGTTGATGGACGAGGACAAGGCCCGCGCGCTGGGCCTGACGCCGCGGGCCCGCATCAAGGCCCAGGCGCTGGTGGGTGCCGAACCGCACTTCCACCTCGACGGTCCGGTTCAGGCGACCGAACGCGTGCTCGCGAAGTCGGGGATGGCGCTCTCCGACATCGACCTCGTGGAGATCAACGAGGCGTTCGCGTCGGTCGTCCTGAGCTGGGCCTCGGTCCACAACGCCGACATGGACAAGGTCAACGTCAACGGCGGTGCGATCGCGCTCGGACATCCGGTGGGCAGCACCGGATCCCGCCTGATCACGACGGCATTGCACGAGCTCGAGCGCTCCGACAAGCAGACCGCTCTGATCACCATGTGCGCCGGCGGGGCGCTGGCCACCGGAACCATCATCGAGCGCATCTGATGCCGGTCATGGACCCGAATGCGCGGCCCAAGCAACTCGGTTCGCCGGTCGTCGCCTCACTGATCAAGGTCGGTTCCCGACTGAACACGAAGCTCTATCAGGTGACCGGCGGTCGGCTGGGCAGCAAGTGGCGCGTCGGGGCCGGGTTCCGCAATCCGCCGCCCGTCTGCCTGCTCACCACCATCGGACGCAAGAGTGGCGAGCCACGTACCGCTCCCCTGCTCTACCTGCGCAACGGGGACACCTTCGTCGTCGTCGCGTCGCAGGGCGGTCTGCCCAAGAACCCTGCGTGGTATCTGAATCTCGTCGCCAACCCGGACGTGACCATCCAGGCAGGCAAGGAGAAGCACGAGCTGCGCGCCCGTACCGCCACCGACGCAGAGCGTGACGAGCTGTGGACTCAGCTCGTCGATCTCTATGCCGATTTCGACACCTATGCCGCCTGGACCGATCGAACGATCCCGGTGGTCATCTGCGAGCCGCGTTAGCCCGCAACAACACTCGCTCCCTCGTTTCGTGTTCGCTCCGCCGATCGGCGGAGCGAACACAGAACGAGGGAGCGAGGTCGTTCACGGGTCAGTGAGTCGATAGCTTCCCGGCAGGCGCCGACTGCGGCAGTGCGCGAATGGCCGCGCCCGCCCACCGATCCAGAAACCGACGAAGGTCATCTCCGGAGCGAGGCGGTGTTCCGGGGTCGAGGATCATCGATTGCAGTGTCCGCAAAACGAATTCGATGACGTCGTCGATCTCGGCGGGCCCGTACCCCGTCGCCGACCATGCGACGTCCATCCGCTCGACCATCGAATGGGCAAGACTGCGCCCGAGTTCCGACGTGAAGTCGCCGACGACAGGCACGCTGAGTCTCTCCGCCCGCAGCAGCAGACCCACGTAGTTGTCGTCGGCGAGTTCCTCGAGCACCGCCGCCAGACCCTCGACCACCGCAGCATCCGCCGTCGAGATGCCTCGCAACCGTGACTCCACGCGGTCGAGCAGCGCACCGACGGCGTCGATGGCGGTCGCCGACAACAGTTCGTCGGTACTGCGGAAATATCGGTACACCGTCTGCCTTGTGACGCCGAGAGTCCGCGCGACGTCGGCCAGTCCGGTCCCCGCGCCTTCTCGGTCGATCGTCTCGCGCGCCGCCGCCAGAATCCTGGCGACGGCTTCTTCGTCGTTGACCGGCACCTGGCCGCCCCACCCGTGCGTACGCATCAGTCGCCGAATCCGCCCGTCGTCATGGCTGATCAGCTTACCGGCGCGGCCCGGGCGGGTCGCCCGAAATCGGTCGACCATACACAGCAGTAGATGATGTATGGTGTGGTGACGACAGCCACAATCCACGTTCCTGCCCTTCGTCGAGCAGTCCCGAGGACTGGGCGCATCGACATCTCCCCTGCGCGGCGTAATGCCAGATCGAGAGGAACCATGACCGCAGCCACCGGTCTCGGCCACATCAACCCCGGATTCGACTTCACCGATCCCGACGTCCTGGAACAGGGAATTCCCTTGCAGGAGTTCGCAGAACTACGTCGAACCGCGCCGGTGTGGTGGAACGCGCAGCCCGAGGGCACCTCGGGCTTCACCGACGGCGGGTTCTGGGTCATCAGCAAACATGCCCATGTCCGGGAGATCTCCAAGAACAGCCAGCTCTGGTCCACGAACGCCAACGGCGCGATCATCCGCCTCCCCGACTACGTCACGCCGGATCAGATCGAGTTCACCAAGGCCTTGCTGATCAACCACGATCCGCCGGAGCACACCCGGCTGCGCAAGATCGTGTCGCGGATCTTCACACCGCGAGCAGTCGGCTCGCTCGAGGAGAACCTTGCCGCCTCGGCTCGCCGGATCGTCCAGGGCGCCGCCGCGTCGGGCAAAGGAAACTTCGTCGACGACATCGCGATTCACCTTCCCCTGCAGGCGATCCTGGACCTGATCGGGGTTCCGCACGCCGACCGGGCACGCATCCACGAACTCGTCGACGCGATCATCAACAGCGACGACCCCGACCAGACGATCGACCCGACGACCGCCAACGCCGAACTGCTCGGATACGCCTACGCGATGGCCGAAGATCGCCGCAAGAACCCCACCGACGACATCATCACCACGCTGGTGCAGGCCGACATCGACGGCGAGGCCCTCAACGAGATCGAGTTCGGCTTCTTCGTCATCCTGCTGATCACGGCGGGCAACGAGACCACCCGCAACGCCACCACGCACGGCATGAACGCCTTTCTCGACAACCCGGAGCAGTGGTCGCTGTACAAACAGGAACGTCCGGCCACCGCCATCGACGAGATCCTGCGCTGGTCATCACCTGTGCACGCGTTTCAGCGGACGGCGCTCGCCGACACCCAGGTGGGCGGCGTCGACATCCCGAAGGGCCGCCGCGTCGGCCTGTTCTACAGCTCGGCCAACTACGACGAAGAGGTCTTCGAGGATCCGTTCCGCTTCGACATCACCCGCGATCCCAACCCGCATCTGGCGTTCGGCGGCAACGGCGCACACTTCTGCATCGGCGCCAACCTCGCACGGCTCGAGCTGAACCTCATCTTCAACGCGATCGCCGACCACCTACCCGACATCGACCGCCTCGGCACGATGCGCCGCGTCCGGTCCGGTTGGCTCAACGGGGTCAAGGATCTCCCCGTCGACTACACCTCCGGAGGCGAAGCCTGAGGTACCGTCGTGTGAGGTAGACCACAGTACCGGCTGTGGGGATCGCGAGGATGCCATGACCATCTCCACCACACATCGGTTCGAAGACATCGACTTCACCGATCCCATGCTCCTCGAACGTGGTCTGCCGCTGACCCAGTTCGCCGAACGTCGTGCCACCGCCCCGGTGTGGTGGAATCCGCAGGCCATCGGTCCGATGTTCTTCGACGACGACGGGTTCTGGGTCATCAGTCGCCACGCCGATATCCGAGCTATCTCGAAGGACACCGAGACCTGGTCGAACTGGGCCAAGGGTGCGCTGATGCGGATGCCGGAGACCTCGACGCGCGAACAGGTGGAGGCCGGCCGAGCGTTCTTGCTCAACATGGACCCGCCCGAACACACCCGGATGCGCAAGATCGTCTCGCGCATGTTCACGCCTCGTGCGGTGGCGTCCCTCGAGGATGCGCTGACCGCCCACGCCCGGGAGGTGGTGACCCGCGCCGCGGAGAAGGGCGACGGCAACTTCGTCACCGACGTCGCCATCCACCTTCCCCTGCGCGCGATCCTCGACTTGCTCGGTATACCCGAGAGCGACCACGCGCATCTGTGCGAACTCGCCGACTCGATGGTCAGCCCCGACGATCCGGACAGCAAATACGACCCGTTGACCGCGAACATCGAGATGCTCGCCTACGCCGCAGCGCTCGCCGAGGATCGGCGTGCACATCCCCGCGACGACATCGTCACCATTCTGGTCCAGGCCGACATCGACGGACACGCGTTGACCGAGGACGAGTTCGGGTTCTTCGTCATCCTCCTCGTCGTCGCGGGCAACGAGACCACCCGCAACGCCATCAGCAACGGCGTCAATGCCTTCCTGGATCATCCCGACCAGTGGGCGCTCTATCGTCGGGAACGACCGTCGACCGCCGTCGACGAGGCGATCCGGTGGGCCACGCCGGTGCATTGCTTTCAACGAACGGCCAAGCGGGACACCGAGGTCTGCGGTGTGCCGATCTCCGCGGGACAACGCGTCGGCCTGTTCTACAGTTCGGCCAACTACGACGAAGAGGTCTTCGAGGATCCGTTCGTCTTCGACATCACCCGCGATCCCAACCCGCATCTGGCCTTTGGCGGCAACGGCGCGCATTTCTGCATCGGCGCCAATCTGGCCCGGCTCGAGATCAACACGATGTTCAACGCACTAGCCGACATCGTGCCGGACATGACCAAACTCGCCGAGCCGCAGCGCGTCCGCTCCGGCTGGCTCAACGGTGTGAAAGAACTCCGCGTCTCCTACACCTGATCCCCGCATATCCGAACAACAGCGAGATCTCGATACGCGGCCTCGCTGCGCTCGGACGCTACTCGATCACCAGACGCACAACGAGCAAGCCCACCACCGCCGGTCGAGTAGCGACGAGCGAGCCGACCACACGCCGGTCGAGTAGCGACGAGCGAGCGCAGCGAGCCCGACGCGTATCGAGACCCACCACCAACACCACCAAGATCTCGATACGCGGCCTCGCTGCGCTCGGACGCTACTCGATCACCAGACGCACAACGAGCACGCCAACCATCAGTCAGGCAGCGAACCTGACGGTCCCGATTCAGCCGACGGCGCGACCGGCCTTCTCCCAGAACTGGGCCCGCAGCGCCTTCTTGTCCGGCTTGCCGAGTGCGGTGAGCGGCAACGACTCGGCGAAGATCACCTGCTTGGGAGACTGCACCGCACCCTTGCGGTCCTTCACCGACTGCTGGATGTCGCGGGTGACCTGCTCCTTGGCCGCCTCGCTGGAGTCCACATCCGACCGCAGCACCACGACAGCGGTCACCGCCTCACCCCACTTGTCGTCGGGGACGCCGATGACACCCACCTGTCCGACCGAAGGATGCTCGGCGACAACGTCTTCCACCTCACGCGGGAACACGTTGAAACCGCCGGTGACGATCATGTCCTTGGTGCGGTCGACGATGTACCAGAATCCGTCCTCGTCTTCGCGGGCGACGTCCCCGGTGCGCAGCCACCCGTCGCGGAAGGTGTCGGCGGTCTGCTCGGGAAGTCCCCAGTAGCCTCCGGCCAACAACGGTCCGGCGACGCAGATCTCGCCCGGTTCGCCCTGCGCGACCGGCTTGTCGTCGGGTCCCAGCAGGGCGGTCCGCAGGAAGGCCGACGGTCGACCGCAGCTGCTCAGGCGCCGCGGGTCTTCGCCAGGCTTCGGGTGATCGTTCTTGCCGAGGTAGCTGATCACCATCGGGGCCTCGGACTGGCCGTAGTACTGCGCGAAGATCGGCCCGAACCGCTCGATGGCTTCTGCGAGTCGAACCGGATTGATCGCGGACGCACCGTAATACACGGTTTCCAGCGACGAGAGGTCACGGGTCTTGGAGTCCGGGTGATCGAGCAGCGCGTACAGCATGGACGGCACCAGCATGGTCGCGGTGATCTTCTCTTCCTCGATGATCCGCAAGACCTCGCCGGGATCGAACTTGGCCATGACGACCATCGATCCGCCCTTGATGAGGGTCGGCACGAAGAACGCCGCACCCGCATGCGACAGCGGAGTGCACATGAGGAAGCGCGGATTCTCCGGCCATTCCCACTCGGAGAGCTGGATCTGCGTCATCGTCGACATCGCCCGCGCGGTGCCGATGACGCCCTTGGGCTTACCGGTGGTGCCGCCGGTGTAGGTGATCGAAACGATGTGATCGGGCGAGAGCTCGGTGGCCGCAAGCGGTTTCGGCTGATAGTTCTCCGCCTCGGCGATGATGTCGCGACCGTGCGCGGCGAGTTCCTCGGGAACCGGGCCGAGTGTCAGCACCTGCTTGAGGCTGTCCACCCGTTCCATCAGCGCAACCGCACGCTCCACGAACATCGGAACCGGGTCGATGACGAGGGTTGTGACGCCGGCATCACCGAGGACGTAGGCGTGGTCGTCGAGGGAACCGAGCGGGTGCAGCGCGGTCCGACGCCATCCTTGCGTCTGGCCGGCACCGATGACGAGCAGCACCTCGGGCCGGTTGAGCGCGAGCAACCCGACCGTCGAGCCAGTCCCGGCGCCGAGCGCCTCGAATGCCTGTTGGTAGCGGCTGACGGCCGCGGCCATCTCACCACCGGTCAATTCGGTGTCACCGAGGAACAGCACCTTGCGGTCGGCGTGACGCCGCAGCGCCGCCACCAACAGGTCGCCCAAATGGGTGCCGCCACGCAGGTGGTCGAAATCAGAGATCGCATCCTGAACGTCAGTCATGCCCTCCACACTAGGACGTGTTACAGATCTACGGAAGCTCAAGGGGTGGATTCACCGCATTGACGTGCTGATTGAGTGGACAGTTGGCGCTCAGAACAAACTAGAACATGTTTCAATTCGGACATTCGGTTCGCCGACGTCGACGCCACAGACCCCGAGGTACTGAACTACGATCGCACCATGACTGATCTGGACCTGGCGACCACCCGCCGTGACATCACCGACGCGCTGCTCACCGCCCTCGAGCGCCGCCACGAAGTGCTCGACGCGATCGTCGAGGCCGAAGACCGCGGCGAGGCCGTCAAGGCGATCGCCACACTGCTCGACAAGTCGACGCTGGGCGCCGAGGCCGTGTTGGGCATGTCCTTCTACCAGCTCACCAAGGACGAACGCCGCAAGAACCAGGCCGAGCTCGATGACCTGAACAACGCGCTGACCTTCACGCTCGCGGAGCGACCGGCGAGCAGCGGCGACACCTTGGACCTGCGCCCGTTCGACGCCTCGGCAGACGCCGATCTCTTCACCGTTCGTACCGAGGAGCTCAAGGTCGCAGGCGACGGTTCCGGCACCCCGGCCGCCGACATCTCCGAGGAGATCGCGCAGGCGGTGGAGCGCGTCGACAACGAGGATGCGGTCTGGCTGGTCGCCGCCGAGGGTTCGGCCAAGGTCGGATTCGTGTTCGGTGAGCTCATCAACGGCGAGGTCGACGTGCGGATCTGGATCCACCCCGATCACCGCAAGAAGGGCTACGGCACTGCGGCGCTGCGCAAGTCACGTTCGGAGATGGCCGCGAACTTCCCCGGCGTGCCGATGGTGGTGCGGGCTCCCAGCGCGTAGACCGCACCAGGTCATCAGACGTTTTCGTTCCCGCCCTTCGACCGAGGGGCGGGAACGAAATGGTCTTCGAGGTCGGTCAGCTGCGGCGCCGCGGAACCCCGAACTTCGCCACGATGGCGCGGATCCGGTTGTCCTCGTCGACGACGAACGACTCGTGCACCTCGGCCGCCAAGCCGATCACCTTGGGCCGCACGTGCACCCAGTAGCGGGTCGTCACCATGTGCCCGTCGACCTCGGCGGTGAAGTCACTGATCCGGTGGATGAGTCGGAACTGCGGGCCACGCTCGAGCCCGCGTGCGATGTGCGCACCGTTGCGTCCGGTCTTGAGGCCGAGTTCGATGCGTGTGCAATCGGGGTGCAGCGCAACGCCGGACGGGTCATGGCTCACCAGTGCATCCACGTAGGCCCGAGCGGCCGCGATTCGCTGCGCGGCCCGCTCGGGATCGACATGTGGTGTCACGGCTACCGTGCGCCGTAGACCGGCACCGGGCGCGGAGCCTTCGCCAGGATCTCCTCGACGACGGTTCCGAGTTCACTCGGCGCCCACCGAGAACCCTTGTCCTGCTCCGCGCTGCGCTGCCATCCGTCGACGACGGTGATCCGGCCGCCCTCGACCTCGAAGACTCGGCCGCTGACCGACGACGACTCGGGCGATCCGAGCCAGACGACCAGCGGGGAGATGTTCGCCGGGTCCATCGCGTCGAAGGAACCGTCGGCCGGCGCAGCCATCTGTGCGGCCATCGCCTCGCCGGCCCCCATGGTCATCTGGGTGCGGGCCGACGGTGCGATCGCGTTCGCGGTGATCCCGTAGTTGCCGAGCTCGGCGGCGGCCTGGATCGTCAACGCCGAGATGCCTGCTTTGGCGGCAACGTAATTGCCCTGCCCCACCGAACCGAACAGTCCGGCTCCCGACGACGTGTTGATGATGCGTGCCGTCGGCTGGTTCCCGGCCTTGGACTGTCCGCGCCAGTAGGCCGCCGCGTGGTGCAGGGTGACGAAATGCCCCTTGAGGTGGACGCGGATCACCGCGTCCCACTCGTCTTCGGACATGGCGACCAGCATGCGGTCCCGAACGAATCCGGCGTTGTTGACGAGGATGTCGAGGCCACCGAACTCCGTGACCGCGGTGTCGATCAGGGCCGCACCGCCATCCCAGTCCGCGACATCGGCCACGCCGGCCACGGCGGCACCGCCGGCCGCGACGATCTCCGCGGCCACAGCCCGGGCGGCGTCGCCGTCGAAGTCGTTGACCACGACCTTGGCACCGTCGGCGGCCAGCGCCAACGCGTGGGCACGTCCGATTCCCTGTCCGGCGCCGGTGACGATCGCGACCCGGCCCTCGTTCAGCTTGTCAGCCAAGACTTTTCCCCTTCATCGAAATGTTCGGTCCAGATGATGCCATCACGGCATCACACCTTGTTCTCGGCGTTCGCCACCGCCAGGAAGGCAGGCTTCTCGCCGCCACCGTGCACGGTAAGCGTGGAGCCGGTGATGTACTCGGCGAGCGGGCTCAGCAGGAAGGCCACGGCGTTGCCGACGTCGGCCGGCATCGCGAGACGTCCCATCGGAATGGTGGCCCCCACCGCGGCCACACCCTCGTCGTCGCCGAGATGCAGATGCGCCTGCTCGGTGAGCACGGCCCCGCACACCACCGAATTGATCCGCACCTGTGGCGCCCATTCGATCGCGAGCGACGTGATCATGTTGTCCAGCCCGGCTTTTGCCGCGCCGTAAGCCGAAGTGCCGGGCGACGGTCGATGCCCGCTCACGCTGGATACGTTGACGATCGCACCGCCGCCGCTTTGTTCCTGCATCACCGCGTTGGCGGCGCGCGCCACGGTCAGCGGGGCCAACAGGTTGAGTTCGATGATCTTCGACGCGAAACGAGGGGATGCGTCGGCGGCCAGGGCGAACGGCGATCCACCGGCGTTGTTCACCACGGCGTCGAGTCGACCGTGCTGGTCGACGATGCCGCGCACCATGGCGTCGACCGCGTCGGCGTCTCGTACATCGCACGACACGAACTCGGCGGCCAGATCGGGGACGGCGCTGCGCCCGCACACGATCGGCACGGCACCGAGGTCGGCGAGCACCTTGGTGATCCCCGCCCCGACTCCCCGAGTACCACCGGTCACCAGGACGACCTTCTTCTCCAGGCCCAGGTCCATTGCGCCGATGGCCGTCGCGGCCGATCGTGCACCCGGGTCCGCAGCCTGTGACTGTGCGTTCATGGGTGCTACCCTACCAAACAACCAAGCACTTGCTTGGTTTGTCTTCAGCCCTTCGAGAGGAGCAGGTGTGCCGATCACCACGACACGCACCGACAGCGGCATCGTGACGGTGACCGTCGACTACCCACCCGTGAACGCCCTGCCGTCGGCCGCGTGGTTCCAACTGGCGAAGGCCATCACCGCGGCGGGTGAGGATCCGACCACCCACGTGGTGATCCTGCGGGCCGAAGGGCGCGGGTTCAACGCCGGCGTGGACATCAAGGAAATGCAGGCCACCGACGGTTTCGACGCCTTGATCGGTGCCAACCGCGGATGCGCTGCGGCGTTCAGTGCGGTGTACGACTGCGCGGTGCCGGTGATCGTCGCCGTGAACGGCTTCTGCGTCGGTGGCGGCATCGGGCTCGTCGGCAATGCCGACATCATCGTGGCCTCCGACGACGCGGTCTTCGGCCTCCCGGAGGTCGACCGCGGCGCACTCGGCGCCGCCACCCACCTCGCGCGCCTGGTCCCGCAACACATGATGCGGACGTTGTATTACACGGCGCAGAACGTCACGGCCCAGCAACTCGAGCACTTCGGCTCGGTCTTTCGGGTCGTGCCGCGCGATGAGTTGCTCGACGCCGCCGTCGAGATCGCCGAGAAGATCGCGACCAAGGACACGCGCGTCATCCGCGCGGCCAAAGAGGCCATCAACCACATCGATCCGGTCGACGTGAAGAGCAGCTACCGCCTCGAGCAGGGCTTCACCTTCGAGCTCAACCTGGCCGGTGTCGCCGACGAACACCGCGATGCATTCGTGTCGACCGGAAAAGCCCTGAACACCAACGGAGGTCACGCCTGATGGCACCCACGCCCACCGACAAGACGAGTTCCCTCGACGACGTCATCGGCGAATTGCGCGACGGTATGACGATCGGCATCGGCGGTTGGGGCTCACGCCGCAAGCCGATGGCGCTCGTGCGCGCCCTCGCACGCTCCGACGTCAAGGATCTGACCGTGGTGACCTACGGCGGTCCGGACCTCGGACTGCTCTGCGCCGCAGGCAAAGTGCGCCGGGCCTACTACGGCTTCGTGTCGTTGGACTCCGCGCCGTTCTATGATCCGTGGTTCGCCAAGGCCCGTACCACCGGCGCCATCGAAGCGCGCGAGATGGACGAGGGCATGATCAAGTGCGGCCTACAGGCCGCCGCGGCTCGACTCCCGTTCCTGCCGATCCGTGCCGGACTGGGATCGGATGTGCCCAACTTCTGGGAGGGTGAACTCAAGACCGTCACCTCGCCTTACCCGGAGGCCGACGGGCGCAGCGAGACGCTCATCGCGATGCCTGCCCTGCGTCTGGACGCGGCATTCGTCCATCTCGACCTCGCCGACAACCGCGGCAATGCCGCCTACACCGGCATCGACCCCTACATGGACGATCTGTACTGCGCGGCCGCCGAACGCCGCTACCTGGAGACCGACCAGCTGGTGTCCACCGAGGTCCTCGTGAAAACCGTTCCGACGCAACGGTTGCTGCTGAGCCGGATGAATGTCGACCGGGTGGTGCACACGCCCAACGGCGCACATTTCACGTTTGCGGGCGCGGCCAGCGAGGCCAGTGGCGCAGGCGTGCACAGCGATTACGCCCGCGACGAGAAGTTCCAGCAGTTCTATGTCGAATCTGCCAAGGACCCCGAGGCCTGGGCAGCGTTCTCGAAGCGCTTCCTTGAGGTCGACGAGGCCGCCTACCAACGCGCGGTCACCGAATGGCAGACCGAACAGGAGGAGTCCAAGTGACCACGACCGAACCCACCACCGAGGCCACCCGCGCCGAGATCTGCGTGGTCGCATGCGCTGAGATCTTCTCCGGAGCAGGCGAGATCATGGCATCGCCGATGGCACCGACGCCGCTGCTCGGCGCACGACTCGCTCGCCTGACCACCGAGCTCGACCTGCTCATCACCGACGGTGAGGCGCGGGTTCTGGCCGACACACCGCCGATCGGGAAGTCCGGCCCCATCGAAGGTTGGATGCCGTTCGGCAAGGTGTTCGATGTCGTCGCGTCCGGGCGTCGCCATGTGGTGATGGGCGCCAACCAGATCGACCGATACGGCAATCAGAACCTGTCGGCCTTCGGCCCGCTGCAACAGCCCACGCGCCAGATGTTCGGTGTGCGTGGGGCACCCGGCAACACGCTGAACCATCCGACGAGTTACTGGGTGGCACGGCATTCCGCCCGGGTGTTCACCGAAAAGGTCGACATCGTGTCGGGCGTCGGATACGACAAGATCGACCCCGACAACCCGGCGTTCCGGTTTCTGGACATCCCCCGCGTGGTCACCAACCTGGGTGTCTTCGACTTCGAGGGTCCCGGGCACACCATGCGCGCCCGCTCGTTGCACCCGGGTGTCACCGCTGCCGAGGTCGCCGAGAACACCAGCTTCGAGATCGCGGAGCTGGAGTCGGCCCCGACGACACGGTTGCCCTCGGACGAAGAACTCACGTTGATCCGGGATGTCCTCGATCCCAAGGGTGTTCGGAATCGAGAAGTGAAATGAGTCCCGCGCCGGGAGCGGAGCGAGCGGGCGGAAACAGTACCGCGCCGGGAGCGGAGCGAGCGGGCGGAAACAGTACCGCGCCGGGAGCGGAGCGAGCGGGCGGAAACAGTACCGCGCCGGAAGCGGAGCGAGCGGGCGGAAACAATGGCGCGCCGGGTACTGCCCGTGCGGCCGGGTTGTCGACCAAGTTCACCGAACTCGTCGGTATCGAGTATCCGATCGTGCAGACCGGTATGGGTTGGGTGTCCGGGCCTGCGCTGACGTCGGCGACGTCCAATGCGGGCGGACTGGGCATCCTCGCCTCGGCGACGATGACCTATGCCGAACTCGAGGCGGCGATCGCCAAGACGAAGTCGTTGACCGACAAGCCATTCGGTGTCAACATCCGCGCCGACGCGACCGATGCCCCGGAGCGGATCGACCTGCTCATCCGTGAGGGTGTCCGGGTGGCGTCGTTCGCCCTGGCTCCCAAGCAGGAACTCATCGCCAAGTTGAAAGACAACGGGGTGGTGGTGATCCCGTCGATCGGTGCGGCAAAGCATGCGGTCAAGGTGGCGTCGTGGGGCGCCGACGCGGTGATCGTGCAGGGCGGCGAAGGTGGTGGTCATACCGGTCCGGTGGCCACCACTCTGCTGTTGCCGTCGGTGCTGGATGCGCTGGCGCAGAAGGGTATCGACATGCCCGTCGTCGCCGCGGGCGGATTCTTCGACGGCCGCGGTCTGGTCGCCGCGCTCTCCTACGGCGCCGAGGGTGTCGCGATGGGCACCCGATTCCTGCTCACGTCCGACAGCGCGGTGCCGGAGGCGGTCAAGCACGAGTACTTGGAACGCGGCCTCGGCGACACCGTGGTGTCGGTGAAGGTCGACGGCATGCCGCATCGGGTGCTGCGCACTCCCCTGGTGGAAGCACTGGAGAGCGGCAACGGTCTGCGTGCGCTGATCGCTGCGGCGCGCAATGCCAACGAGTTCAAGCAGTTGACGGGCATGAAGTGGACGACGATGCTCCGCGACGGACGCACCATGCGCAAGTCCGGCGAGCGCACCTGGCAGCAGGTCATCATGGCAGGCAACACCCCGATGTTGTTGCGGGCCGGACTGGTCGAGGGCAACACCGATGCCGGCGTGCTGGCGTCCGGTCAGGTGGTCGGCATGATCGACGACTTGCCCAGCTGCCACGACCTGATCCAGTCGATCATGTCGCAGGCGCATTCGAGATTGAAGGCACTCGCGTCGTTGGGCTGACGTCTGATCTCGATACGCCGCGGGCTCGCAAGCTCGCTCGCAGCTACTCGATCGGCGGTTGAGGGCCGGGCTCGCAGGCCAGCTGTCGTCGCCCTAGCTCGCAATCCCGCTGACAGCAACCGATAATCCACCGAGAGCAACCGATAAACCACCGACAGCAACCGGGCCGGTTCGGCCACCACCCACCAGTGGTTGCTGTCGGTGGTTTCTTGGTTGCTGTCGGCGATTCTTGGGGTGCTGTCGACGGGTTCAGGGGTTGCGGTGTTCGGATTCCCACACCGCGTAGAGCTCGTCGAGATACGGCTCGATCTCGTCGTAGGAATCCCAGGTGTCCGGTATCTCGTAGGTCGACTCGTACCGCGCCCCGACCGGCATCAGCGGAAGTGCACCGAGATAGGCGCGGTAACACTCTTCGGTGAATCGAGCGGCCCGCGCGGTGAACGTGGATGCGTAGAACTGCCCGACGAAGTGGTCATCGGCGAAGCGCCCCGGTGACACGCCGCGGTCGTCGACCGCACGCATCACCGCGGCACGACCGTCGAGATCCGGTGAGATCATGCCGCGCTTGGCCGCCCATGCCAGGAAGACACCGATGTGGAATGCGGCCGCGGTCCGGTCCAATCCCAGGTCGGTCACGGAGTCGGTGTGCCAGTCTGCGTCGTCGTAAGGCATACCGCGACGTTATCCGTGCGCCCATGGGTACACGAGGGCCCTGCGTCACGCGAACGACGGCGGGAACAAATCGACTGCCCGGATCATCAGCCCGCGAGATCCGCATGCCGCGTACGCAGGTCCTTCTTGAGGATCTTGCCGCTGGGGTTCTTCGGCAACGCGTCCGTGAACACCACGAACTTCGGCCGCTTGTAGCCGGCCAGATGGTCGGCGAGGTGCGCATCGACCTGGTCCCGGGTCAGCGTGACGCCCTCCTTGGGCACCACCACGGCAGTCACCGCCTCGATCCATTTCGGGTGCGGCACACCGAAAACCGCGACCTCGGCGACGCCGTCGAGCTGATAGATCGCCTCCTCGACCTCACGGGACGCAACGTTCTCGCCGCCGGTCTTGATCATGTCCTTCTTACGGTCGACGACCGACAGGTAGCCCTCCGCGTCGATGATGCCGAGATCGCCGGAGTGGAACCAGCCGTTGCGGAAGGCGGCTGCCGTCTTCTCTTCGTCGTTGTAGTAGCCGAGCGCCGCGTGCGGACTGCGGTGAACGATCTCGCCGACTTCACCGGTCGGCACAGGGTTGTCCTCGTCGTCGACGACCCGCGTCTCGACGTTGAGTGCCGCCCGGCCTGCGGAACCGGCGCGCGGTATCTGCTCACGTGGCTGCAGAATCGTTGCCAGCGGCGACATCTCGGTCTGTCCGTAGAAATTCCAGAGCGACACGTCGGGTAGTCGGCGTGCCATCTCGCGCAGCACTTCCACCGGCATCGGAGATGCGCCGTAGTAGCCCTTGCGCAACGACGACAGATCACGTCGATCGAAGTCCGGATGGCGAAGCAGCGAAATCCACACGGTCGGTGGGCAGAAGAGCTTGGTGACGCGATGTGACTCGATGGTCGACAGGATCGTCGCGGGGTCGGGTGCAGGCAGCACGATACTGGTCGCGCCGAGGTAGACGTCGACCGACAAGAAGCAATCCAACTGGGCACAGTGATACATCGGCAGCGAGTGGATCTCCACGTCGTCACCGCTCATGCCACCGTCGATGATGCACGAGACATATTGTGTGATCAACGATTTCGAGGACAGCAAGACACCCTTGGGGCGCGATTCGGTGCCCGAGGTGTACATCAGACGCAACGGATCGTCGTCGGCGACCGGCACCTGCGGCGCCGTGACATCCCCGTCGAGCATCCAGCTGTCGACGTCCTCCCAGCCTTCGGCGGCCGCGACACCACCCAACACGATCCGACCACGCGTCGCGTAGGTGAGCCCCGACAATTCCATCGCCTTGGCGACCGTCGGCACGAGTAGGTCTTCGGCGACCACGGCCCGCGCACCCGAATGATCGAGGATGAATGCGATCTCTTCGGCTCCGAGTCCGAAATTCACCGGAACCAGCACCACCCCGAGACGTGCTGTCGCGAAGACGAGCACGGCGAACTGCCAGCTGTTGTGACTCACGAGGGCCAGGCGGTCCCCCTTGGTCAGCCCTCTCGTGGTGAGCGAGTTGGCGCAGCGATTGACCGCGGTGTCGAGGTCCGCGAATGTCAACGTGGTGTCGCCGTTGATGATCGCGGTCTTGTTCGGGACGCGAAGTGCAGTCCGGCGCAACAGATCACCGACGGTGTGCTGGCGTGCCGTGTCGATCGCAGCAGTGGTCTGGGGTGTGTAGATCTCGATCATGACCCGTCCTTCACTCACGTCCGGGCCATCCCCGGAGGGTAATCCAGATCACAGTATCAACCGGTGTCGGCCGGTGGTGTACCCAGCGCCATCGACACCAGCGGTCGCATCGCCGGCGCGAGCTCGCCACGCCGAGGATCGGCGCGTCCATGCAGTCCGTGGGTATGCGCGAATGCGATGCCTTCGAGAACGGTGATCAGCCGATCCGCGGCGGCCTCGGGATCGGCGATCGCACGCGAGCGCATCAGCGCAACCGCCGCATCCACCGAGAAGAAGCAGCGTGCGAGCACGTCGACGATCGCGCTGTCGTCGACCGGTTCCTGCACCAGCGCCGCGCGGGCCAGCACGTCGCGACGTCGATCGGTGAGCAGTTCGTCGAGGTAGTCCGAGATCAGCTCGATCGCGTCCGGGCCACGCCCGTCACCGCCGAAGCGTTCGTCGAATGCGGCCCGCGATCGGTCGACCAGTCGTTGTGCCGCTGCCGAGATCAACGCCTGTCGCGTGCGGAAGTAGTACGACGTCGAGCCTTTCGGCAACGACAGATGACGATCGACGGCCTGATGGCTCACGGCATGATTGCCACCTGCCGCAGCCAGGTCGAGGGTCGCGTCACAGATGATCTGGCGGCGGTCGAAGCGGGACACGACTCACACTCTACCCAATCCTCTACGATGATAGAGTTTTCGTCATGTTCCGATTCGGACGTGCGACGACGCACCCGACGACGACGCCCGCGTCGTTCTCGATCGCGGCAGATCGACACGGCCTCACCCTCGACGCGAGTCAATGGCGTGCCGTCGACGCGCTCCTCGGCGATCGTGACGTCTATCTGACCGGCCCGGCCGGGCGGGGAAAAACGTGGTTGCTCGACACGCTCGCCGATGCACTGCCGACCGACACCGTACTGCGCAGACACTGGCATGAGTTCGTCCGCGATCTGCACGTTCTCATTCGTCGCCACGGCGGTCTCGACCGCGCCGTCGCGAGCCTCGTCGCCGACGTCCGCGTGTTCTGCTTCGACGAGTTCCACGTGGACGATCCGGCCGACGGGATCTTCGTGCGCCGACTCCTCGACGCAACCGCGGCAGCGGCCGTCCGCGTGGTGGTCACCTCGAATCTGCGCCCGGACCAACAGATGCCCAATCCACTGTTCCACAAGGACTTCGCACCCACCGCCCGGATGATCGAGACGCGGTTTGCGGTACTCGATCTCGATGCCGGCATCGACTACCGCACACTGCCTGGTCATCGGACCGGGTTCGCCAGCGGACAATGGTTGACGTCGGATACCCCTCTCCTGCAACACCTCTCGTCGAACATGGGCGTCGGTGTCGGTGGAAGGTCCTTCACCGCCAGGCAATCCACGCCCGAGCGTCTCTGGGTCGACTTTGCGCAGATCTGCGGCATGCCCCTCGGCGCAACCGACTACCTGGACCTCGCCGCCCGCCACCGGCGGTGGATCGTCGACCACATCCCCGACCTCGCGATCGCGGGTCGAGAGCCCGCGATGCGGTTCGTCCACCTCGTCGACGTCCTCTATGACCGCGATGTCCCCACCATGTTCGTGGCGGATGTCCCACGAGACATGTTCGGCCGCAACGGAAGAGTGCCACCAGGGACCGCTCGGCTACTGAGCAGACTCCGGCAGGTCCGCGAGAACCCCGCCGAGTGGTGAACGGCGAAGTGTCGCCACATGCGCCCGGTGTTCGAGATCCGTCGGCTCGCCGTCCTCTCTGCGGCGCCGCGCACAGAGGACGGAATAGCGCGCCGCGATCCGATGTTGCCTACTTCATGAGTAAAACAATCGTCATCTTCGGAGGCACCGGATACGCCGGTGGCCACATCGCACGCGAGGCAGTCGGCCGCGGCCACACGGTGATCTCCTACAGTCGCTCGGGCGCCCCCGCCGATCCGATCGAAGGCGTGACCTACACAACCGGCAGCCTCACCGATGCGAACGACCTGGCACAGGCCGCCACCGACGCCGACGATCTGGTGATCGCCGTGCACGGCGCCGACGTGGGCGGACATCCGTTGCTCGATGTGGTTCCGCAGATCGTCGACGCGGCGATCACCCACAATGCGCGCCTCGGTGTCGTCGGCGGTGCAGGCAGTTCACTCGTCGCCGACGGCGGACCACGTCTCGTCGACACCCCTGAGTTCCAGGATGCGTGGAAGCCCGAGGCGCTCGCCCATGCGGAGGTTCTCGAAGCACTTCGGGTGGCCCCTGCCGAACTCGACTGGTTCTATGTATCCCCTGCCGCCCTGTTCGGTTCGTTCGCACCGGGCGAGACCACCGGCAGCTACCGGACCGACAAGGACCTCCTGGTCACCAAGGACGACGGCAGCTCGGAGATCTCCGGCACCGACTACGCGCTCGCCTTTGTCGACGAGATCGAACAACGCAACCACGTACGGGAACGCTTCACCACCGGGCACTGAGCTTCGGGGCCGCCACCGTCCGGACCGTGGCCGCGCGTGCGCGGTCCGGTGATGGTCGCCGGTTGGGGCGATGCCGCCCCGCCCAGCACCGACGGCCCATTGACGTGACGTCCTCGACCCGCCTTTCGAGGGCGGATCTCACGGCGCCTTCGAAATCCGGGCGGTTTCCGGGGACTGTCAGGCCCTCAGCCAAGGCCATCGCCGGCGACCTCGCACAGCACTGAGACCCTGAACGCCTCAGCGCGGCAGCATACCGTCCAGCACGATCGAGAGGTACTGGGTCGCGATGTCGTCGGCGGAGAGCGCCCCGCCCGGGCGATACCAGCGCACCGCCACCCAGACCGTGTCGCGCAGGAATCGGTACGCGAGTTCGACGTCGAGGTCGGCGCGGAACTCACCGTCGTCGACGCCTCTCTTCAGCACCGCATGCCAGAGTTGACGGAACTCGGCATTCAACTCGTCGATGTAGATGAAACGTTCTTGCGAGGCAAGACGTTTGGCCTCGTCCTGATAGATCGCGACGGCGTTGCGTCGGGTATCGATCGACTCGAAGGAGGCGACCACGAACTGTCGCAGCGTGTCGGTCGCCGACAACCCCTGCGACGAGATCTCGCGGTATCGAGCGAAGAGATCGTCGAGGAATCCGCGTAGGATCTCATCGACCATCGACTCCTTGGAATCGAAGTGGTGATAAAGGCTTCCGGACAGGATGCCCGCGGCGTCGGCGATGTCGCGCACCGTCGTCGAACGCAACCCCTGCTCGGCGAACATCTTTCCGGCGGTCGCCAGGAGTTCGTCGCGACGGGTCGAACCGGTAACGGTGCCGCGTGGTGCCATTGGTCCACCCTAGCAAGCGCTTGGCCGGTTTTTCCGTCGTCACCAACGGCCCGGTGCGCGCCGCACCGAAAGCAGGCCGGCCGGGCACCCCCCAGAGGTGCCCGGCCAGCCTGCCATGGTGCGACGTTCAGCGTCGCTTGAGCTTCTTGATCGCCCGCTTGTTGAGTCGAGTCCAGAACTTCAACTGGCCGTCGGTCATCTTCTTGTCGCGTGCGGTGAACGGCGGCGACATCATCTCTGCCACCGACATCGGCAGCTTGGACACGGTGACCGCACGGGCGTGACTGAACGTCTCGAACCCGAACCGGCCGTGGTAGTTGCCCATGCCGCTCTTGCCGACACCACCGAACGGCAGACCACCGCTGAACAGGTGCGTGGCGAAGTCGTTCGCGTTGATCGAACCGCTGCGGGTGTGGTCGGCGAGGTTGGCGAGGTTCTCGTTGTCCTCACCGGACCAGTACATCGTCAGCGGATGCGGGTGGCTGCTGATGTGACTGATCGCCTCGGACAGATCGCGGTACGGGTACACGGTGAGCACCGGACCGAAGACCTCGTCCTCCTCGATCTTCATGCCGGCCTTGACCCCGGTGAGCAGGGTCGGCGGGATCTTGCGCGCCTCCGCGTCGGGCAACGACTCTCCCGCCGGCACGACCTGCCGCTTGGTCGCGCCGAGCTGTTCGGCATCCTCGATGAGTCCGACGATGCGGTTGTAGTTCTTCTCGTTGATCGTCGCGGTGTACTCGCGGTTCGACCGGACCGTCGGGAACTTCTCGGTCCACCGCGCGATGACCTTGTCGGTGAACTCGCCCAGCTTGGCCTCGGGCACGAACACGTAGTCGGGGCACAGGCAGACCTGCCCCCCGTTGACCATGCGAGCGTCCGCGAGGAACTTCGCGGCCTTGTCGATGTCGGCGTCGGGGTCCACGACGGCAGGGTTCTTGCCACCGAGTTCCAGGGTCACCGGCACAAGGTTCTTGGCGGCCTCCTGCGCGACCGACGCACCCACCTCGGGCGAGCCGGTGAAGAACATGTGGTCGACCTTGAGCTTCGCGAAGTCCGAGCCCGACCCATGCTTGCTGGTGATGATCGCCAACTCTTCGATGGAGAAGTAGTCGGGAGCATGCTTGGCGATCACGTCCGTAGTGCGAGCGGTGATCGACGACGGACGCATGATGACCCGGTTACCGGCAGCGAAAGCCGAACCGGCGGGCACGATGGTCAGCTGCAGGGGGAAGTTCCAGGGCCCCATGATGCCGACGACGCCCAGCGGGTCATGCCGCAGGCGCTGCTTGAAGCCGGCGACACCCTGCGCCTTGGCGACATTGACCTCTTTCATCCACTTCTCGGCGTGACGACGCTGGTGGGTGAGGTCGATCATGCAGCCGACGACGTCAGCCGCGACCGACAACTCCCGCGGCCGCGTACCGAAATCGGCGTCGAGCGCCTCCGCGATCTCGTCGGCGTTGTCGAGGAGCAGCGACGAGAGTCGCGTGATGCGGTCGATGCGGGTCTTGGCGTCCGGGATGCCGTCGCGCAGGAACGCTGCACGCTGGATCTCCAGCAGCTCGGACATGGTGTGCGCTTCCGACGACACCCGACCGGCGGCGGTCGCGGCGTTCACCTCTGCTGGTTTGGTCATTACGATCCTCCGACACTTGTGACTACGGCTGTGCAGACGTCTTGAGACGATCCAACACGTTTGTTCCACCATAGTATGCGTCAGATCACAGAGTTCTGGCCACACCCGTTTTCAGATGCTCGCTGGTGGCCGGGCTACCGGCGTCGCGTCGCCGTCAGCGGTTTGCCGTCGCCCGGGGTTCGCTGTCGCCCGGCTCCACGTCCCCAGGGTTCACCGTCGGCCGGGTTCACCGTCGGCCGGGTTCACCGTCGGCCAGAAAACCGCCCGAGATAACCGCCCAGCAGGGACGACCCGTCGACATAACGCCCTCACCCCAGCCCTCGAGGGCGGATCTCACGGCGAGCTCGAAATCTGGGCGGTTTCCGGGGTGGGTAGACCGGTCCGAAGCCACGCGACGCGCCCACCGCCGACCCCAAGACACTCGCTCCCCTTCGAGCTCCCCTCCGAGCGCCGAGAGCAACCGATTTTTCGCCGAGAGCAACCACATTTTCGTCGAGAGCAACCGGCGTCGCCGCCCCGATTGTCGCCGCCACGCCTGGCCAGGCGTGGTGCAGGTTCGTCGACGTCTGTGCGAGACCGGCCGGGTTCAGCGCGCGAATCTGGTTGCTGTCGGCGCAAAATCGGTTGCTCTCGGCGCAGAATCGGTTGCTGTCAGCGCGAACCCGGTTGCTGTCGACGTAGAACTGGTTGCCGTCAGCGCGAAGTCGGTTGCTGCCGGCGAAAGAGCAGCCGGGCCGGGACAAAAGACAACCGTCGGGCACACCCGGTCCTGGGCGTGCCCGACGGTGAGGATCGGGTCAGAGACGTTCGATGATCGTGACGTTGGCGGTGCCGCCGCCTTCGCACATGGTCTGCAGACCGTAGCGACCGCCGGTGCGCTCGAGTTCGTTCAGCAGCGTCGCGAACAGTTTGGCGCCGGTCGCACCGAGCGGATGGCCGAGCGCGATGGCGCCACCGTTGGGGTTGACCTTCGCGGGGTCGGCGCCGGTCTCCTTGAGCCAGGCCAGCACGACGGACGCGAAGGCCTCGTTGATCTCGACGACGTCGATGTCGTCGATGGTGAGTCCGGTCTTGCCCAGCGCATACTTGGTCGCCGGGATCGGCGCCGACAACATCATCACCGGATCGTCGCCGCGAACGGACATGTGATGGATGCGGGCCCGCGGGGTCAGTCCGTACTCCTTGAGCGCCTTCTCCGAGACCACCAGCGTCGCCGACGCACCGTCGGAGATCTGCGACGCGACCGCGGCGGTGAGTCGGGACCCTTCGGCGAGAGGCTGCAGGCCGGCCATCTTCTCCATCGACGTCTCGCGCGGGCATTCGTCGACGACGCAGTCGCCCAATGCCACGTTCTCCTTGTCGAAACGTCCCTCGGCGATGGCCGCGCGCGCACGCTCGTGCGACTGCAATGCCCAGCGCTCCATGTCCTCACGGCTGATGTCCCACTTGTTGGCCATCATGTCCGCGCCGTTGAACTGCGAGATCGACTGATCACCGAACCGCTCGCGCCAACCGGCGGATTCGGCTGTGGGGGTGGTGAACCCGAACTCCTGCCCGGCGATCATCGCCTGCGAGATCGGGATCGCACTCATGTTCTGGACTCCACCGGCGACGACGACGTCCTGAGTGCCACTCATCACGCCCTGGGCGGCGAAATGGATTGCCTGCTGCGACGATCCGCACTGCCGGTCGACGGTGGTCCCCGGGATGTCGAGCGGCAGACCGGCGGCCAACCATGCCGTGCGGGCGATGTTTCCCGCTTGCGGGCCGATGGCGTCGACGCAGCCGAACACCACGTCGTCGACGACATTGGGGTCGAGGCCGGTGCGTTCGATGATCGAGGAGATCACGTGCGCGCCCATGTCGGCAGGGTGGCTCTTGGCCAACGAACCGTTGCGTTTGCCGACCGGCGTGCGGATGGCGTCGACGATGTAGGCCTGCGGTGTGGTCATGTGGATGTCTCCAATTCTGTTGTCAGGCACGCTGGCTCGAGATCGAAACGACCTCGCCGGTGAGATAGGTGGTGTAGTCGCTGGCGAGCATGGCGATGGTGGCGGCCACCTCCCACACCTCGGCGGCGCGGCCGTATGCCTCGGCCGAGGCGAGCTCGTCGAGCAGGTCGTCACTGGTGACCTTCGCGAGGAAGGGGTGTTTGGCGATCGACGGTGCGACGGCGTTGATGCGGACTCCGAAATCGGCGGCCTCCACCGCGGAACAACGGGTCAGCGCCATGACACCCGCCTTGGCCGCAGCGTAGTGCGCCTGACCGCGCTGGGCACGCCAGCCGAGCACCGATGCGTTGTTGACGATGACGCCACCGTGCTCGGCACCCCGGAAGTAGCGCAGCGCGGCTCGCGTCGCACGGAAGGTGCCGTTGAGGGTGATGTCGAGGACGCGGTCCCATTCCTCGTCGGTCATGTCGGCGACCGGGGTCTCACCGCCGAGCCCGGCGTTGTTGACCAGGACGTCGATGCGTCCGAGTTCGGCGGCCGCAGCCGAGATCAGCGCGTCGACCTGCTCGGATTCCTGTACGTTGCAGACGAACTGGCTGACGGTCTGATCGCCGAACTCCTCCGCGAGGCGCGTCTGGGCCTCCCCGAGGCGTCGTTCGTGCCAGTCGCTGATCAGGACGTCGGCGCCTTCGAGCAGCGCACGCCGCGCGGTGGCGAATCCGATCCCGGTGCCCGCCGCGGCGGTGACGACCACTTTGCGGCCCAGAAGCAGTCCGTGGCCGGGGGTTTCCTCGGGCGGCGTGGCGAGCGGGGAACGTCCGGTTTCGACAGAAGATGCGGTCACTGGCGAGCCTCTCGGGGAAGGCCGAGCACACGCTCGGCGATGATGTTGCGCTGCACCTCGTTCGAACCGCCATAGATGGTGTCGGCGCGGGTGAACAGATACAGGCGTTGCCATTCGTCGAGTTCGACGTTGTCGGGGTCGGTGATGTCGTTGGCGACGCCCTCGACGGTGTGCGTGGGACCCAGCAGGGACGGAGGCCCCACCACGGCCATCGCCAGCTCACCGAGATCGCGATGCCAGTTGGCCCACAACAGCTTTGCCACCGATGCCGCACCGTCTTGGGAGACGATGTCGCCGGCGAGGGTGCGTTCGGCGTTGGCCCACATGACCTTCAGTCCGATCCATGCGCGGGTGAGTCGGGAGGCGATCTCCGGATTCTTGGCCGAGCCGTTGGCTTGTGCGAGCTCGGTGATGTTGCGGAGTTCGCGTTCGAAGCCGACCTGCTGCCCGAGCGTCGACACCCCGCGCTCGAACTGCAGCAAACCCATCGCCACTTTCCAACCCTCGCCGGGCTCGCCGACGATGAGGTCGGCGTCGGTGACCGCGTCGTCGAAGAAGACCTCGTTGAACTCCGAGGTACCGGTGAGCTGCTGGATGGGGCGGACGGTCACACCGTCCTGATCGAGCGGCACCAGCAAGAAGCTGAGCCCCTTGTGCCTGGTGCTGCCCTTCTCGGTCCGGCAGATCACAAAGCACCATTGCGCGACGTGCGCCAACGATGTCCAGATCTTCTGCCCGTTGATGATCCAGCGTCCGGAACCGGACTCGTCGTCGAGGCGGGCACTCGTGGCGACACCGGCCAGGTCCGATCCGGCGCCCGGCTCGGAGTACCCCTGCGCCCACAGTTCCGTCACGTCGACGATGCCGGGCAGGAACCGTTGTTTCTGCGCCTCGGTGCCGTATTCGATCAGTGTGGGTCCGAGCAGTTCCTCGCCGAGGTGGTTCACACGCGCCGGAGCGTTGGCGCGTGCGTATTCCTGATGGAAGATGATGCGCTGCTCGAGTGTGGCGCCCCGACCGCCGTAGCGGGTCGGCCAGCCCAGGCACGTCCAGCCCGACCGCGCGAGATGCCGGTCCCAGGCGAGTCGGTCGTCGAAGAACTCGTGCTCGCTACCCGGGCCGCCACGCCCCTTCAGATGGGCGAATTCGCCGGCGAGATTCTCGTCGAGCCAGGCACGGACCGCGGTCGCGAAGATCTCCGCGGCATCGGGCGTGCTGCGCGCCCATTCACCGAGGTCGACGGACCGATCGGCCAGGTTGATCGAGGTCATGACCGCTAGCATAACTCACCAAGCAAGTGCTAGGTTGGGGACATGGAGCCGATCCTGACGACCCCGGCCGCCCTGCGCCGGGCCGCCCAGACCTGGCCCGACCAGCTCGCCGTCGTCGACGAGCAGTGGGGGGACCCTGTCGAACTGACCTGGACCCGGTTCGCCGACGAGATCCGAACCTTCGCCGCCGCGCTGATCGCGTCGGGCGTCGAGGCCGGCGATCGCGTCGCCGTCTGGTCTCCGAACAGCCATCACTGGCCGATCGCCGCACTGGGCACCCACTACGCCGGCGCCACCCTGGTGCCGCTGAACACCCGGTACACCAGCAGCGAGGCGATCGAGATCATCGAACGTTCCCGCGCGCGGGCGGTGGTGGTGTCGGGCGAGTTTCTCGGCAACGACCATCTGGCCGAACTCCTCGCCGAGCATGCCGCTTCACTGCCCGACGTCGTCGTCGGCGTCACGCTCAACGGATCGTCGGAGGTTCCCGACGGGGCGGTCGAATGGTCGGCGTTCCTCGATCGCGCCTCCGACGACACCCTCACCGAGGCCGAGCGTCGCGCGGATGCGGTCGCACCCACCGACATCTCCGACATCCTGTTCACCTCGGGCACCACCGGCAAGTCGAAAGGCGTTCTCGCCGAACACCAACAGACGATGGCGGGTTCGACGGCATGGGGTGCCAACGGGCGCCTCTCACCGACCGACCGCTACCTGATGGTCAACCCGTACTTCCACACGTTCGGCTACAAGGCCGGCATCCTGCCGTGCACGCTGTTCGGCGTCACCATGCTTCCGCTGGCCGTCTACTCCCCCACCGCTGCGATGGAACTTGCTGCGGCGCAAAAGGTCACCGTGTTCCCCGGAGCACCGACGATCTTCCAGACCATCCTCGACGATCCCGATCGTGCGAATCACGACCTGTCGTCGCTGCGCCTGGTCGTCACCGGCGCGGCCATCGTGCCCGTCGTACTCATCGAGCGCCTGCAGAGCGACCTCGGCGTCGACACCGTGGTCACCGCATACGGTCTGACCGAAGCCAGCGGCTTCGTCTCCACCTGTACCCCCGACGACGACGACCAGACCGTCGCCAACACGTGCGGGCGCGCGTTCGACGGCATGGAGATCATGCTCTCGGAGCAGGGTGAGGTGCTCGCGCGCGGCAAGATGGTGATGCGCGGCTACCTCGACGACCCGGCCGCCACCAAGGAGACCATCGACGACGACGGTTGGCTGCACACCGGCGACATCGGCACCCTCGACGAACGCGGCAATCTCACCATCACCGACCGGCTCAAGGACATGTACATCAGCGGCGGGTTCAACGTCTACCCTGCCGAGATCGAGCAGACCCTCGCGCGGCTCGACGGTGTCACCGAATCCGCCGTGATCGGCGTGCCCGACGATCGGCTCGGCGAGGTGGGTCGCGCGTATCTGACTCTCCGCGAAGGTGTTTCGCTCGACGAAGACGCCGTGATCGCCTACTGCAAGCAGCATCTGGCGAACTTCAAGGTCCCGCGGTCGGTGATCATCCTCGATGCCTTCCCGCGCAACGCCGCGGGGAAGATCCTCAAGCGCAATCTGAATCCGGGTTCGTAGTAATAGTCGGCATCAGACCCCAAGTTCTACTACGAATCCGGATTCAGGCTGCCGACGTCTGACGAATCGCGGCCCGGATCTGCGCCAGTACCCACTGTGGGCGCGTCGTGAGGTCATGCCAGGTGAACCGCAGCACGGTCCATCCGTTCGCGACGAGGTCGTTCTGACGCTCCCGATCGTGGTGGAACGCCCCGGCATCACTGTGGAACGCCAGCCCGTCGATCTCGATGGCGATCTTGCTCTCGGGGATCGCGAAGTCGAGGATGCATCTGCCGACCGCGTGGTCGGCGACCCACCCCGTGATATCGGACTTCCGCAGGAGCGCAAGCGCCTTGCGCTCGGCTTCGGACCGCGCACCGTCGCGCATCACCTCCACCATCGCCTTCGCCCGCGGTGATCCGTGGCGCCCCGCATTGCGTTGCTGTGCCTCGACGAG
Organism: Gordonia sp. CPCC 206044; assembly: GCF_048537895.1. Lineage (NCBI taxonomy): Bacteria > Bacillati > Actinomycetota > Actinomycetes > Mycobacteriales > Gordoniaceae > Gordonia > Gordonia sp. CPCC 206044. The sequence goes on from NZ_JBCLVL010000020.1 coordinate 38,059, forward strand.
TTGTTCGAGTTCGACTTGTCTGCGTAGGAGAGCCGAATCCATCACCCCGACTCCGAGTTCCACGGCAGCGTCGAGCACGGTGAGAGGGACCGCAGTGACCTGCAGGCCGTCTCTGACCGCGACATCGACCGGTTGCAGCGTTCGATGCACCACCATCGCGCCGCCGATCTTGGTTCCGCGACGGCCTCGCGGTGCGATCACAGAGATCGTCGGTGGTGGTTGTGACAGCAGCCCGTGCCACCACGCGGCCGCTGCACCTGCGAGCGCGGCTCGGGGACCGGCGCGCAAGACCCCGATCCGCATCCGCGTCCTCGAGCCCACCGTGCGATCGGCGGTCCTCAGGACGCCGCGACTGATCCTGACCCATTCACCCGACGCCACACGATGACGCACCTGGTCGGCCGACATCCCGCAACCGTAGGCCTGCGCGGAGGTGAAGACCCCTTCATGCTCGGCGATCATCTTGCGCAGTGCGGGGGCATCGATCATGCATCATCAGACGTGCCGACCACCGATCCGGTTCCACCCGCCGAAGTGAATCCGTCCTCGTAGTAAGAATGCGGACCAGAACCCGATTTCTACTACGAAACCCGATTCAGGCGCGCGGCTTGACCAGCGGGAACAGAATCGTCTCGCGGATACCGAGACCGGTGAGGGCCATCAGCAGGCGGTCGATGCCCATCCCGGTGCCCGCGGTGGGCGGCATGCCGTACTCCATCGCGGCGAGGAAGTCCTCGTCGAGACGCATCGCCTCGTCGTCGCCGGCCGCGGCGAGGCGAGCCTGGTCGACGAACCGTTCACGCTGGATCACCGGATCGACGAGTTCGGAGTATCCGGTCGCCAGTTCGAAGCCGCGGACGTAGAGGTCCCACTTCTCGACCACACCGGGCACCGAACGATGGGCACGCACCAGCGGCGAGGTCTCGACCGGGAAGTCGCGGACGAAAACCGGCTGCGACAGGTGCTGTCCGACCATGTGCTCCCAGAGTTCCTCGACCAGCTTGCCGTGGCCGTAGCCCTTGTCCTCGGGGATCTCCAGTCCGACTCGGGCGGCGATCGCGAGCAACTCGTCGACGGTGGTACCGGAATCCCCACTGGCCGGCACGATCTCCTGGCCCAGCGCCTCCGACAACGACGGGTACATCTCCAACGATGTCCACTCGCCGGAGAGATCGTAGGTGCTGCCGTCGGGCATCGTCGGCGTCAACGTGCCCAGCGCGGCTTGCGAAACCTCCTGCACCAGTTCACGAGTCATGACCGCGGCATCGTCGTAGGTGCCATAGGCCTGATAGGTCTCGAGCATCGCGAACTCGGGCGAGTGCGTCGAGTCGGCGCCTTCGTTACGGAAGTTGCGGTTGATCTCGAAGACCCGCTCGATCCCGCCCACGACGCAGCGCTTGAGGAACAACTCCGGCGCGATGCGCAGATACAGGTCCAGATCGAAGGCATTCGAGTGCGTCACGAACGGACGCGCCGCCGCACCGCCGTGCAGGGTCTGCAACATCGGCGTCTCGACCTCGAGGAAGTCCCGACGACCCAGTGCCGCACGAAGTTCCGCGATCACATCGATGCGGGTACGCGCGATGCTGCGGGCCTCCGGACGCATGATGAGGTCGACGTAGCGCTGACGAACGCGCGTCTCCTCGTTCATCTCCTTGTGGGCGACAGGCAAGGGGCGCAGCGCCTTCGACGCCATCTCCCAGTTGTCGGCCATCACCGACAGCTCACCGGTCCGCGAGCTGATCACCTCGCCGTGCACGTAGACGATGTCGCCGAGGTCGGTCTGCGCCTTCCAACGAGCCAGCGATTCCTCGCCCACACCGTTGAAGCTGATCATCGCCTGCAGCTGCGTGCCGTCGCCCTCCTGCAACGTGGCGAAGCACAGCTTGCCCTTGTTACGCAGGAAGATGATGCGCCCGGCCACCCCGACGATGTCGCCGGTCTCGGTGCCCGCCTCGAGATCGGGATACTTTGCCCGGATCTCGGAAAGACTGTGCGTCCGCGGGATGGAGACCGGGTAGGCCTCGCGCCCCTCACCGAGGATGAGTTCGCGCTTCTCCCGACGGATCCGAAGCTGTTCCGGTGCGTTGTCGTCGTCGGCGTTCTGCGTGGTCGGGGTGTTGCTCACCCCCGAAACCCTATCGGAATCCTCGTCGGCGCCCGACCCCCGGTGGCGCCGACGACACGAATCAGAACGGGTATCGCTCGATGTCGGCCTGCATCGTCACCCACTGCAGATCGCAGAAGGTGTCGAGATTGACCGACGACCCGAAATGCCCGCCCGTGCCCGACGCCTTGGTACCGCCGAACGGTGCGACCGCCTCGTCGTCGACGGTCTGGTCGTTGATGTGCACGGCTCCGGAGCGGATCCGGTCGGCGAGTTCGAACGCCCGGTAGGGGTTGCCGGTCAGGATGCCCACCGACAGCCCGTACTCCGACGCGTTGATGATGTCGATGGCCTCGTCGATCGTCTCGTAGGTGGTGATCGGGGCGACCGGGCCGAAGATCTCCTGGGTGAACGCCGGCGAGTCCTTCGGCACGTTGCCCAGCACCGTCGGCCGGTAGAACAACGCCTGATAGGTACCGCCCGCCTCGAGAGATGCACCGGCCAGCACGGACGCCTGCACGATCTCGTCGACCTTCTTGAGCTGGTTCTCGTCGATGATCGGGCCGAGCGCATTATCCGGGTCCGTGGGGTCACCGACCGGGATGTTGCGCGCTTTCTCCGCCAGCTTGGCCGTGTACTCCGCGGCGAGGTCGGCGGGTACGAGATGACGGCCGGACGTCATGCAGATCTGCCCCTGGTGCAGGAAGGAGCCCCACGCACCGGCCGACGCGGCCGCATCGATGTCCGCGTCGGGCAGCACGAGCAGCGCGTTGTTGCCGCCGAGTTCGAGATGCACCTTCTTGAGCAGCGGCGCGGCAGCCTCGCCGATCTTGCGGCCGGCCGCGGTCGAACCGGTGAAGGAGATACACGGCACGCCGGGATGCGCGACGAGAGCCGCACCCACGTCGGCGCCTGCGGGCAGCACGTGCAGCAGACCGTCGGGCAGACCGGCCTCGGCCAACAGCGCGGCCAGTGCGAGACCGCCCGCGATCGGGGTGCGCGGGTCCGGTTTGAGGATGACCGCGTTGCCGAGCGCGAGCGCCGGGGCCACCGACCGCATCGACAGGATGGCCGGGAAGTTGAACGGGCTGATCACGCCGACCACACCGACCGGTACGTGCCGGCCGATGGACAGCCGTGGCTTCCTGCTGCGCAGGACCTGACCGTAGGGCTGAGACGCGAGCCCGGCGGCCTCGGCGAGTTCGCTGGTGACCAGCCCGGCTTCGAAGGACGCCTTGCCCTGTCCGGAGCCCGATTCCGGGACCAGCCAACGGGTCAGGCGTTCGGGTTCTTCGGACAGCAACGCAGCAGCCTTGCTCATCACCGCCGCGCGCTCCGTGTACGGCAGCGCCGCCCATGCGGCTTGCGCTGTCGTCGCCTTGTCGACGGCGCGGTCGAGGTCGTCGACGCTCGCGGCGCCGACGGTGGACACGACCTCGCCGGTGGCCGGCGCGGTCACATCGAGAGTTCCGGCACCGCCGGGGCGCCACGTTCCGTCGAAGATCTTGCCGTTCCACACTGCCGAAGTACTCATGCTTCGACCATAGACACGACCGCGCCCACGCCGGGCGCCCTTGAGCCCGCACACGCGGACCCACCAGGCAAAACGGTGTGAAGCCACACTCCGTTTTGCGTGCAGGGTCCGCGTGTGGGCCCGAGGTGCTAGAGCGGAGTCAGTGCGCGGAGATGGCGGCGAGTTCCTGCGGGCTGACGGTGCCGACGACACCCGATCGGCGCAGTGCGCGGTAACCGCCGACGACGAACACCGCGCCGCTCACACCGCGGGCCTGCAGATGCCAGGCGAGCCACTCGGCCTCGTGCCCGTCGTCGCTGACCAGCAGCCACCGGGCGCCGATCGCGGCGATGCGCAGCGAATTGTCGGTGCCGGGTGTGAGGCTGGGCAGGACCTCGGTGGCGTCGATGGCCAGCGCGCCCGACAGCACTCCGTCGAGGTCGCGTTTGCGCTGGCTACGGACGTCGACCGGCGTGATCCCGGCGGCGACGAGGGCGGTGTATGCGGTGGCCTGCACCGACAGGGGTGCGTCGGTCGTCGGTGTGGAGGTGACCGGCGCAGACGCGTCGACGGGAGCGGGGGCAGAAACGGTGGCGGCAGACAGGTTGGCTGCAGAAACAGCGGTGCCGATGACGGCGGTCATGAGAAGTCCTGAGAATGATCGAGATGAGCGGGGGTCGTCGAAAGAGGGCGGCCGCAGATGCGGAACTAGCCCTGACAACACTCCAGACAGCTCTTGATCACGCCGGACAGTTTGCCACAGATCTCCTGGCGGCACCAGGGGTGCCACCGTTAGGCGCAGCCGACGGTGCGGCTGGTTGTGAGGGTGGCGTTGTCGCGCAGCACGTCTCGATACGCGGCGTCTCGATACGCGGCCTCGGCCTTACGCCTCGGACGCTACTCGACGGGCAGCGGGGCGACCGACGGCGAAAAAGCCGGCAGTGAACGGCTCGCGCATGACAAGCGGCGTCTCGATACGCGGCCTCGGCCTTACGCCTCGGACGCTACTCGACGGGCAGCGGGGCGACCGACGGCGAAAAAGCCGGCAGTGAACGGCTCGCGCATGACAAGCGGCGTCTCGATACGCGGCCTCGGCCTTACGCCTCGGACGCTACTCGACGGGCAGCGGGGCGACGGGCGGCGGGAAAACGACGGGCAGAGGAACGACGAGCGGCGAAATAGCCGGCAGTGAACGGCTCGCGCACGACAAGCAGCGTCTCGATACGCGGCCTCGGCCTTACGCCTCGGACGCTACTCGACGGGCAGCGGAGCGACGGGCAGTGGAGCGACGGGCAGCGGAGCGACGGGCAGTGGAGCGACGGGCAGTGGAGCGACGGGCGGTGGAGCGACGGGCAGTGGAATGACCGGCGGTGGAACGGCTCACCGACCGCGATTGCGTTGCGCTTTCGACCGTTCGTGCACCAGGCGCAGACCGTCGAGGGTCAGGTACGGGTGATGGGCGGTGAGGGTCTCGCATTCGGAGAACATCAGCGGCGCAAGGAAACCGGTGGCGACCACGGTGACATCGTCGGCGTCGAAGTCGGGGATGGTGTCGCGGACGCGATCGACCAGCCCGTCCACCTGGCCGGCGAAGCCGTACAGAATCCCCGACTGCAGGGCCTCGACGGTGTTCTTGCCGAGCACGCTGCGGGGCGGCATCAGCTCCACGCGACGCACCGTCACGGTGTGCTCGGAGAGCGCCTGCACCGCCAGGTTGACCCCGGGAGCGATGGCTCCACCGAGGAACTCCCCCTTCGCCGAGACGGCGTCGACCACGGTGGCCGTGCCGAAGGCCACCACGATGGCCGGGGCGTCCGGATAATTGTGCTGCGCGGCAAGTGCATTGGCGACGCGGTCGGTGCCGACTTCCTTGGGGTTGTCGACGAGCAGCGGGACACCGGTCCGCACACCGGGTTCCAGCAGCACGTGATGCGCCCCGGAGAAGTAGCGGGGCACCATCACGCGGAGTTCACGGAGCAACGAGGGCACCGTCGACAATGCCGCCACCCCGGTCACCTGCTCGATGTCCGACCCGATCAACCCGCGGATGAGCAGCGCGAGCTCGTCCGAGGTGAGATTCGGATCGGTGTGAATCCGCCAGTCGCGCACCAGCGTCGCATGGTCACCGGCACCGGTGAAGAGGCCGAGGTGGATGTTGGTGTTCCCGACGTCGACGGTGAGGAGCATCTCAGACCGAGGTCGCGGCGAGCTCGCGCGGATCGAGCAGACCCGACCCGGCCGGGACGTGCGCCGGATCGTCACCGGCGTCGAGGACCCGGTTGTGGTCGTCGACAAACACGACGGACGGCGCGTAGTCGCGCAGTTCCTGCTCGCTCATGATGCCGTAGGCGATGATGATGACCAGGTCGTCAGGGTGGACGAGATGAGCTGCGGCACCGTTGATCCCGATGACACCCGAGCCACGCTCGCCGGCGATCACGTAGGTCTCCAGGCGGGCGCCGTTGTCGATGTCGACGATGGTGACCTGCTCACCCTCGAGCAGGTCGGCGGCGTCGAGCAGATCCTGGTCGATCGTCACCGACCCCACGTAGTGCAGGTCGGCCTGGGTCACCCGGGCCCGATGGATCTTGGACTTCATCATGGTGCGGAACATGTCGCGTCCCTTTCTATCTCGGTCGTCTGTGATGGTGTGGTCGCCCGCCGTCAGGCGGTCGGCTCGTCTCGGTCGGCGAATCCGGTGCCGATGGCCACACCGACGTTGTCGATCAGTCGTGCGGCGCCGATCCGGGCGGCGACGAGAAGTCGCCCGTCACCGCGCTCCGGCGGCTCCTCGAGCTGCCGACCACGCAGTTCCAGATAGTCGACCTCGATCTGCGGGTGGGTGTCCAGAACTGCCTGTGCCGCAGCGAGAACCGCATCGCGGCCGCCGGCTGCCGCATGCGCGCCCGCGACCAACGCCGCCGACAACGTCGTCGCGAGTTCACGTTGCGACTCGTCGAGGTAGCGATTGCGCGACGACATGGCCAGGCCGTCGGATTCGCGCACCGTCGGGACGCCGACGATCTCCACGTCGACGTTGAGGTCGGTGACCATCTGCCGGATGAGAACCAGCTGCTGATAATCCTTCTCACCGAAGTAGGCCGCGTGCGGCGCTGCGATGGTGAGCAGTTTGAGGACGACGGTCAGCATCCCGGCGAAATGTGTCGGCCGCGAGATGCCGTCCAGGATGGCTCCGGTCGGACCGGGGTGCACCATGGTGCGTTGCCCGGACGGGTACATGTCCGCGGCCGTCGGCGCGAACACCAGTTCCACGCCGAGTGGGCGCAGCAGTTCGAGATCGGCGTCCAGGGTGCGCGGGTAGGCGTCGAGATCCTCGTTGGCACCGAACTGCAAGGGGTTCACGAAGATCGACACGATGACGACGGTGTCGCCCTTGCCCTTGGCCGCGCGGACCAGTTCGAGATGCCCGGCGTGCAAGGCGCCCATGGTCGGCACCAGCACCACGCGGCGGCCGGCACGGCGCAGCGCAGCGGTCACCCGGTGCAGCGTCGCCGGATCGCGGTGCACGGTGAGTTCTCCAGGCGTGTATGCCTTTTCGGACAGATCCGAGGTCATGATGTCTCCAGTGCGTCGAGTACCTCGGCCGGGGCGTCGGTGTAGTCGGCGGTGCGCCGGGCCAACACTCGATACGCCTCGGCGACGTCGGTGGTATCGCTGCCGGGGCTCAGTGCCCGCAGAGCGGTGAGATGGTCGGTCACCGCAGCGGCATCGCCACGCGCCACCGGACCGGTCAGTGCGTCGGACCCCAGTTCCAGCACGTTCTGCAGCGATGCGGTGACCAGTGGGCCGAGGATGCGTTCGGCCAGCAGGGTGCCGCTGCCGTCGACGGTGGCGGCGGCGCGTCCCGACGATCCCGCCCCGCCCTCGATGGCGGCGTTCAATGCGGTCACCGCGTCGGAGATCAGGGTGATCAGGTGATTGGCACCGTGGGCCAACGCCGCGTGGTAGAGCACCCGGTCGGCCTCGCCGATACGTACGGGTTCGCCACCCATCTCCAAGACCAGCGACTGGGCGATCGCGTATCCGAGTTCGTCACCCGCGGTGACGCCGAAACACGCCTGTCGAATCCGTGCGGTGTCGTCGGCGGATCCGACGAACGTCATCGCGGGATGAATGGCCAGCGGCAAGGCACCGAGCGATGCGAGTGGCGCGAGCACACCCACTCCCTTGGCGCCGGCGGTGTGCGCGACGAGGGTGTTGGGTCGCAGCGCACCGGAGCCGGCGATCTCGTCGATCACCTCGGGCAACGCCGCGTCGGGCACCGCGAGCAGCAGCAGTTCGGCACGGGCGACCACGTCGGGCAGATCGAGGATCTGCGATTCAGGCAGTCGGCTGGTGGCCCGTCGGCGGGACTCGTCCGACCGCGCGACGACGGCACCGACCACATGCCCGGCCTGTTCGAGGGCCTCGGCGAGTGCGGTGCCGACTCGTCCCGCAGAGATGACGCCGACGGTGAGTCGGGCCGGGGTGGGGAGATTCGAGATGCCTGACGGGTATGCGGCAGCCTCGGGCGTGCCCGCACCCGGGCCGAGATCATCACTCGGTGAGGTCACCACTGTCCTCCGATTTCCGTTCCAGTCCCGCCATGCGGGTACCAGACGTCCGTGGCCAGGGTAGGCCCTGGACCGGACCGGAGGCCATTGCCTGTGACAGGCTTCACCTCATCGTCGAACGTGCGGAGTCGATCAGTCCTCGCGGCGACGACGTCCGCCGCCGGGCGCCCCGGATTGACGCAGCTGGCTGAGCAGTTCGGAGACCGGCAGCCCGGCCGAGTGTGCGCTCTCCCCATCGTCTCCGCCGCGACGACGACGTCGTCCCCCGTACGCGTTGGGATCCACGCCCTGCTCCTCGGCGGTCTCGTGCCGACCGTGCTCACCCTCGTCGGTTTCCGCAGCCGCGGTGTCGGCGGGTGCCTCGGCGGTCTCCGCCTCTTCGACGGTTTCTGCAGTCGGCTGGTCGGCGGCCTCGGCCTGCGGGGTCTGGTCACCGACGACGGTGTCCGCCTCGACCGGCTCGGCCTCCACGACCTCGGCGACCACCGGCTCAGGCGACTCGGCAACCGGCTCCTCTTCGACCGCGGCCGGGGATTCGGTGGCCCACTGGTCGGTCGGGTTGTCTTCGACGTACGCCGGGGTGTCCGCGCCCGGCGTCTCCGCGATGACCGCGTCCTCGACCTGATCGGATGTCTCGTCCTCGGGGACGGCTGTCGCGATCCGACCCGAGAGCGGATCGTCGGTGATGATCGGGATGACCTCGGTCAGCTCGTTCGGGTCGACGTCGGCGGGAATGTGACGCCCGCTGTCGGCGGCCGGGGCCGTCGCCGCGAAGTCCTGGGCGGCCAGTGCGCTGTCGTCGGCCCGAAACGGCTTGTAGCCCTCGTCGGGACGGTCAATCCCCGAGGCCAGCTCCCGCAGCTTCTCGCTGGGCAGGGCGGCGCGATGGTCCGGTAGCGATTCGCCGAGCAACGCCTCCAGGCTCGCGCGCAGCGACATCACCTGTTCGCGCAGCTCGGAGATCTCCGAATTGGACTCGTCGCTGAGCTCCTTGCGGATCGTCGTCTCGACGTCGAGCTCGTACTGGCGTCGAGCGGCGATCTCACGTTCGAGCTGCAATTCGTAGACGAGCCTCAGGTCGCGACTCTTCGACTCGGCGGTCTCGGCCTGACGACGAAACTTGGTGACCAGGATGGCCCCGATGACCGCAGCCCACAGCGCCGCGATCACCGCGAGAGAGCCGGTGACCGACAGCTGGTCGCTGAACACCATGAGAATGCTCGCCACCAAGGCCAGCACGATGAGCAGCCCCAGCAGCCACTGTCCTACCGATCTCCCGGAGCGCCGCGACTCGGTGGAACGGCCATTTGAGGTCGTCATGTGGGGAACATACCGCCTGACCTCTCCGATGTCGGCCAACCGAATCGGAGAGTCACGATAAGAAATCCCTGTGACGGGTCAGTGTGACGCCCCGATCAGGCGGGGCCGGGATGACCATCCGGTCGTCGCCCCACCCTGTCGTCGGTGGGATCGTCCGGTGCCCGGCAACAGTATTCGAGCCACACCGCCGCCGCGACGAGCAGCACGCCACCCACCAGTCCGATGATCGCGCCCGGCCGGTCATGATCGGCCGCGGCCAAATCGTGCTGCGTCCACAGATAGATGAGCAGGCCCGCCCACACACCCACCGCGATCGCCCCCAGAATCGCCGACGCCTTGGCCAAGGCCAACACCCGTGCGGCGGTCAGCGGATGCAACTGCCCGCGCGCCCGCCCGACCTGACGATCGGCCACCCGGGCGCGAACGACGAAGGCGATGATCACCTCGAGGGCGGCCAGGACATAGAGCACGAGCCCGGACAGCAGTGGCAGCGGAGGCAGACTGCCGTAGTTGTAGCGAACGAGAATCCACGCCACCACGCCGACGACGATCGCGGTCACCACGAGGTCGCGCAGGCGTGTGGGCCCGAGTCCCGGTTCGTCCTCCTTGTACGGCCCCGTCGGTGGCTTCGGTTCGGTCATGACGAACCTGCCCCCGGTGCGTCGGCCACACGCACCACCCCGGCGCGTTCGGCCGGATCGATCCGTTCGATCAGCTCGGCCACCGGCGTGATGCCCTGCGGCGTCCACAACATCGCCTGCGGGTCGGCCGCCAGCCACGGCACCAGCACGAACGCACGCTCGGCGGCCCGCGGATGAGGCAGAGTCAGCGTGGGATCGTCACTGCGGATCACCCCGTCGGCACCGCTGACGGTGATCACGTCGACGTCCAAAGTTCTCGGTCCCCAACGGACTTCACGAGTTCGGTCGGCGGCCTGCTCGAGCTCGGCGCCGATCTCGAGCCAGTCGGACGCGCGATACGGACCCTCGACGACGAGGGTGATGTTGAAGAAGTCGTCTTGTTCGACACCACCCCACGGGGCTGTCGAATACACCGGAGACACCGACACCACTTCGTCGGCGAAACGCTCCACCACACCGGCCAGATGAGCCAGCCGATCGCCGATGTTGGAACCGGCCGACAGTACCGCCCGCGTGACCGCTCGCTCCGCTCCCGGCGCCGACACATCCCGGCCCGCTCGCTCCGCTCCCGGCGCCATCACATCCCGGCCCGCTCGCTCCGCTCCCGGCGCCGAACTCACCGCGACATGGCCTTCCGAGAACGCCGCGTCACGACCGCCACGTCGTCGAACTGCAGCGGGATCGGCGCGGACGGCTTGTGCACGGTCACCTCGCAGGCCGCGATGCGTTCGTCGTCCATGATGGCCTCGGCCACCTCGGCGCCGACCGTCTCGATCAGGTTGCGTGGTTCGCCCGCGACGATGTCGTGGGCGCGTTGGGCCAAGGCGCCATAGTCGACCGTGTCGGCGAGGTCGTCGGTGGCGGCCGCCTCGGCGAGATCGAGCCACAACGTGACGTCGATGACGAAGTCCTGGCCGTCGCGACGCTCGTGGTCGAAGACGCCGTGATGTCCGCGGACCACCAGACCGCGCAATTCGATCCGATCAGCCATCAGTCAGTCGCTCCCGTTCTCGGGGTCTCGATACGCCACTCACTCCGTTCGCGGCTACTCGACCGGCGGGGAACGTCACCCTCCTCGGCCACACCACGGGACGGGCCGCCACCACCAGCCACACCACGAGAAACGTCACCCTCCTCGGCCACACCACGAGAAACGTCACCCTCCTCGGCCACACCGCGAGAAATGCCACTCTCCTCGGCCACACCACGGGACGGGCCGACGTCACCTGTCACACCGCGAGACGAGCCGCCGGCTCCTCGCTTCCACGCGGTCGCAACCGCGATCGCGTCGCGACTGCGCACCACATCGTGGACGCGGACCGCCCAGGCCCCGTCCATCGCCGACAATGCGGAGATCGTGGCCGTCGCGGTCTCGCGACCGTCGGGAGGTCGGGGTGTGCCGTCGTCGTCGGCGAGCAGGGTGCCCAGGAATCGTTTCCGCGAGGCACCGACGAGTACCGGGAATCCGAGGCCGACGAAGGTCGGCAAGGCGTGCAGCAGAGCCCAGTTGTGTTCGGCCGTCTTGGCGAAGCCGAGGCCCGGGTCGAGGATGATCTTGTCGGGGTTCACTCCGGCCGCCACCGCGACGTCGACCTGCGCGAGTAGTTCGCCACACACCTCGGCGACCACGTCCCGGTACGAATTGGCGTCGTGACGCCCGTGGGCGAACGCGTCGTCGGCGACGTGGCGGTTCTCCCGATCCATCGGACGCCAATGCATCAACACCCATGGCAGGCCGGAGTCCGCGACCACCCGCGCCATGTCGGGGTCGGCGCGGCCGCCGGAGACGTCGTTGATGATCGCGACACCCGCCTCCACGGCCGCCGCCGCCACCGACGCACGCATGGTGTCGACCGAGATCGGTACGCCCGTACCAGCAAGGCCCGCGATGACGGGTGCTACACGTTTCGCCTCGTCGCCCGGATCGACGCGGACCGCACCCGGCCGGGTGGACTCCCCACCGATGTCGATGAGATCGGCGCCCTGGGCGATGAGTTCGTGCCCGTGGGCAATGGCGGCGTCGTGATCGAGGTAGCGCCCACCGTCGGAGAAGGAGTCTGCCGTGACGTTGATGACCCCCATGACGAGGGTCCGGTCGTCAGATGTGCGCATCGGGTGGATGGGCGCTCAGGTCCGCGAGATCAGGTCGAGGGCCTCACCGCGGGAGACCGCGCTGGTCTTGAACAACCCGCGCACCGCCGAGGTGGTGGTCTTGGCACCCGGCTTACGGATACCCCGCATCGCCATGCACAGATGTTCGGCCTCGATCACCACGATCACGCCGCGCGGCTCGAGACGGCGGACGATGGCGTCGGCGATCTGGCTGGTGAGCCGTTCCTGCACCTGCGGTCGCTTGGCATAGAGGTCGACGAGCCGCGCGAGCTTGGACAGGCCGGTCACCTGACCGGAGTCGCCCGGGATGTACCCGACGTGCGCGACGCCGTGGAACGAGACCAGATGATGCTCACAGGTCGAATACAGCGGGATGTCCTTGACCAGCACCAGTTCGTCGTGGTCCTCGTCGAACATGGTCGCGAGCACTTCGCTGGGGTCGGTGTAGAGCCCGGCGAACATCTCCCGGTACGCGTTGGCGACGCGAGTCGGCGTGCGCTGCAACCCTTGTCGATCCGGATCCTCGCCGACCGCGATCAGGAGTTCGCGGACCGCGGCCTCCGCCCGGGCCTGGTCGAAGAACCGCCCCTCGTCGGTGGTCAAGTCCGCACCGTTGTGATCGACACGCGCGTCCTGATCCTCACTGATCGTCATCGTCCATCTGATCCGTTCTACGACCTTGCTCTACTGAACCGCTGACCCGTGGACTACCGGCTCCCGCCGCCGGAATCATCCGACGAATCGTCGGGATGTCCGTGCCGGCCCGAGCCGTTGGCGCCCGACCCGTTGGCACCGTTGGTGCCGTTGGTGCCCCCGGGAGCGGGCGATGAATCCTGCGGAGGCCAACCGGGTGCCGACCAGTCGCGCGGGGCGCCGTAGTCGGGACGGGTGCCATGGGTCGGCTGACCCGGGTAACTGTTCGGCTGACCCGGGTAGCTGTTCGGCTGACCCGGGTAACCGCCGGGTTGGCCGGGGTAGCCGCTGTTCGGTTGACCCGGGTAGCCACCGTACGGCTGGTGACCGGGTGCCGGCTGCGCCGGGTAGGCAGGCTGATAGCCCTGGCCCGGTGCCGGATTGGGGTATCCGGGACCTTGCTGCGGAGCGCCGACCGACTGTGCGACCGGAACCGGCTCGGGCACCACGGGCTCGGGCGGCCACGGCTCACCGCGTTCCATGGCCAGCTCGCCCGGAGTCTTCACCGGCGGCTTGTCGCTCGGGGTGCGCTCACCGAACTCGTTGAAGGTTGTGATCCGCGGACGCTTCACCACGTTGGAGAAGATCTTCTCCAGGTCCTTGCGGGTCAGCGTCTCCTTCTCGAGCAGCTGGGTGGCCAGCACGTCGAGGGTGTCGCGGTACTCCGACAGGATCGACCACGCCTCGGTGTGTGCCGCCTCGATCAGGCGACGGACCTCGTCGTCGATCTCGCTGGCGATCTCGGCGGAGTACGACGCCTGGTTGCCCATGGACCGACCCAGGAACGGGTCGCCCTGTTCCTGGCCGTAGTGCACCGCGCCGAGCTTGGCGCTCATGCCGTATTCGGTCACCATCGCGCGGGCGATCTTGGTCGCCTGGTCGATGTCCGACGACGCGCCGGTGGTCGGCTCGTGGAACACGAGTTCCTCGGCGGCACGACCACCCATCGCCATGACCAGACGGGCGATCATCTCCGACCGCGTCATCAGGTCCTTGTCCTGCTCGGGCACGGCGAGGGCGTGGCCGCCGGTGCGGCCGCGGGCCAGGATGGTGACCTTGTAGATCGGATCGAGGTCGGGCATCGCCCACGCGGCCAGCGTGTGACCACCTTCGTGATAGGCGACGGTCTTCTTCTCGTGCTCGCTGATGATGCGGCTCTTGCGACGCGGTCCGCCGATGACACGGTCGACCGCCTCTTCCAACATCTCCGCGGTGATCGACGTCTTGTTCTCACGTGCGGCGAGCAACGCCGCCTCGTTGACGACGTTGGCCAGATCGGCACCGGACATGCCGGGCGTGCGCTTGGCCAGCCCGTCCAGATCGGCCTCGGCGTCGATCGGCTTGCCCTGTGCGTGCACCCGCAGGATCGCGCGACGACCCGCCATGTCGGGGTTGCCGACAGGGATCTGCCGGTCGAAACGGCCCGGCCGCAGCAAGGCCGGATCGAGGATGTCGGGACGGTTGGTGGCCGCGATCAGGATGATGCCCGAGCGGTCGCCGAAGCCGTCCATCTCCACGAGCAACTGGTTCAGTGTCTGCTCGCGCTCGTCGTGACCGCCACCGAGGCCTGCGCCGCGCTGGCGTCCGACGGCGTCGATCTCGTCGACGAAGATGATGCACGGGCTGTTGTTCTTGGCCTGCTCGAACAGGTCACGGACGCGCGAGGCACCGACACCGACGAACATCTCGACGAAGTCCGAACCGGAGATGGTGAAGAACGGCACGCCCGCCTCACCCGCGACGGCACGCGCGAGCAGTGTCTTACCGGTGCCGGGCGGACCGTAGAGCAGCACACCCTTGGGGATCTTGGCGCCCACCGCCTGGTAGCGAGCCGGGTTCTGCAGGAAGTCCTTGATCTCGTAGAGCTCCTCGACCGCCTCGTCGGCGCCGGCGACGTCGGCGAAGGTGGTCTTGGGCATGTCCTTGCTCAACTGCTTGGCCTTGGACTTGCCGAAGCCCATGACGCCGCCCTTGCCGCCACCCTGCATGCGGTTCATCACGAAGAAGAACAGGCCGAACAGCAGCAGCATCGGGAGGACGAAGATGAGGATCTGCCACAGCACCGACTGCTGGCTGACGTTGGTCTGATACGGCGCCCCGGTCTTGGTGACCGAATCGAAGATCTGCTCGCCAGCCGACGCCGGGTACTTGGTGGTGATCTTGGTGACGTCATTGCCGTCGACCTTGATCGGGTTCTTGAGTTCCACCCGGAGCTGCTGTTCACGGTCATCGATGTCGATGCGTTCGGTGTTCTTGACGTTCAGCTGTGTCAAGGCGACCGAGGTGTCGACAGACCGGTACTCACGATCGGAGTCGCGCATCACGCTCCAGCCCCAGAGGGCGAGCACGACGAGCGCCACGATGGCGAGATTGCGGAAGACTGACTTACGGTTCATGCCTGGTGTGGAGGTCCGGCCCGTCGAGATCTCGACGCTGCGGGGCCGTTCCTACTGTCCTTCCCGGTCGGGGTAGCTGCGGTCCAAAGCGCGTCCGTCTACTGACGCGCGGTCGACAGTAGACAGGCTACCGGTGAACGAACATCCAGGGAAAACGGTTCCGAACCTCGGCTCACCTCGCCTCGAACCCTTCCTGACGACTCGCGGCCGACGCTCAGTCCGGCTGGTAGACCGACGGGCGCAGCCGACCGATGTAGGGCAGGTCGCGGTACCGCTCGGCGTAGTCGAGGCCGTAGCCGACGACGAACTCGTTCGGGATGTCGAAGCCCACGTCGGCGACGTTCACCGGCGATCGCACCGCCTCCGGCTTGCGCAGCAGGGTGCACACCTCGAGCGTGCGCGGTGCACGGGTAGCCAGGTTCTTCATCAGCCACGAGAGGGTGAGCCCGGAGTCGATGATGTCCTCGACGATCAGCACGTCGCGTCCGGTGATGTCGCGATCGAGATCCTTGAGGATCCGCACCACCCCCGACGACGACGTCGACGAGCCGTAGCTCGACACCGCCATGAACTCCATCTGGGACGGGATCGGCAACGCCTTCGCGAAATCGGTCATGAACATCACCGCACCCTTGAGCACGCCGATCAGCACGAGATCCTCGTCGATGTCGGTGTAGCGGGCGGCCACCGAGTCGGCCAGCTCCTGGGTGCGCTGTTTGATCTGATCCTCGGTGATCAGGATGTCTTCGATGTCGTCGCCGTACGGGCCTGTGCGATGAGGACTGGGCACATCTCTAGCTTGTCATGCCGGTCATCGCCCGGGACAAAGACCACCACACTCGCCCCCTGCCGGTCGAGTAGGCACGAGCGCCCCCTGCCGGTCGAGTAGGCACGAGCGAGCGCAGCGAGCCCGAGCCGTATCGAGACCAGCCCGACCCGCACCCCCTGCCGGTCGAGTAGGCACGAGCGGCCCCCTGCCGGTCGAGTAGGCACGAGCGAGCGCAGCGAGCCCGTGCCGTATCGAGACCACCCTCAGCCCACCCGAAAACCAGATCGCGTAACACCGTCCACCATTCGTACGACAACCATCACAAGGATCGTGTGCCGTACATCACACTCCGATCACGAATCGCAACATTCGGCCACAAGCGACACATTCTCATTCACAACAGAACATTGATTTGTGACAGTTGAATCCGTCCGCAGCGGCGAAAAATGCCGGGGGCTAGGTCTTTTGTACTGCGAACAAATCAAATACGTCAAGCCCGACTCGAAAACGGCCATCCCGCCAGAGCCGATAACCCGAAAGTCACCCCATGCTCCCCGATCGGCACACCGGTTCATCCCGGCCCCATTCCCGCACCCCCCTCTGGTTACTCACCGTCATTTCCATTGCCACCGTGGCTGTTACGGCATTCGCCGGAACCGCACAGGCGGCACCGAACCCGAACAGACCGACCACCTACGACGTCTCGGTGGGCGGCGGCGCATTCAGCCTCACCGTGCACAACGGATCGATCAGCACCAATTCCGGATCGCTGGTGATCCGTAATTCTGCGGGCGCAGAGAAATTCCGAATGCCGTTATTTTACCGAAAGGAATATCGGCAATTCCCGATCGATGCGCGCACCGTCGGAAACAAGGCGACGCTGATACCGTCCCGAAACGTTGCCCGGTCGACACCGGTGAATCCGATCGAGGTTGAGGCGTTACGGGTGTCGGCAGCCAACCAGGTCGATGTACCGAAGACCAAACAAGAACGCGACGACCAGGCATTGGCACGGTTCAATCAAGTACTCGGCGCGGGGATGACCATCTCGCAGATCGTGGGAATAGCGCTGGGAGCCGTTATCGGCGGAATCGTCGGTTGCGTACCCGGCTTGGCCATCGCTGGCGTCGGATGCATCCCAGGCTTCCTAACCGGAGCTTCCATTGGAGCGGTCGTAGGTTTGCTGCTCGGCGGTGGCGGCACCCTGCTCATCGCCGGCATCCAGTATTTCCAAACGATCAACTCTCCCTTCGTGCCACCGAAGTAGGCACAACAGACAGACCAACCGGCCGGACGGTCCGCCTCCTCGAGCGACGAGGCGGGCCGTCGATCTGTCCGGACCTGCTGAACCGTTGCCGACCACTCGTCGACCGCCTGCCGCGGCATAACGACAGCCGCGCTCCGACCGCTTCGCGGTCTCGACGCAGCCACTCGCGCCCGTCGCAACCCTCGCTCCCGGCACCTGCTGCCCCAGTCACGGGTGAATGCGGCGGCTCCTGTCCCGCGCGGATGTAGCAGCACACATTTTTGCTCGCAGGTTCCGCGGATGGGCGGCGGCGAGTCCAGACGGTCGCCCGCCGTCGAGATCAGGTGAACCGCACCCGCACGGCGCGGTTGTTCCAGCCCTTGCCGATGGTTCCCAGCCGAGCGACGTCGTGGTCGATCCAGGTGGACTTCTTGCCGTCTTTGTCGACCAGTTGGTAGTTGCAGTGATACTTCTCGATCTTGTCCATCGAGCTCAACGCCTTGTAACCGTTGCTGCCCCGAAGCGGGATGCTGTAGTCGATGTCGTCGGTGCGCGGGCTGCACCCGCCCTTGCGAACCGGAAAGACGGTGATCTTTCCTTTGTAGTTCGGCTTGTTGGTGCCGATGGCGATGATCGACCAGCCTCGGGCTGCGGCCAACTGCTCGGCTTGTGCACGGTTTCCGACACATTGTTGCGTGCCGTCACCGTTGACGAGACAGGCCTCGCCGTCGCCGCCGATCGGCGGCGCCGGTTGGGCCGCGGCAACCCCGGTCCCCCACGCCGAGACGCCGACGATGAATCCGGCGGCCAGAGCACTGAATGTGGTTCTCTTGCTGTGCATTGCACTTCCTCCTCATTCGATCGGGAATCCAACACACGATGATTCGTCGACGGCCGACGTCGTATTACCACCGACGCCGAACGATCCGTCAAACGGACGACCCACCCATCGGCCGCCGCACATCACGCAACGACGATCTCGGCGGCCAAGTATCTGGCTAGTATCCTTGTCTCCCAACAGTTCTGAATAGACCACCCCGACGTCGGTCCACGCGACGGAACGGACGTCTCCGCGATCGTTGTGCCGTTTGAATTATTGCGGGGCCGTCGGCGAGGTGGGAGCGTGGTGGTTCACGTCGCGCGAATGCGGACCGACCCCGGAGCTGAGATGCCGGAAGGACAACGACGACAAACGAATCCGGGGCCGACGACACCGCGGCCTCACGCCGAGACGCCACGGGCACTGTTCGCCGGGTTGCTGTTGCTGTTCGCCTGGTACGTCGCGTTCATGGCGTGCGGCCTCCTGGGGGTGGTCCTCTTCAGTCGCGGATCTCCCGATCTATGGGACCTCGGCCCGGCTCTGGAGGTCATCAGCGGAGGCATCTTCTTCGTCGTCGGGACCATCGGGATCATCTTCGGGCGGTACGGGATCGGACGTCTGGCCGGAATCACCGAGGCCGGCGACGACGCGAGATTCGACGACGCCGGGGACTCCTGATGCCCTCCGACAACCAACTCCGAGCGGGAGGTGTGATGACGCAAATCCAACGGCGACAATGGAATCGACCTCCTGCACGCCGTCCACGGCCGCGCACGCTGCGCGCACGAATCGGATGGCTCCTCGTCCACTGCGCCTTGGTGGGGCTGTGGCTCGCGGTGCAGGTCGGGCTCGTCCTCGGCGGCGGCGTGCTGATCGTCGTGGGCTGGCCCGACCTGTGGGCAGCCGAACCGGTGATGCAGGTGATCGGCGGGGCACTGCTCATCATCGTGGGGATCGCCGTCTTCCTCGTGGTACCCGACCGGATCGAACGCTTCACCGGGATAGACGTCGGAGGTGCCGACGCCTCCGGCGGCTTCTGAGATTTCGTAGTAGTAATCCGCACCAGGCGCGGATTACTACTACGAACTTCGATTCAGGTCCAGAAGTCGGCCAGTGATCCCGCGAGAGCCCGGCCCTGGTCGTGGCCGACGCGCGCCGCGGTCGGCCGCAGCGAATAGTCCATCGCGTTGGCGCCGAAGAGATGCTCGGCGTCGTCGGTTGGACAGATCGTCTCGACTCGGCTGCCATGTGTCCTGAGGTCGGCGACCTGAGCAGCCAGGTCGAGCCCCCAGTCCGCCGGCGTCCGTGTCCGACCACCGAATGGCGACAGCACCAGAACTCGTGCGAATCCGTCTGCCAGATCGGCATTCTCGGCGTTGATCCGGTAGCCGCCGTCGATGAACAGATGATCACCGATGCGGTACGGGAGCCCGCTCGAACAGCTCGCGGCGACGGCGTCCACGAGGTCGATACCACTGTCACGGTCGAAGACGACCGGGTCACCGCTCTGCGCGTCGACCGCGGTGATCAGCACCGACCGTTGGGGCCACCGCTGATCGGGCAGCCGCGCGGCGACGATGTCCCGCCACCGTGTCGTCCACGAACCGTCCGACGTCGCATCCAGGTCGAGTGCCGCGGCGCCGAGCCTGCGGCGCATGTCGACGATGTCGGCGGAGTCCTCGACGATCCTGCGTGTGCGGTCCATGTGACCGGCTGCCGGACTTCGACGTGGGGATGCGGCGCCGGTACGCGGCGGCGGTACCGCGGCGACGGTGGCCGCGTACAGCTCCGTCGGCGTCGCGCCGGCGATCTGGGCGGCGGCCGTGGAGCCCGCCGACGTCCCGACGGTACGGTCGGCGGCGGTCACGTCGAGCCCTGCGTCGAACAGACCGGCGATGACGCCGATCAGCCATGCATTGCCGGTGGATCCGCCGCCGCCGAGGACCAGAGCACGTTCTCCGTCGGCGCCCATCCGGTCGGTGGCATCGAGGCGCGGCCGGTTGCGCTCGGACACGGCCTGGTTCAGGGGTGTCGCGGTGTGTGGTGAAGGTGTGGTGTTCATGGGAGTTGCCTTTCGCGAAATGCGGGTCGGACACTCCCCGATGACGACTACCTCGGTCGCGTGATCGTGGACTGGTGGGGAGCACCCGATGCGGATACTGCGAACATGGGGCTCACCTCCTTGCGTCGAATCACGATCGCCACGAGCCTAGCAACCCGTCGGCGCATCGCGCACCCGGTTTTCGGGGCCGGAAAGTCGTTTCGTAGTAATAATGCGCACCTCGCGCGCACTACGACTACGAACGTCGATTCGACCGCGCGACGAGCCGCACGGCCAACACGGCTCCGTCGCGATACACCACGCGCCGGGCCGTCGGGTCTCCGCCGATGGCGACATCGGCCCGCGACCGATCGTCGGCGACGAGGGCATCGACCGCGGAGATCACCCGATACGTCGGTTCGGTGGCCCCGACGACGATCAGCCATCGTCGGATCACCCGGGTTCGTAGTGCGACCGGATGACCCTGCAGGACAGTCGTATCGAGCTTCGTGGTGTCCAGCAGGTGTTCACCAGCTTCGGTGCCGGCGATCGCGCGGGCGTAGAGATCGTCGGCGAGCGCGTCGAGGGCGTCGTTGTCGGCCTGCAGCGACGCCGCGGTCCGCCCCAACGCTTCCACCACACCGCCCTGCAGGACCTCGTCGAGCAACGGCAACACCTCGGCTCGCAGGCGCACGCGGGTGAAACGCGGATTGCTGTTGTGCGGGTCGTGATGTGGGGCCAGACCGAGTTCGGTACACGCCGACAACGTGTCCGAGCGACGGACGCCGAGCAGCGGACGACCCCACGGCGAGTTCCACTCTCGCATCCCGGCGATCGACCGAGCTCCGGAACCTCGTGCGAGACCGAGCAATACGGTCTCGGCCTGATCGTCGGCGGTGTGCGCGAGCAACACCGGCCTACCCTCACGCGCATCGTCGAGGGCCGCATAGCGCGCCGTCCGCGCGGCCGCCTCCATCCCGCCGTCCGTCCCGACCTCGACGGTGAGCACGCGCGCCTGCGCCCCGAGCATCCGTGCGTCCTGCGCAGCCTGCGTCGCAACACCTGCCGATCCGGGTTGCAGACCGTGGTCGACGACGAGAGCCTCCACCGACAGGCCGGCGCGGACCGCACATGCGGTGAGCGCCAGGGAATCCGGCCCGCCGGACAGCGCGACACAGACCGTCGATGACGAAAGATGATCGCGCGCGAACTGCGCGACCGCCCGGGTCAGAGCACCCGCTGAATCCATGTGCGCGGCTCGTCGATCTCGGACGGGCGCGGCATGGTCTCCGGCGACGTCCAGATGGTGTTGAACGCATTCATGCCGACCGCGCCGACCACCTCGTCGACGAAAGCCTTGCCGCGCACGTACTGCGCGATCTTGGCGTCCATCCCGATGAGCGCTCGGATGATGCGCTGCACAGGGTTTCGGGGACCGGTGCGACGCTTGTCGAACGCCTCCCGGATGGACGCGACGGTCGGCACGTGCGCGGGACCGACAGCGTCCATGACGTGGTCGGCGTGGCCTTCGAGGAGCGTGCCCAGCATCATCATGCGGTTGAACGCCTCGTACTGCTCGGGGGTCTGCAACACCTGCATGACACCGAGTACGCCTTTCTCACGCGGCTTGTCGCCGCGGACCGCCTCGGTGAGCCGGCTCATCAATTCGGTGGTCGACTCGCCGGTGTCGGAGGTGAGGATCTCGATGTTGTCCACCATGTACTGCCGCAGCCAGGGATTGGCGGAGAACTGCACACGGTGGGTCACCTCATGCAGGCACACCCAGAGCCGAAAGTCGCTGGGCACCACGTGAAGCGCGCGTTCGACGCTGATGATGTTGGGCGCCACCACCATCAGCACACCCGGATCCCCGGTATCGGGGTCGGGAGTGAACGGATCGTACTGCCCGAGGATCGCGCCGGACAGGAACGCCAACAAACCGCCGGCCTGCAGCCCACCGACCTTGGCCGAGACGTCGGCGAACCGCGCCGAGATCCCGCCGAGAACACCCCCGTTGTCGGCGTCCACGCCATTCGTGTCGTCGGCGGCCCCGAGCATCGATTCCATCGACCGGGCCGCCGCGTCAACCCACTCGTTGCGGTCGAGGATGTGGGTCGTCGGGACGCGCAGCCCGTCGGCGAGCCCGGTCACCTCACGGACCGGGGCCTCGGCCCGGGTGGCCGCGTCGGCGAGCTCGGCATACGCGGCGTCGAGCGTGTACTGCGTGGTCTTGGGTCCGGGACGGGACAGCCGTTTACCGGTGGCCGCTGCCAACGACCAGTCGATGCGGGCACCGATCGACTCGTGCGTGTCGTCGGCGGCCGCCGCCACCGACGTGTCGTGCTGCAGTTCGCTGCTCATCGGCATCCACATTCCCTCAGTTCGCCTGCGACGTCGTCGAGGGCGGGTCGGGCGTCGGCCGGTGACGTACCGCCCGACATCAGCGCAAACGAGAGCACCCGCCCGTCGACGGTCTGGACTATCCCGGTCAACGAACTCACCCCGGTGAGGGTTCCCGTCTTGGCGCGCACCCAGCCGGCGCCGGGGTTGCTGTTCGGGTCGAAACGGTCGGCGAGTGTCCCGGTGCCCGCGGCCACCGGCAGACCGTCGAGCATCGGTCGCATCAGCGGCTGTGAGGGTCCACCGGCCCCGGCCATCAGCTTGTCCAGCAGTGCGGCGGGTACGAGGTTGGCGTACGAGAGACCCGACGCATCCCGGAGGGTGACCTCGCCCATGTCGAAACCGTGTTCGGAGAGCACGCCCTTCACCGCGGCCACGCCGCCGGCCAGGCTCGCCGGGCCGCCCCGCGCCGCCGACAACTCCACCGACAGCGTCTCGGCGAGCACGTTGTCGCTGAAGCGCATCATGTCGTTCACCCGCGTCACCAGTGGCGCCGACTGCACCTGCGCCACCACCTGGGCACCCGTCGGCGCCGACTCCTCGGTGACGTCGGACTTCACATCGAGCGCGTCGGCGAGCGCCTGCCCGGCCGTCATCGCCGGATTCGCCACCCGCGGCGAGTACTCGTCGAGCGGGTCGATCCGACCGCCGTCGGCCATCAACGACTCGATCGGGGCGATGTCACCACCGGCGATGTCGCGAGGGTCCCAGGTGCGGTCCATCGTCGGACCGGTGAACGCGCTGGTGTCGACGGCCACCGAGGTGACCCGGATGCCTGCCTTGCGGATCTGTGCGGCGAGGTCGGCGATACGGGGGGCGTCGGTGTAGAACGTCTCGGCACGGTTGGGCTGCGCCGAGAGCGTCGGATCGCCGGCGCCCTTGAGGATGACCTGGCCGTCGGCGCCGACGACGACGGTCGTGGTGAGACGTTTGTCGTGCGGCAACGCAAGGAGCGCGGCGGACGCCGTGAGGATCTTGGCGTTCGACGCCGGTGTGCGCGGCGTGGTCGGGCTGTCGGACCACAGCGTCGCCCCGGTCAGCGCGTCACTGATCTGTCCCGTGAACTGGCCGAGGTCGGGCGCGCGTACCGCGGCGGCGATCTGACGCTGCACGCCGGCTGCCGTCGGCTCCGGGGCGTTCGGCGAGACCGCGTTGATCTGCGGGTTCAGGGTCACCGCCGCCGGCTGCGGCGGGATGCCCGGCGGTAGTTCGTCGGACTTGTCCAACTGCAGGGCGACGACCACCGCACCGACGGCGATCAGCACGAGGACCACCACCGAGACGGTCGTCCACACCAGCGTTCGGCGAGTCGATCTGCGCAGTGCGCCCACAGAACCTCCGGGTCGGTGCCATTGGGGTGTCACCCCGACGTCTCGGACTAAACAGTATCGTTGAGGCGATCTGCGCAGGCGACCCGCGGCATTCCACGGGCTGGCTGCCGTCACCACCAGCGAAAACACATGCCAGGAGGAACCGTGGAATTCGATGTGACCATCGAGATCCCGAAGGGTAGCCGCAACAAGTACGAGGTCGACCACGAGACGGGCAAGATCTATCTCGACCGCTACCTCTACACGTCGTTCGGCTACCCGGCCGACTACGGCTACATCGACGGCACGCTCGGCGAGGACGGCGATCCGCTCGACGCGCTCGTGCTGCTGCCCGAGTCGGTCTACCCGGGCGTCATCGTCAAGTCCCGCGTCGTCGGCATGTACACGATGACCGACGAGGCCGGCGGCGACGACAAACTGCTGTGCGTCCCGGCCGGCGACGTCCGGTGGGACCACATCCAGGACATCGGCGACGTCAGCGAGTACGAGCTCGGACCGATCTCGCACTTCTTCGAGCACTACAAGGACCTCGAGCCCGGCAAAGAGGTCCAGCCCGGCGGTTGGGTCGGCAAGGACCAGGCCGAGAAGGTGGCCCAGGAGGCCATCGAACGTCTCGCCAAGCATCCCGAAGACGCCAACGAGCCATCGCGCGGGTAGCGGTTCGCCCTCGCTCGCGCGAGAGCAACCGGTTTTCCGCCGATAGCAACCGGATCCGCGCTGACAGCAACCGGATCTCCGCCGACAGCAACCACCAAGTCGCCGACAGCAACCGACGTCCGCCTCATCACGAGGTCGGATGGTTGCTGTCGGCGGCTTTTTGGTTGCTGTCGCGTGCTCAGCTCGTAGTCGGCGCCGTTGTCCAGCTCACCGACGCGATGCCCCGGGCAGCCGCAAACCGCTCGCCCTGACCCATCCCCACACCCGCCAGCCACAGCAAGCACGATCCGAACGACTGTGCGCCGGCCGAATCGGGACGCGACCGCGTCAGGATCATGGCTGCTGTCGACGGGAATCCGGATGCTGTCAGCGCGAAATAAGTTGCTGTCAGCGCAGAACGAGTTGCTACCGGCAGGGCACGGGTTGCTGTCAGCGGGGATCAGGTTGCTGTCAGCGGGAAATGGGTTGCTGTCGCGGGGGTACGGGTTGCTGTCAGCGAAAATCCGGTTGCTGTCGCGGGGGTACGGGTTGCTGTCACGGTGGGCACGGACGGAAGGCCGGCCCGGCCGGCAGCGGGGACAGGAGGTCCGACCGCCCGCCGGGCCGGGCCGGAGGGCTACTCCGTCGCCGCCACCGGCCGGCCGGTGCGCAGCGGCAGTTCCTTCCAGGTGATCGTGCCGATGATGGCGAGCAACGACATGATCGACACCGACAGGAACACCGTGTCCATCGCGTCGGCGAACCCCACCTTGATCGGACGGGCCAGCTCCGACGGCAGCTTGCTGATCACCGAGGTGTCCGACATGACGCTCGACGACGCCGACGACTCGCCTGGGTGCTGGGCGGCCGTGACAAGCGACTGGCCGAACTGACGCACCTGCTCGTCGTCACTCTGGGTGGCCGCCATGACCGCGGTCCGGAACTCCGGTTGCGTTGCCGCCGTGGTCATCTCGTCCTGGATGTTCGGTCCCATCAATGAGAAGAGAACCGAGAAGAAGACCGCGACACCCATCGTCCCGCCGATCTGACGGAAGAACGTCGAGGTGCCCGTGGACAGCCCCATGTCCTTGGGCGGCAAGATGTTCTGCATGGCCAGCATGATGGGCTGCATCAGGTTGCCCAGGCCGAAGCCGATCAGCGCGGCGATGAGCATCACCAGATACACCGGGGTGTCGACCGACACCAGGTGCATGAGGAACGTGCCGACGGTGATCAGCACCGAACCCATGATCGGGTAGATCTTGTAGCGGCCGGTGCGCGAGATCAACTGGCCGGACACGATCGAGCCGGTCATCAGACCGAGCACCATCGGCAACATCTGCAGTCCGGCGACCATCGGGCTGGAACCACGCAACACCTGGTAGTACTGCGGCAGCATCGAGATGCCACCGAACATGGCCGCACCCACGATCACCGAGATCAGAATGCCCTGCGAGAAGATCGGATTGCGGAACACCCGCAACGGGATCAGCGCGTCGTCGCCCATGAGGTGTTCGATCCAGATGAAGGCCCCGATGCCGACAACACCGACGAGGTAGCACAGCAGCGACCATCCCGACGTCCACCCCCACTCACGACCCTGCTCGGCGACGATGAGCAGCGGGGCCACCGCGACGGCGAGAGCCGTTGCGCCCCAATAGTCGGTGCGTCCGCCCGCCCCCTTCTGCTGGTCGTAGTTGAGCACCTTGTAGATCAGGCCGAGCGCGACGATGCCGATCGGCACGTTCACCAGGAACACCCATCGCCACCCACTGACCCACAGGATCGAATCCTGGCCTGCGAACAGTCCACCGAGGACCGGTCCCAGCACACTCGACGTCCCGAAGACGGCGAGGAAGTATCCCTGATACTTGGCGCGTTCCCGCGGCGGCACGATGTCGCCGATCGTGGTGAGCGCCAACGTCATCAGGCCGCCGGCACCCAATCCCTGAAACGCCCGGAACGCGGCGAGCTCGTACATCGACGTCGCGATGCTGCACAGCAGCGAGCCGATCACGAAGATCGTGATGGCGAGCATGAAGAACGGTTTGCGGCCGTAGAGGTCGGACAGCTTGCCGTACAGCGGGGTCACGATGGTGGCGGTCACCAGGTAGGCCGTCGTCGCCCACGCCTGCATGTCGTAGCCGTTGAGATCGTCGGCGATGGTGCGGATCGCGGTGGACACGATCGTCTGGTCGAGCGCGGCGAGGAACATCGCGCTCATCAATCCGGCGAGTACCGTCAGGATCTGACGATGACTCAGACCCGCACCGGCCACCTCATCGTGCGCCGCGGGGCTGGTGGCGGCCGACGATTCTGTCATAGCTTTCCTTTCACGAACCCGACCGTTTCCCGACCCGACTCGACCACTGCGGCCGGGTCGACCGGGTCAACCCGCCTGGGCGGTATCGGGTTGGGTCAACGCCTCCGAGGACGAATCCTCTTGGGCCACAGGACTCTTGACCATCGGCGGCGCGACGAACGACTCCGCCGCGGTGACGAACCGGTCCAACAGACGCACCAGCGTGTGCAGGTCGTCGTCGGTCCAGTCGGGCATCGATTCACCCATCGCGGCCCGACGCACCTCACGCATCGCAGCCACCTTGTTACGGCCCTCCTCGGTGATCACGAGCAGCGTCGCGCGCCCGTCGTCGGGATCGGCCTCACGACGCACCAACCCCAGATCGACGAGCTGCGCCACGTGACGGCTGACCGTCGACGGATCGGCGTTGAGGGTCTCGGCGAGTTCGCGCGACCGCATCGGCTCGCGTTTGAGATAGATGAGCCCCTTGAACGCCGCGGTTTCGTACTCGCCGTCGTTGGTCCGGAACGTCGTGTGTGCGGCCCGATCCCGGATGCGCACGTATCGGGCGAGCACCTCGAACAACTCGTCCACGGCATGTTCGTCGAGCATGTCCACCTCCCACCGTCGACGTCGCGACCCGTCGAGGCGTCGCCTCGTGGGGCCGTCCCCCGCCCGGATTGTTTCTGTCTACAACTAGTTGTTCACCGCAATCAGTTAGTGGAAATCTTGCGCCCCTTCGCGGCGCAGTGCAAGTTCGGGCGGGGTGGCGGCCACCCGGCGGTGTGGTCGCCGACGTCCTACGATCGGAACTCGTGACCTCCCAGCCTCCGCATTCGGCCGATGACCGCCCCGCATTCACGACGTTGCCCGACCTTGCTCTGCGCGACCTGGGCGCCGCGGTGGTGTGGACCAACGACGATCTGTTCGCGGAGGCCCAGAACCTGATCAAGACACCACCGGCGCAGTATCAGCCGTCCACGTTCGGCAACAAGGGCCAGATCTACGACGGCTGGGAATCCCGACGTCGACGTCAGGCGGGTGTCGACCACGCCATCGTGCGGCTCGGCGCGCCCGGGGTGATCGCCGGTGTCGTCGTCGACACGTCCTGGTTCAGGGGCAACTACCCGCCGCACATCTCGGTGGAGGCGGCCACCGTCGACGCGACGGTACCGGTACAGCAGTTGGTCGACGACACCGAGTGGGTCACCATCGTCGAGAAGAGCCCCGTCGACGGTGACGCTCAGAACCCGTTCGCCGTCGATGCGAAGCAACGTTTCACCCACGTCCGACTCACCATGCATCCCGACGGTGGCGTCGCCCGCTTCCGCGTTCACGGCCGCGCGGCACCCGACCCGCGATTCCTGCGCTCCGGCCCGTTCGACCTCGCCGCGCTGGAGAACGGTGGTCGGGTCACGGCCTGTTCCAACATGTTCTACAGCTCCCCCAACAACATGTTGATGCCCGGCCGGGCCCGACACATGGGCGAGGGCTGGGAGACGGCGCGGCGGCGCGACGACGGCAACGACTGGGTGGAGATCCGTCTCGCCGGTCGCGGTCACGTCGGGCTCGTCGAACTCGACACCAGCTACTTCCTCGGCAATGCGCCGGGCGCCGCCACCGTCCGCGGCCGCGACGGCGACTCCGACTGGTTCGACGTGGTGCCGCGCACCGATCTGCTGCCGGACACCCGCCACCGTTTCGTCGTCGACGTCGACCGCCCGATCACCGAAGCCCGCATCGACGTCTATCCCGACGGCGGCATGGCCCGCATCCGGATCTTCGGCACGCTCACCGAGGACGGCGAGACCGCACTCGTCGAGCAGTGGGAACACGGCGAGCGGTAGGACTGCCGAGGGTTGCTCGGCTCTGTCGTTTCGCCACTCGGATGTCGTAGGTCCTCGCTACCGTTCTAGCTGCGACGGATTTTCTGGGGCCACGGATTTTCGGGGCGACGGAGCTTCTGCGGCAGAGGTTTTTCTGGGGGCGACGAACTTTCCCAGGGCGACGGAAGGCGACGATCATGCACACCCACCACACCATCGACTACATCGAACTCGGGGTCACCGACCTCGCGGCCGCCCGCACGTTCTACGAACAGGCGTTCGGCTGGCGGTTCAACGACTACGGACCCGACTACGCCGGGATCGCCGCACCCGACGGCGACGGTGAGATCGGCGGACTCAATCCCGGCCGGTCCCCCGGTCGCGCCGGACCGTTCGTGCTGTTGTTCTCCGACGATCTCGATGCCAGCGTCGCAGCCGTCACCGCGGCCGGCGGTGAGGTCGTCGACGGTCCGTATGAGTTCCCGGGTGGTCGGCGATTCCACTTCCTCGACCCGAGCGGCAACGAGTTGGGCGTCTGGGCGCAGTCCTGACCTTTCGAGACGCGCCCACCGCGGCACTCTGCAAGCGGTCCCGCATTCACCTCGCTTCGCGGTTTCCACCTTCGCGCGCGCGAAGGTGGAAACCGCGAGGTGAGGTGGCTACGTCGACGGCGCGACGGTCACCCGCGTGTGGGCGACGGCGTCACCGAGGATCTTGTGCAGGTTGTAGATCGGGCGGTGCGACTCGAACTGCGTCTCGTAGGGCACCTTCATCTGCGCGACCAACTGACCGAAGCGGTTGTCGACCTGGTCCTGATAGCGCGGCAGCAATTCGGTGGTGACGTACTTCCACCGCAGATCGAAGCGCGACCAGTCCCAGTCCGGGATCGGTGTGTCGATCCGCACCCGGCGACCGTCCGGAGTCCGTCCGGTGTAGGTGAACGGGATGAAGTCGCGCAACGCGGGCACCCCGGCGACCGACGGCGATCCGGCCAGCGTCATCGCGTAGGTCAGCGCCGACCCCACCCCGTCGGCCTTGCGGTAGTTGCGTACATTGTCGAACTGCCATCCGACGACGTCGTATTGTTCACGGCGCAAGAGGGTTTCGTTGCCCTTGGCGACACGGGCGTGGTTCCCCGAGGCAATGTCGCGCCACGCGCCGACGATCCCGTCGTCGATCAGACCGGCCCGCCGGAACTCCTCGATGCCGCGCAACCCGTCGCGCACGAAAGCCACGTGCAGCGGCATGAGGTCGGTGAAGATCGCCTTCTGCATCACCAGGATCTGCTTGCTGAACCAGTCGAGATCTGCGGGGGTGATCTTGTCGGCGTGGTAGGCGAGATTGCGCAGCCCCTCCGGGAACTCACCGATGACACCGGGTCCGACGACCTGCACGGCCTTGTCGATGATCTGCGCGGCCAGCGGTTGCAGCCCGGGCAGTCGATAGATGTCGCCGGCAAGCACCACATCGGCTGTGCCACCGCCGAAGTCGGCGCCCACCATGCCGGCCATACCCGCCCATTGGAGGGTGCGGTGGTTGATCTGGAAGTTCTCGTAGAGCCGGTAACCCTTGATCATGTTGCGTCGTGTCGCATGGAATCCCTTGGCCGGATCCCAGGTCGCGAGGTCGATGCCCGCCTGACTCGTCGCCTGCACGAGGCGGTATTGGAAGAGCAGCGCGCCGTACCGTCGGGGCTCGACATCGCTTGCGCGAGCGGCTGTCACGAGCCGGGTAAGCTGCCCGAGATCGGTCGGCAACGCCCGGTTGACCCCACCGCCGGACTTGTCGGCGAATCGGTTCGTCAGCGGGAGATCGAGGTAACGCTCGAAGGTCGCGGCCTGGGCAGGCGCGGGCTGTGTCACCGCGCCGAGCAGGACACACATCATCGCGACCACCGATGCGGCCAGTCGTCCACGGATCGGTGCGGCGGTGATTGCTCTCATCGTTCTCCTGGGCTGCCGTCTGATGCTCGCGGAAGTTCGCGGCGCGTGACGGTGCCCCCGTCGCGATCCCCCTCGCCACGACGCCTTCTCGACGTCGCCCAGTCGTCGACGACCGGATTCGCAGGACGTTACTGAGAGGTAAGAAACGGTGTCAAAGCGGACTCGAGCCCGGCCCAGAGGCCTGATCACGGCCTCTACCAGCGCCGACACCGCATCGGCGCATACGAGGCGGTGAGACATCACACAGGATCGGTCTCATCGTCGGCGCGCATCAGTTGGTAGGAGTAACGCGCGTCCGGTACGCACTACTCCTACGAACTACAACTGCCTACAGCGCAACCCACCCTGCCCGGGTCAGGCCACCCGGCCTCGCTTGAGCGCGAGAAGCGGCAGGACCTCCTCGCGTGTGCGCGTCGCCGTCGCCGACCCGTCGAGCGGCACGATGATCACCGCATCAGCGATCTCGGCGACGTAGATGTCGTGGATCAACGACGCCAACCCCGACGGCGTCCCGACGTAACGAATGGTCTCCGCATCGTCGCCTGCGGTGTTCACCGCCGACGCCCGCGCCGACGCCGGATGCGGGGCGATGGCCGCCTCCACTTCCAACGCCACGACGAAGTTCGCCGGGTCGTGAGTGCCCGACCGCAGCAACGATCGGGTCCGCTGCGCGTCACGCAGCGTGGGGCGACGCACGACGATCGAGAATGACTGCGCGGCTTCGTCTCCCGCCAAGGCAACCTGCAACGACGGGCGTCCGATGCTGATCGGCCCGAGGGTACGCGGCACGTACTCGATGGTCACGCTCTCCTCCTGTTCCCGGTGAGCCCACGCAGGGCGTCGACCAGACGGTCGATGTCGTCGGAATCGGTTCCCAACCCGAAGCTCGCGCGCACCGCGCCGTCGGGGTGGCCGAGTCGCTTCAACACCGGATGGGCACAGAACTTGCCGTCCCGCACGCCGATTCCCGCACTCTCACTGAGATGTTCGGCGACCTCGCGCGGCGCCCGGCCGGTCACGTCGAATCCGGCGATGCCCACCCGATCGGTGGTGTCGGCGAAGATGCTCAGACGTTCGACACCGTCGATGGAGGCAAGTCCGTCGTCGAGGTGGGCGCGCAGGAACTCCTCATGCAGTCCGATGGTCTCGAAGCCGATGCTCTCCAGAGCATCGCAGGCCGCGGCAATCGCGATCGCGCCCAATACATTCGGCGAGCCGGCCTCATGACGGGCGGGACCCGTGTGCCACGCGATGTCGGCGGGCGACTCTCCGGTGACATCGACATCCGCGGACGCTCCGCCACCGGACAGGTAGGGCGCGGCGGCGTCGAGCCAGTCCGGCCTGCCGATCAGCACACCCGCACCGAACGGGGCGTAGAGCTTGTGCCCCGAGAACACCAGGTAGTCGATGCCGTGCGACACCAGGGACACCGGACGGTGGGCGACCAACTGGGCCGCGTCGACGAGGATGCGTGCGCCGTGACGATGCGCGATCGCCGCCAACCGGGAGATCGGCAAGACCTCGCCGGTCACGTTCGATGCCGCGGTCACCGCGAGCAACGCCGCAGGCTTGGCGGCGAGTTCGGCTTCGAGCGCGTCGAGCGTGTCGTCGAGGGTGGTGCAGGCCGGGACGATCCGAGCCCGCGACGATCCGTCGCGATCGGGTGCACACCACGGCAGCAGGTTCGCGTGGTGTTCGATGTCGAGGACCACCACGTCACCGCGGGTGATGTGGGCCGCGAGGTTGATCGCGTCGGTGGTGCCGCGGGTGAACACCACCGCGTCGTCGACGCGGCCGCGGACAAACCGACGCACCGTCTCGCGTGCGGCCTCATAGCGGCGGGTGGTGATCTGCGACAGATGGCCGGCACCGCGGTGCACGCTCGCATACTGCGTCAGCGACGCCTGCACCGTCTGCGCCACCTCGGCCAGTGCGGGCGCGCTGGCCGCGTAGTCGAGGTTGGCGTAGCGCACGGTGCCACCACTGCGCAGCGGCACCTGTTCGTCGGCGCCGACCACCCTGGCCAGGGCGGGAACGGTGGGTGTGTGGTCGGTGACGATGGTGCCGACTGCGTGGTCGGCGACCGGACCTGACGCGACGACGACGCGGCCGAGATCGGTTCGGGGTGTCGAGAGGACAGCGGTCATGGCAATACTCCTGGGAATCCGCACTTGCCGTGATCACCTCGACCACGGCCGGGTCGTCACCCGGAGCACCCCACCGCGGAGGAGGGTTGCCGACCAGCTAGCCGGGGCTTGTCACTGGTGCTCGTGACCCGCATTCAGGTTGGCCGATGCCGCCGTGACGTGTCAATTTGCAATCACCGTGCGCAAAAAGGCGGTGAACTGCACGCGGGTAGCGTGGCACCCATGGCTCCGCTCGCCGCCGCATCCGGCTCCGACGACACCGAGGTGTTCGTCCTGTCGCGCCCCCATGGCACCGTCCGCGCGCACGGTCGCGTCGCGTCGTTCGACGATGTCACCTCGGCCGGTGACGCGTTGCGATCCGGGGCCGTCGACGCGATCGTCGGGGCCATCCCATTCGACGTGGCCGGGCGCGCGGCGCTGATCGCTCCCGCATCGTTGGTGCGGTCGACCGAACCGGTCACCGGTGCTCCCGCTCCAGCTCACCGTGTCGTCGAACAGACGTTGCGGCCCACCGCCGTCGAGCATCGCGACCGGGTCGCCGACGTCGTCAAACGCATCGTCGACGGTGAGGCCGAGAAGGTGGTGCTGGCCCGGTCGATGGACCTGCGGGTCGAACCCGCCGTCGAGGTCCCCGACCTGTTGTCGGCGTTCGCTCACGGCAACGCCGAGCACAACGCGTTCGCGGTCGCGCTGGGCGCCGCCGGCTGGCTGGTCGGCTCGACTCCGGAGTTGTTGCTACGCAAGGAAGGTCGCGAGGTAACCTGCCGCCCTTACGCAGGGTCGGCACCGCGCTCGGACGACCCCGAGCTCGACCGCGCGGCAGCCGACTCGCTCGCGGCGTCGGTCAAGGACCGGGCCGAACACGCATTCGTCGTGGACTACCTCCGAGACCGCCTCGCGCCGCTGTGCGCCGACCTCGACGTGCCGACCGAACCCGAAGTGCGCTCGACGGGTGAGATCTGGCACCTCGCCACACCCATCCGCGCGACCCTGCGTGACGAGACGATCACCGCCCTCGACCTCGCGGTCGCTCTCAGCCCCACTCCCGCGGTCTGCGGAACGCCGAGTGATGTTGCCGCACAGATCATCGCCGAGATCGAAGGTGATCGCGGACTGTACGGGGGCACGGTCGGTTGGTGCGACGCCGACGGCGACGGCGAGTGGATGGTCACGATCCGCTGTCTCGAACTGTCGGCTGACGGCCACTCGCTACGCACCTGGGCCGGCGGCGGCATCGTCGCGCAGTCCGACCCGCAGGCCGAGCTCGACGAGACCACGGCCAAGTTCCGCACCGTCCGCAACGCGCTGGGGCTCGACGACGCCTGACGACGGCTCGTGGCTTCGCGGAGTCGGGCGGGTGTGGTGGGCTCGATGGGTTGCGTTGCGTTGTTGCCCTCGGGATCTCGGGGTCACGAGGTCTCGATACGCTCCCTCGGCTGGCGCCTCGGGTGCTACTCGACCAGCAGGGAGAGCGGGAGATACGCGAGCAGCGGCAGAGCGGGACCTGCTCAACCAGCGGCAGAGCGAAACCTACTCGACCAGCAGGACGGCGGGAGACGCGACGCGGGTCGAGGATCAGCCGAGAGCCCGGTCGAAATCGGCGAGCAGGTCGTCGATGCCCTCGAGTCCCACGGACAGGCGCACCACCGAATCGGTGACACCGATCGCCGCACGGCCCTCCGGCCCCATGGCTCGGTGAGTCGTCGTGGCCGGGTGGGTGATCAATGACTTGGAATCCCCGAGGTTGTTCGAGATGTCCACCACGCGTAGCCCATTGAGCACCTCGAAGGCCCGCTTCTTACCCTCGACACCACCGCGATCGGCGATCTCGAAGGTCACCACCGTGCCACCACCGGACATCTGCTTGCGGGCGAGCTCGTACTGCGGATGCGACTGCAGGAACGGGTATTTCACCCACGCCACCCGTGGATCGGCTTCCAGGAACTCGGCGATCCGCAAGGCGGACGCAACCGACGCGTCCAGACGTA
The DNA here is from genome assembly GCF_048537895.1 of Gordonia sp. CPCC 206044. Taxonomy (NCBI): domain Bacteria; kingdom Bacillati; phylum Actinomycetota; class Actinomycetes; order Mycobacteriales; family Gordoniaceae; genus Gordonia; species Gordonia sp. CPCC 206044. Next base: position 72,864 of record NZ_JBCLVL010000020.1, read on the forward strand.
GTCGCATGGTTTCCAGCCCCTTGAGCATCGTCCACGCGTTGAACGGACTGAGCGCGGGACCGGTGTGCCGCATCAGCATCTGCACCGGACCGTCGATGTACTCCTTCGCACCGAGCACCGCCCCGCCCATCACCCGGCCCTGGCCGTCGATGTGCTTGGTGCCGGAATAGACGATCACGTCGGCACCCATGTCCAGCCCGCTCTGCAGCAACGGCGTGGCGAAGACGTTGTCCAGCACCACCTTCGCGCCCGCAGCGTGGGCCATCTCGGTGACCTTCTCGACGTCGACGAGCACCTGCATCGGGTTCGACGGGGTCTCGAAGAACACCGCGGTGGTCGGCTCCGATAGCGCGGCCTCCCACTGGTCGAGGTCTTCTCCGTCGACGAACACCGTCTCCACGCCCCACCGCGGCAGGATCTCGTTGCACACCACGAAGCAGGAGCCGAACAGGCTGCGCGCCGCGACCAGGCGATCCCCGGCCTTCAACAACGCACCGAGCGCCACGAACACTGCGGCCATGCCGCTCGCGGTGGCGAAACATGCCTCAGCACCTTCGATCTGGCGCAGCCGTTCCTGGAACATCTCCACGGTCGGGTTGCCGTAGCGCGAATAGACGAAGCGTTCGTCCTCGCCGGTGAACGCACGCTCGGCGGCCTCGGCGGAGTCGTAGATGTACCCGCTCGTCAGGTAGAGCGCCTCGGACGTCTCGAAGAAACCCGACCGTGCGAGCCCACCGCGTACCGCCAGCGTGTCCGGCGAAACCCCTTCGGGCAGTTCCCTACTCACGACTGCCGCCACGGCAGGTCGAGCGCCCGCCATCCAGATCCGCCGCGATGGTCGTTCTCGTCGAGGCCACCTTCGAAACCGTCGAGGATGTTGTAGGCCTTGCCGATCCCGTCCGCGGTGGCCGCCTCGGCGGCACCGATCGAACGATGACCGGAACGGCAGATGAAGATGACCTCGTTGTCGTCGCCGATGCCCGCATCCCGGAGCTGACTGACGAATGCGCCGTTGTGCTGCCCGTCGGGGAAGGTGTTCCACTCGACGAAAACGGTTCGCTTACCGATGACCTCGAGATCGGGCACGCCCACGAAGGCCCACTCCGCCCGCGTGCGGCAGTCCACCAGGACGGCCTTCGGGTCGTTCTCGAGCTTCTCCCACGCCTGCTGTGGCGTGAGGTCTCCCGCATAACTCACGACGTACACACCTTCCAGTCCCCGTCCTCGCGCACCACGACCACGCCGGTCGTCTGTTCATCGTCGGGCTTGTCGTCGAAATGCCAATGTACCTTCGCGGTCGCCCGATCTCCGTCGACCGTGATGTCGGTGATCTCCGGGATCACGATGTGCCCGTTCTGTTCGGACGATTTCCGATTCTCGTCCAGGAAGACCGCCTCGGTCGGGAACGTCGCCGACGACACGGTCGTCGCACAGGTCGACGCGCGGTACTTCGCGTAGTCGAGATCGTTACGGGCCGTGTACTGGTCGTTGACCGCGTGCTGCACACGTGCCTCTTCGCTCATCCGGTCCTCGGCGGGCCGGATGAGGTAGGAGATGCCGATACCGGCTGCTGCGACGACGACCACGGCCAGTGCCACCAGAAACGGCCAGAGGGCCTTCCACGACGGCTGCTCGGCGTCGTCGGCCGGGTCGGTCGATTGCGACGCACCACGGTCTCGTTGGCCCTTCGACATGCCGCAAAGTGTATCGACCACCACGGATGCACCTTTTCGGGGCATCCGGAGACCGCTGTGGTTAGGGTAGGTTAACCATCGTCGTCGACCCGAGGCCTCACCATGCGCTCACTGCGAGTACGACCCACCCGCCCGGTCCGGTTCGCGACCATCGCGATGTTCGCCGCGATCGTCACCGTCGCCGCCGCCTGCAGCCCGCCAGAGGAGGACGCCGGTGTCGCGTCATCGGTGCCGTCGGCAGAATCGGGTGCGATCCCGGTGACCATCGAGCACCAGTACGGCACCACAACGGTCGACAAGCAACCGACCCGCGTCGCCGCGATGGGCGTCGGCGACGCCGACACCCTGCTGGCGTTGGGCATCGTGCCCACCACGATCGCCCCGTTCGCCGATCCCACGCAGCGCAGCGCCCCCTGGAACGCCGACCTCCTCGGCGACGCCGAGCCGGTGATCCTGCCGCAGGCCGCCGCCGAGTTCGGCAGCGAGATCGCCAAGACATTGCAGACCGATCCGGAGCTGGTGACCGCGCTCGGCGCCGCTCCCACACGCGAGCAGTACGACACGCTGTCGAAGGCCGCGCCGACCATCGTGCGCCCCAAGGACTATCCGGACTGGCAGGTGCCGTGGGATGTCCAGGCGGCCGAGATCGGTCGGGCCGTCGGCCTGCCAGCCGCCGCGACCGCAAAGATCGACGAAACCAAGGCGTTCCTGGCCGACGTACGCAAGAAGCATCCGGAGTTCGCCGGCAAGACGGCCGCCGTGGTCTCGGGCATGCCCGACGGCAGCGTGTCGGTGTACAGCGGCGAGGACGGACGTGGCCAGACCCTCACCGACTACGGGTTCACCTTCCCGGAGTCGTTGAAGCCGGCGATCACCAACGGCTTCTACGGGAGCATCTCCGCAGAGAATCTGTCGATGCTCAACGACGTGGACGTCGTCGTGGCGGTCGACTGGCAAGGATCGAACGACCGACTCAAGTCCGATGCGACGTGGTCGCGCTTGCCGGTGGTGACACAGGGCCGGGCCGTCTACCTCGATCAGCAGATCGGCACGGCCATGTCGGTGCCCACCGTGCTGACGATCCCGTGGGTGGCGGGCAAAGCCGTCGACCCGCTCGCGACAGCGGCCCAGAAGAGCTGATCAGCGTCCAAGTGAGGTTTACCTCACAGAGAGATTTTGGTCGACGGCATCCAGCGCCTACCGTAGAAGGGATAGGGGTCGCGGTCGCGGCCGCCACCACCGACTCCCTGCGAGTCTCAAACGAGAGCCACGGAAAGCATCATCTCCATGAGTGACAACAGCCGCCCGCTGCGGGTTGCCATCGTCGGCGCTGGGCCCGCCGGAATCTATGCCGCCGACGCGTTGATGAAGTCCGACACCGCCAAAGACCGCGGAGTCAGCATCGACCTGTATGAGCGCATGCCCGCACCGTTCGGTCTGATCCGTTATGGCGTCGCCCCCGATCATCCGCGTATCAAGGGCATCATCACCGCCCTGCACAAGGTGCTCGACAAGCCGCAGGTGCGCTTGCTCGGCAACATCGACTATGGCACCGACATCACGCTCGACGAGCTCAAGAGCCACTACGACGCCGTGATCTTCTCCACCGGCGCCACCGACGACCGAGTCCTGGACATCCCGGGCATCGACCTGGAGCGTTCCTACGGCGCCGCACAGTTCGTCGCCTGGTACGACGGACACCCCGATTTCCCGCGCACCTGGCCGCTGGATCAGGAGAAGGTCGCCGTGATCGGCGTCGGCAACGTGGCCCTCGACGTCGCGCGCGTGCTCGCCAAAACCGGCGACGAACTGCTCCCGACCGAGATCCCGGCCAACGTCTACGACGGGCTGAAGAACAACAAGGCCGTCGAGGTCCACGTGTTCGGCCGTCGCGGACCGGCGCAGGCCAAGTTCACCCCGCTCGAACTCAAGGAACTCGATCACTCCCCCAACATCGAGGTCATCGTCGCACCCGAGGACATCGAGTACGACGAGGGTTCGGCGGTGGCGCGACGCAGCTCCAAGATCACCGATCAGGTCGCGACCATCATCGAGAACTATGCGATCCGCGAGCCCAAGCAGGGTGCGATCCACAAGCTGTTCCTGCACTTCTTCGAGAACCCGACCGAGATCCTCGGTGACGACGGCAAGGTCATCGGCCTGCGCACCGAGCGCACCGAACTCGATGGCACCGGCAACGTGAAGCCCACCGGCAAGACCACCGACTGGGATGTCAGCGCCGTCTACCGTGCCGTCGGCTACCTGTCGGACAACCTGCCGCAGATCCCGTTCGACCAGCAGGCCGGCGTGATCCCGAACGAAGCCGGACGCGTCTTCGACGAGGGGCAGCGGCTCGACGGCATCTTCACGACCGGTTGGGTGAAGCGTGGGCCGGTCGGTCTCATCGGCCACACCAAGGGCGATGCGAACGAGACCGTCGACTGCATCATCGAGGACATGACCAACGGCGCCCTGCTCGAACCCGCCAACCCGGGCGAGGACGCCATCATCGCCCTCCTCGAGAGCAAGGGCATCCCGTTCACCACCTGGGACGGCTGGTACCGCCTCGACGAGCACGAGCGCAGCCTCGGCGCCGCCGAAGGTCGCGAGCGCATCAAGGTCGTCGAGCGCGAGGACATGATCGCGGCGTCCGAGCCCGACAAGATCACTCGTCCGGCCGGCTGACGCGCCTCCACGACGCACAACGCTCCCAGCACCGAGGTGCTGGGAGCGTTGTGCGCTACCAGGGGCGACCTAGTTCGGGGCCTTCTGCGGGTTCGCCTTCTCCGGCGGGTTGTCCATCCGGCGGAAGTTCTGCCAGTAGCCCGCGTTGTTCAGCAGGTTCTCGGCCTCGGCGCCGATCGTGTAGCCCGAGATCGACGACGGGAAGCAGCCGAACCAGCGGGTCTCGATGGGACGCACCCAGCGGTTGGCCTTGTTGTCCCAGCGGGACATGCTCTGTCCGGGCTTGAGTTCCTTGACGAAGACACGCTTGCCGTTGAACTCCTGCAGGGTGACGTTGTGCATCGTCGATCCGCCGACATTGGTGACCGTCAGATAGCGGTACATGTACCAGGCCTGGTTCCAGGGCTGGCCCCACTCCCCGAAGTGGCATTCGACGTTGCCGATGATCTGAAGGTCACCCGGTGTGGCAGCCTGCGCCGGTGTGGTGGCGGCCAGGGTACCGGCGGTGACCCCGACGGTGGCAAGCACTGCGGCGCTCGCCCGCTTCAGCGACAATTTCATCGAACTCTCCTCCGTTGACAGTAATTTCTGGTTGAACTATCGATCATCGCTGTGGGCATCGTTACCCACCGCACAGCGGATACACAGCTTCGAAGTTCATTTGTTATGCAAAATTCATTGCTCGAGACACGACCCGACAGGCGAATTCGGAAGGTTGGTAAGGTAACCCTTCGTGCGTCGCTTCAGCGGAATTCTCCTGCTCATCGCGGTGCTTGTGGTGTCTCTGGCGGCCTCGATCGCGATCGGGACGCGTTCCCTCGGGCTCGCTGACGTCTGGCAGGCGCTGTGGCTGAACCGCGATCTCGTCGGCACCGATGGGCCCTCTCCCGACACCGTCGGCATCGTGCGCGACCTGCGCCTGCCGCGAACCGCTCTCGGGTTGATCGTCGGTCTCGCGATCGGCGCGGCGGGAGCCCTCGCACAGGGTCACACGCGTAATCCGCTCGCCGATCCGGGCATGCTGGGGGTGAACGCCGGTGCGGCCTGCGCGGTCGTGGTCGGCGTCTACGTGCTCGGCATCCAGAGTCCGCTCGCCTACATGGGGTTCGGGCTGATCGGCGCATTGGTCGCCGCGGTCGCGGTGTTCGGGCTGGCCGCGTTGTCGGGGGCGAGTCCGCTCACCCTCATCCTCGCGGGCACCGGACTGTCCGCCCTGTTGCTGGCGATCACGTCTGGCATCGTGCTGTCCGACAGCGCCACCCTCGACGCCTGGCGCTTCTGGAACGTCGGCTCCACCGCGGGCCGCGGCCTGGACGTGTTCTGGGCCGGGCTGCCGTTCATCGTGGTCGGTCTCGTGCTGGCCCTGGGCAGCGGCTTCTTCCTCAACGTGCTCAGCCTCGGCGACGACATGACGAAGTCGCTCGGTTCGCGGGTCATGGTCATCCGGGTCGTCGGGATCGGCGCAATCACATTGCTGATCGGTGCCGCGACCGCCGCCTGCGGACCCATCACCTTCCTGGGGCTGGTGGTGCCGCACATCGCCCGTGCATTCACCGGACCCGACTATCGGTGGATCATCCCGTACTCGGCGTTACTCGGCGCGATCCTCATGCTCGTATGCGATGTGATCGGCCGGGTGATCGCCCGGCCCGGCGAGGTCCAGGTCGGTGTGGTGCTGGCGCTGGTCGGCGCACCGTTCCTGATAGCCCTCGTCCGTCGCCGTAAGTTGGTGGCCGTATGAGCGTCGACACCAGATCCGAACCGACCGCACCGACGATCCGGGGCCGACACATCCTGCGGCTCGGTCCGTCGTCGTGGGTGGTTCGACCGCGGATGCTGATCACCGTGATCGTCGGCCTGGTGATCATGGTGGTCCTGTTCCTGACGAGTGTCGGGGTCAGCGACTACCCGCTCAACCCGATCGACGTGGCCCGCATCCTCCTCGGCGGCGGCACCCGCATCGAGAACGTCGTGGTGTTCGACGTCGCGTTGCCACGTGCTCTGGTCTCGCTGCTGGTCGGCTTCGGCTTCGGCTTGGCCGGTGCCCTCACCCAGATGATCGCTCGTAACCCGCTGGCCACCCCCGACATCCTCGGCATCACAGCCGGCGCCGGGGCCGCCGCCGTCGCCGCCATCGCCTTCTCGTCGACCTGGGGTGCCTGGTTCGCCGACATCGGGGTCCCGGCCGCGGCCCTGCTGGGCGGCCTGGTGACGGCGTTGTTGATGTACGTGCTGGCATGGCCGGGACGACGGGCGAACGCCGACATCGACCCGTTCCGCCTCGTCATCATCGGCGTCGGCATGACGTGGATGTTGCAGGCCCTCACCAGCTACATGCTGACCCGCGCCCGCATCGACGACGCGGCGCGCGCCCAGGTGTGGTTGGTCGGGTCGGTGTCCCAGGCCACCTGGTCGGATGTCTGGCCGGCGTTGATCGCCTTCGTGCTCGGCTTGGTGATGGTGATCGGCCTCGCCCGGCCGATCGGTGTCCTCGGACTCGGACCGGATCTGGCCCGGGGTCTCGGCGTGCGGTCGGGACCTGCGACCACCGCGATCCTGCTGACGGCCGTCGTCGTTGCGGCACTGTGCGTCTCGGCGGCGGGCCCCATCGCCTTCGTCGCGCTGCTCGCCCCGCAGATCGCGCTGCGCCTCACCCGCTCGTCGACGCCCACGCCGCTGGCGTCCGGGATCACCGGCGCCATCCTCGTCCTGGGTGGTGATCTGCTGTGCCGCACGGTGCTGCCCGGCGGCCTGCCGGTGGGCGTGGTGACCGCGGCGATCGGTGGCCCGTTCCTCATCTACCTCATGATCTCGATGTCCCGAAAGGCTTCGGCATGAACGACATCCACCCGCCACGTCCCGATGGCCCCCGTCCGGATGACGCTCGTCCGGATTCCCCGGCACCGCGACTGCACGCCGAGGGCCTGACCGTCGGCTACGACGACCGCGACATCATCAGCGGCCTCGACATCGCCGTGCCGGATTCCGCGATCACCACGATCATCGGCCCCAACGGCTGCGGCAAGTCGACGCTGCTGCGTGCTCTCGCGCGGCTCCTGCCGCCGCGGGCGGGCACCGTCTACCTCGACGGCGAGGACATCAATCACATGCGGCCCAAAGTGGTTGCGCGCACACTGGGTCTGCTGCCGCAGAACCCCGTCGCACCGGGGGGACTCACCGTCGCCGACCTGGTCGCGCGTGGTCGGCATCCGCACCAGCGCTGGTATCAGCAGGCATCCGCAGCGGACGAGGCCGCAGTGGCCCGAGCCCTCGAACAGACCCAGACCACCGACCTGGCCGATCGCCCGGTCGACGCGTTGTCCGGCGGTCAGCGCCAACGTGTCTGGATCGCGTTGACCCTGGCCCAGGAAACCGACCTGCTGCTGCTGGACGAACCGACCACCTATCTCGACCTCGCGCATTCGGTCGAGATCCTCGACCTGGTCCACGAATTGTGCAAAGACCACGGCAAGACGGTGGTGATGGTGCTGCACGACCTCAATCTGGCTGCACGCTACAGTGATTCACTTTTCGTGATGAGATCTGGCGAACTCGTCGAGCACGGTAGCCCGAGCGAGGTGATCACCGCCGACCTCCTGCAGCGCGCCTTCGGCCTGCAGTCGGTGGTGATGGCCGATCCGGTGTTCGGGGCGCCGATGATCGTCCCGCTGGGCACCCGCGACCCCGAATTGATGGCGTAGGTCCTCGGGACCCGACCGTACCCGGCCGGGCAGCGACGAGCCAGACATGGCGCGACCCCGCCCGATCACCACACCCCGGCACCGACGAGCCAGACACCGCCTGCGAGCAGTGCGGCGAACAACTCGATACCGATGGTCAGGACCGCTGCGCGAGATGCGGATTTCACACCGCGCCAAGCAGATCCACCGTGTCGAGTGCGAACCAACTCGGATGCGAAAGCGCCGACCACGAAGCCGATGAACAAACCGATCACCGGGATCACGAAAAAGCCAACGATACCGAGCAGGGCGCCGACCACGATGGTGCGATTCGGGATTCCGGCCGATCGCAGCGAACGACCGGCCACGTAGTACTTGACGACCTCTCCGATCGCGATCACGAGCGCGGCGACACCGAGGATCGCCCACGCCCAACCGCCGACGATCACCGCCCACACCGCAATCGCGCCGACCACCAACAAGGTGCCCGGGAGCACCGGAAAAACGATGCCCAACAACCCGATCAGGATGACCGCGCCGACGAGCAGTTCACCACTCCACGACACCGGAGGGGCGCCCGTTCAGTCGATGCTGGCGCGAGAGGGATTGCCGGTCGGACGCGGTGGTGGCGGCGGCCCACCCGCTCGGCCTCCTGCCGGAGGGACCGGACGCGGAGGCGGGCCCGGCGGACGGCCGGGCGCACCGCGCGGGGGCACCGGTCCACCGCGGGACGGCACGGGAGCGCCGCGAGGCGGCATCGGTGGACGCGGCGGCATCGAGTGTGGTGGCACCGGTCCGGGACGTGGGGGCGCGGGCGGGCGCGCAGGCGCAGGCGGGGCGACCAGGGGGATCGGCGCGGCGGGGGTGAACGGACGGCCGGACACCGGCGTCACCAGCGACGCCGCACGGGTCGCACGTTGCCGGGCGGTCGCCACGTCGTCGGCGGTTGCAGTCACCACACCCATGCGCCGATGCGCGAAACTCTGCGGCTTGCCGAACAGGCGGATATCGGTCTCCGGCACGGCAAGTGCGCGTGCCACGTTCTCGAAGCCGACCGCGGGTTCGTCGAGGCGGCCGTAGATGACCGCGGACGCACCCGGCGAGGCCAAGGTCACGTCGACCGGTAGTCCCAGGATCGCCCGGGCGTGCATCTCGAACTCGGACAGGCGCTGGGTCGCGAGGGTCACCAGTCCGGTGTCGTGCGGTCGAGGACTGACCTCGGAGAAGTAGACGTCGTCACCCTTGACGAACAGTTCGACGCCGAAAATGCCTCGGCCCCCGAGCTTTCCGTCGCCGAGCGCGGTCGCGATGCGGGCCGCGATGGAGGATGCGGCACCGAGTGCGTCGGTGGACATCTCGTGCGGCTGCCAGCTCTCCACGTAGTCACCGTCGACCTGCCGGTGACCGATGGGCGCGCAGAAGTGCGTCGCGAGCCGTCCGGTGGCCGGATCCACCGCACGCACGGTGAGAAGCGTGATCTCGTAATCGAATTCGATGAAGCCCTCGACGATGACCCGCTCCGAGGCGACGCGCGCCCCGGTGGTCGCGGCCTCCCACGCGATGCCGAGGTCGGCGGGCGTCCGCAACACGGTCTGTCCCTTGCCCGACGACGACATCACCGGCTTCACCACGCACGGGAAACCGATGCTCTGTGCTGCTTCTTCGAGTTGTTCCAGCGACGACGCGAACAGGTACGGGGAGGTGGGCAGGCCGAGTTCTTCGTCGGCGAGCCGTCGGATGCCCTCACGGTTGAGGGTGGCGACCGCCGCCCGCGCCGTCGGGATCACCTCGGCCAGACCGCGCTGCTCCACGTCGACGAGGGCCTCGGTCGCGATCGCCTCGATCTCGGGGACGACGTAGTGCGGTCGATACCGCTCCACCAGAGCCAACAACGCATCGGGGTCGGTCATGTCGACCACCTCGGCGTGGTGGGCCACCTGCTGGCCGGGCGAGTCGGCGTAACGATCCACCGCGATCACCTCGACGCCGAGGCGCTGGAACGCGATGATCAGTTCCTTGCCGAGTTCACCGGCGCCGAGCACCATCACGCGGGTTGCCGTCGAGCTCAGCGGGGTCCCGATCACCGACGGCGGACCGACGACGGCCGCGGGCACGTCGACCACCGGTGGCGCAACCGGGCCGGCCGCGGGGCCAGACGGTTCTGGAGCACGTGGTTCTGGGGCGCGTGGTTCTGGGGTGACTCGCCCAGCCGGTCCGGCGGAGTCGGCGGCGGATGCACGCGGGCCGGATACGGCGCGATCAGATGCGGCGGGATCGGTCACCGCGCGATCGGCCCCTGCGCGATCAGATGCAGCGGGATCAGACGCGGGCCCGGCATCGTCGGAGGCCCACACGTCGGGTGCCGGCTGAGCGGGTGCGGTGACCTCGGATGCGGTGACCTCGGGTGCGACGGGCTCCGGGGCCGTCCGACCGGGAGGCGTCGGCTCCGGATCAGCGGACGCAGAGGTCTGCGCGGACGTGTCGTCGGCGGCAGGCTGCTCGAGCGTCAGTGGCTGATCAACGGCGCTGAAGGCCTCGGTTGCCGGTAGGTCGGGCTCGCTGCGTGCCGGTGCGGCCTCCCCGCCGGCCGGCACCGACGCCGCGGGAGCGTTGTCGCTGCTGTCAGACGTCATGACCAAATCCTACGTGCACTACTGCGCAGTCCCGAAGACGCCCGAGTTGCGGTTCGGTCGGCGCGTGATATGTCGGATACCGGTGACGGTCCGTCAGCCCGTCACCTCGTGGAGATAACACCACCGCCAGACCTCGCCCGGCTCAGCCGAACGCATCACCGGATGACCGGTCTCCTCGAAATGGGCGGTCGCGTGTCGTCGGGGACTGGAGTCGCAGCACCCGACGTGGCCGCAGGACAGACAGATGCGCAGGTGTGCCCAGTGGTGCTCGCCGAGCTGGGTGCATTCCTCGCAGGCCGCCAGGTCACCGGCGCGCGGCGCCGGGTCGGCGTTGCTGTCCACCCCGTAGATGTCGAGTTCTTCGCATCGGTTCGTGGATCTGGTCGCCACTCCGCCGCCACTCGTCTCAGATCGGTCCTCAGGATTTCGCCGGAAGATGCGCATACCACCATTATCCGGATCGCCGGCTCCACCCGCCGCCCCACCGGCGACGAGATAGATTTCTCCGGTGGATGCGTCGCTGTTGTTGGTCATCGTCGTGGCTCTCGTCATCGCGGCACTGTGCCGACGATACGGACTGTCGGCCCCGCTGATCCTGGTGTTGGCGGGCCTGGTCATCGGATGGATTCCGGGGACCCCCGAGACCGAACTCGACCCCGAGGTGGTCTTGTTCCTCATCCTGCCGCCGCTGCTCTACTCGGCTGCCCAGGACAGTTCCTATCAGGCGATTCGGGTCAACCGCCGCGCCATCGGACTGCTCGCGATCGGGCTGCCCCTGTTCTCCACGATCGTCGTCGGCCTGGTCGCCTACTGGACCGTTCCCCACCTGCCACTGGCCGCGGCCTTGGTGCTCGGAGCCGTCGTCGCCCCGCCCGATGCGGTGTCCGCGCAGGCGATCGGTCGCAAGGTGGGGATGCCGCGACGACTCATGACCCTGCTGGGTGGTGAGAGCCTGCTCAATGACGCCACCGCTCTGACCGCATTCCGGGTCGCTCTGGCGGCCGCGATCGGCGCCACCGCATCGGTGTGGGAAGGCATCACGACGTTCGTCGTGGCCGCACTCGGTGGCCTCGTCATCGGACTGGCCGTCGGATATGCGGTCTCGTGGATCCGGCTCTGGTTGACCGATCCGCCGATGGAGTCGGCGATCGGCCTGATGGTCCCCTTCGGCACCTATTTCGTGGCCGAGGAAGTGCATGCCTCGGGTGTCATCGCGGTGGTCGTCGCCGGTTTGTTCCTCGGCCAACGGTCGGTGCGGCTGAGCTACGCGACACGACTCCAGGACGACTCGGTGCGCAAGTCCATCGACGCGATCCTCGAGTCGTTCGTGTTCTTGCTGATCGGACTGCAGCTGCCGTTCCTCATCGACGGTCTGTCCGGCGAGTCCTGGGGCCAGGTGGCCATCGACGCGCTCGTGGTGCTCGCCGCGGTCATCGTCGCACGCTTCCTGTGGGTGTATCCGGCCACTTACCTCCCACGCCTGTTGTCGGCGAGAATCCGTGCCCGCGAACAACGTCCACCGGGGCGAGCGGTCTTCATCGTCGGCTGGGCGGGGATGCGCGGTGTGGTGTCGTTGGCCGCCGCCTTCGCGATCCCGTTGTCCGTCGACGACGGCGGCCCGTTCCCGGCTCGTGCCGAGATCTTGTTCCTCACGTTCGTCGTCGTGGTCGGCACCCTGCTCATCCAGGGCACGACGCTGCCATGGGTGATCCGCACGCTCGGCGTCACCTCCGACGACGCCTCGCAGGATCGTCTCGCCTATGCGGCCGCACAAGACCGCGCGACGCGCGAATCCGAGCGACGTCTCGACGAGATGCTCGCCGAGATCCCCGACGGCGATCCGCGCCGCCACCAGGTCGGAATGCTGCGCAAATGGGTCACCACCCAACGCAACGTCGCCTGGGAGGAACTCGGGCGCGGACCCGAGGACATCGGCGAGAGTCCGACGGCGGCAGGCAACCGGATGCGCATGGAACTGCTGCAGATCCAGCGCACCGTCTTCATCGACGAACGCGACGCCGGCCACATCGACGACGAGGTGCTCCGAACAGCGCTGCGTCAGTTGGACTTCGCCGAAGGTCAGATGGACCGCGAAGGCTGATCCGGACCCATCACCGCGGCGTAGACCACGGTCTCCTCGGTCCGTCCACGCAGTGTTGTCGTCTCTTGGCGTTCCCAACGTGCGCGTTCTGACGGTGCGGGCGTCGACTGTGTGAATTCCGGGCGTGCGAACTCGGGGCGCAGGGATTCGCGCTGGGTGGATTCCCGCTGGGTGGATTCCCGGTGCGCGAGCTCCGATCGCACGCCCTCCGACTGCCCGGCCCCTGACTGCTCGGCCCCTGACAGCTGGGCCTCGTTCCCCGCAGCGTCGACGGCACGGCCGGAAGCCAATGGTCGGCGCGGGTCGCGTTTCGCCAACTCGGACAGGCGTGCGCTCTCGTTCACCGGATCGCCGATCACCGTGTACTCGAACCGCTCGATCGCACCGACGTTGCCTGCGACCACCGGGCCGTAACTGACCCCGACCCCGGCCGACACCTCCGGCACCTCGGCGGCCAACCCGGCGGCGATGTCACGGGCGGCGGACAACGCGGCGCCGGCCGGATCGTCGATCTCGATGGGCGCCCCGAAGATCGCCAGCACGGCATCGCCCTCGAACTTGTTGACCAGCCCCTGATGCCGTTCCACCGACCGCACGATGACCGCGAAGAACCGGTTGAGAACGTGCACCACCTCGGTCGGTGACCGTTGCGCCGCGAGCGTCGTCGAACCGATCACGTCGACGAACACCACCGCGACGATGCGTTCGGAGCCGCCGAGTTCCGGGTCGCGTTGCAGCGCCGCGGCCGCCACGTCACGGCCCACGTGCCGACCGAACAGGTCGCGCAGTCGCTCCCGCTCGCGCAGTCCGGCGACCATGCTGTTGAACCCCACCTGGAGGTCGCCGAGCTCGGTACCGTCGTAGACCACCAGGTCGACGCCGGTGTCGCCGCGCTGCACCCGGTCCATCCCCGACCGCACGCTGCTGATGGGGCCGGTGACCCGAACGCTCGACAACATCGTCAGCAGGAATCCGGTGAACAGCGCGATCATGACGAGCACGGTGACCGCGATGAACAGGTCGAGTTTGGTGGTCTCCGAACGGAACACCCCGAACAGCACCACGAGCAGGATGCCCACGATGGGCACTGCGGACCCGATGATCCACGAGATCAGTGCACGCGAGCGGATGCCGCTGCGTTTTCGTCGGCGGTAGCCGGCGCTGATCACCTCGGCGAACACCGGTCGCAGCGCGAACTCGATCATCAGATACGAGATGGCCACCACCACGACGCCACTGAGCGCGACGACGAAGAACGTCTTGGGAATCAGCGCGGGGTCGATGACGCCGTACATGATCGTGAACATGACGGTGGCCGCCGCCCACAATCCACTTTGGATGAGCACCAGCCGCCAGGGTGCCCGCAATGTGCGCCGGGCGTCGCGGGCCGTCGGCTCGCGGCCCTCGACCGACCACCTCAGATCCCGCAGCACCACCACGGTCCCCAGGAGCGTGCCGACGACGAACGCGGCCACGATGTAGACCGGCACCGCGATGAAGTTCACCCACCACAGTTCGGACCGGAACACTGACGGCTGCGGAATGCCCACTCCGGCAAGGACGATCGCGACGCCCGCGCCGAACAGATTCGACACCACGATCGTCGCGGTGAGCAGTGTCTGTACCCGCACCCGCTGCCGCAACGGACTCTCGTCGGCCGCCCCCAACAGGACGGACCCATAGTCCCGCCCGGCCCGTGTCGCACTCATCTGCTCAGCTTCTCATGTGCCGCGCCGTCGACCGTGGTCTGCGACGCGCCGGCCGTCGAGCAAACGCGGAACCTCCCGACACCCGCGGACGTAGCAACACACACCTTTGCCTGAAACCTCCGCGCCCACGCGGCAGGACGCCGCGGCCCGTCACCTCCCGACAGGGCCCGACACCCCTCAGCACCCCACCCCACCCAGCGCCCGACCGCGCCCGCCGCCGAGCCATACGCGGAACCTCCACGGAACCGCGGACGTAGCACGGTATTTGTCAACCTGTCTGAGACAGGTCGGTTATTTGGGTTTGAGGTTGCCCCCGTTTCGTGGACATCCTGATGGCCAGTTTCGTGCTGGCAGGAGAGGATGGA
>NZ_JBCLVL010000021.1:0-85981 GCF_048537895.1 Gordonia sp. CPCC 206044
GACGATCACGCTAACCCGACCAAGACACGCCGACAGCCATACACACATTTTGGCCATTAACCCGAACATTCGGAACTGAGGCAGAAACAAAGAAACCCCTGCTGAACAGGGGTTTCGTGGTGCCCTCGGTGAGACTCGAACTCAAATATCGAGTGTGGTCAGGACGCTGGAAATGGTTCTGACCTGGGTATATGGCTTCACCTGGATACTCTCGGATAGACCGGTTTTCGTGCAAAGTGTGCCCAAAATGTGCCCACAAGGCCGCGGTACGAACAGGGGGGTCGGAACTGAAGTCCGACCCTTTGCCGGTGGCATCACATCTCAGTGGCCGCTTCACGGGCTGCGGTCCGGACAGGCTCGGGCGCACTCTCGGATGCGGCAGCCTCGACGACCGCGTCGACCTTGTCCAGAGTCGGCCCTGAATAGCCGGTCCCCTTCGCGGCCACGTCCCGAGTCTTGCGGCTCGAAACCGGTGCTAATTTTTCACCGGTTTTGCCTTCTCCCTTCTTCGGTCTGCCGCCCTTCTTCTCCGCAGCCTTCGGCGCGAGCACCCTCGCTCGCCGTTTCCGAGCCCGCGCCGCTTCACTCGGCGGCGTGAGTTCTTCGCGCGCAGCGAACACCGTCGCGGATCTGGCCACGCTTGTGATCGGATCGGGCCATGACCACCGAACTGAGAACCCATCATCTGGCCCGAACTGCCGACTGTGCCGAATGGTGTGAAGGGCACGCTGAGTGGGTCATCGACGACTCCTGCTGGGCACACTCGGCCGACTACACCGTGCTCACGTTGGAAGGCACGCACCGCGAAGAGCATGACGGCACGTGGTACCGCTGGGCCTCCACCGTGGGCGTGGCCGGGAGACGCGACCACCACCGGCTGCCTCAGATCAGCATGCATCTGCAGATCCAGGGCTCGCCGGCCGACCTCGACGACGCTGAACTGTCGCTGACTCCGGACGAAGCACGCCATGTCGCGGCGCGACTCATCGCCATGGCAAACCTCGTCGACCCCGACGGCGCAGACCCAGACCGGCCGCTCCGAGTCCGAACTGACGACGCCCTCTGACGGCGATATTCGGTGGTTGTCGGTAGACGCCGCTAGAGTGCTGCAGCGGGTGGTGGACATCGTCCATTGACCTCCTTTCCGGGCCCGGTGCGGGTCTGATGCCCTCAGGGGCATCCCAGCGGACACGGTCGCCCGTTCATCCTGGCGGGCACGCGTCCCTGCGATCCCGCACCGGGCTTCGAAGGGGCTGATCTCCACCCGACGGACATCAGTTCGACTGACGAGGAGGGAGGAGACGATGGCCGACCCAAAGGGCACCGGTCGGTGCCAGATAACCCAAGATCTTGGGTTATCTCAGAATGACGCCCCGGCTCGCGAACGACGCGATGATGTGGCGGTGCTGATCGCGCAGGAAGCGGAAGCGGCCGAACAGAACCTCGACCAGCCTCTACCCGAGCACGTCACCGTGACCCGGCATCGGGACCTCCCCTCCGCCTCCGGCGAGTAACGCCTCACCCACGGCAGGCGGCCCCGACACCGGGTCGCGTCGAGGCCGTCCACCACAGAGAAGGTCCAGACCGGTTACCCGGTCAGCCAGCCAGTTCCATGGCCCGCTGCTGAACTCGGCACCACGGCACACCCTCAGGCAGCTCGTCGAGAGCCTCCTGCACCGCCATACCAGGCGGCTGGGACAGCGGGTAGCGCTGATCGTCGGGCGGACCCTGACACGGGCGGCCGTGCGTCCCACAGAACTCGGTGTGATCGAACTCGGACATAGCATTTCCTCTCGCGACGGGGGCAACCCACTGATCGGTGCCCTTTGCTTTCGCCATGCCATGCCAAGTAGCGACACCGTATCCGACGACGAACCGGTTCCGGGCCGAAACGGTAATCTGCGGCCCGATCTCGGCCGCGAGCAGCACATACGCGGCCGAAACCTGCGATCGACGACCGGATCTGCACCGATAATCGCAGGTTCCGCGAAAAAAATCCCTGACTACCAGCGGAGTCAGACATTGGGGGGGTCTCAGGATTTCGAAGGGGGCGGTGGCTCCCGGCCTGGAGCATCTGACATGTGCGGGGTCGGGAGCCACCGTGTGGTGGGAGATCGTCCGCGTGGTGGCAGGTGCCCGTGGTGTGCCGCCCGTGCGGGTCTCCCAGGGGCCGACGTCGCTGGCGTGCTCAGGCAGCGGGCACGTGGGTGCGGTGTGTCGGCACGTTCGTGGTCAGGTTCTGAATTGGCCGTCGGTTGGGGTGGTGGTGGCTGGTGTGGGGTAGAACCAGACGGCCGGTTCGGCGAGTTCTCGACCGTCGCCGTGCCCGATCTCGTTCATGGGGACTGCGGTTTCGTTCGGAATGGCGGCCAGCGTGTCGGCCATGGTGGGGTCGGCGGCGATGAGTTCGATCCAGTGGTGTGCGCGCGCGGGTGGGATTTTGCCCTTGGCGACCGCGGCCTGGACGGTGCCCTCGATCTTTGCTTGTGCCGCTTGTGCTTTGACGGTTCGTGCTTCGTCGGCTTCGGTGCGGAGCGCGGCGAGTGAGTCGCGGTCGATTACTTCCAGGCCGAGACGGGCGGCTGCGGCGGTGGCTGCTGCGGTGCCGCTGGTCTGCTGGTCGGGTGTGGTTTCCTGGGCGACCAACGATTCGATGACGGCGAGGATGTCGTCGGCGGTGACGCTGCCGTCGAGTGGCAGCCCGAGTAGGTCGTAGAGTCGCGCGGCTTGGTCGTCGGTCCAGCGCGCGAACTGTGGTGTGGGGCTGGTGGTGTCGTCTGCCATGGCGGGCTCTGCTTTCTGGTCGGGGTCGCTCATCGTTTCCCACCTCCTGGGAAGAGATCCGGGCCGGGGAAGGTCTCAGGCCCCGGCACCGGGGTCAAGGGTTTTCCGGCGGGAACATGTCGTCGAGAAGGTGGATCTTCTTGGCGGCGTATGGGCGGTCGAGGGCGAGTGCGGGGGACGCGAATCCTTGTACCCAGCGGGACCGGGTGGCGCGGTCGTCGTAGACCTCGACGGTCAGCGGGTCCTCGAATCCGACGGTGCCGACCTGTTGTTCTGCGCACACCCAGACCACGCCTGGCGTGACGCGGGGGTTGGACACCATGCGGACGCCGGCCGAGGTGAGCATGTCGTCGAGGCGGTCACCGTAGGCGGATCGTAACGAGTGCGCTTCGTTGGGGTGGACGACCATCAGGTCGTGGATGACGGCGAGTTCTTCCAGGTCGGCCTGCAACTGCGCCTGCGACAGATGGGCCGGTGGCCGCAAGGATGAAGGGGTGATGGAGTCGGCGGGGCCGTCGATCACCAACTTGCTCCAGCCCTCGCCGCTGTAGATGATCGCGTTGATGCTGTCGTCGAGGATCTGGTAGGCGTGGTTGTCGAGTTTCCGGGCGATGGTGTTGGCCAACTGGGTCGTCTGCTGATCCAGGTACGAGATATCGTTGCGCCGGATCTGCTCGTCGGTGATCTTGAATTTTCCGCCCCACTGGCGCACCTTGGCGAGGTGCGGGTCGGGGTCGACGCCTTCGACGACCCGGAACTCGGCGCCGGGTTGGCGTTCCTCGACGTCGGATGAGTAGAAGTCCGACGCGTTGACGGTGGTGTACAGCAGGCCACCACCTTCGACGGGCCGCCCGTATGGCCGAAAGAACCTGGGCAGCAACAGTTGCGATTCGGTGAGTTGCGCGATCTGCGGTCCCAGTGTGCGGGACACGTTCTTGAGTGCGTAGTCGACGGTGATTTCCCGGCCGTTGAGGTCGGGCATCAGTGAGCTGAACGTCATGATAGGGGGGTTCCTTTCAGCGCAAAGCGATTTCGGCGTCGGAGCCTGCGGTGGCGGTGGCGACGGCTTGGCCGATCACGACTCCGTCGGTGTTGGGGATGACGGTCGCGTTCGCGCCGACTTCGACGTCGTCTCCGGCGTTGACGGTGGCGCCGGCAGTGACGAGCACGATGCCGTCGCGGGCGACGGTCACCAGGTGGTCGGTGTCGGCGTCGGTGACCGCGACACCGAAGATCCGGCCACCGGCAGTCGCGGGCGCCACGGCAATGTTGCCGCGGGCGGCGCGGTCACCGGAGATCGCGACGAGGTGGCGGCTGGTGACCGCGGCGGTCGCCTGGCAGGTCACATCCGAACCTGGCTTGTACGTACGAGGATTCGTGATCGTGGTAGACATTCAGACCTTCTTTCTGCCGCGTTGGCGGCGGGCGGCCGCGATGACACGGACGCGGCGGTGGGGATCGGGGACATGCGATGCGAGCACGATGACCTGGCCGCTGCTGGCGGCGGTGACGGTGTGTTGCAGCGACGTGAGGTCGTCGATACCGGGCGGGGTGGCGCCCAGTAGCGCGACTGCCGACAGGATCAGCGGCCACGCACGGCCGTCGCCGTCGGTGTAGTCGATGAGCGCCTCGACACTGCGGTCGGGATAGGACATCGGGGCGGCGTCGGCGAGCCAGCCCGGCAGGATGAGGTCGCCGCGAAGGGTGTGTCCGGCGTCGGCCAGCGCGAGGTTGTCGACGAAGCCGTATGCCGGGTCGCCGTCGAACCGAGGATCGACATGCCCGAGTTTGATGACCGGCTTCCGCAGCACACCGGCGCGGTGGGCGTCGACGGCCGAACGGAGGTCGGCCGGGGTGACGGTCCAGATGCCGGTGGAGATCTCCCAGACGCCGGTCTTGACGAGTTCGATGCCGGGCAGGCGTGTCGCGTTATCGGGTGGAGCGGGCGGAGACTGCGGCGGCGTCGAGGCACCAGCGGCCACCGATCTTGCGGGCCGGGATGCGGCCTCTGCGGGCGAGGTCTCGGACACCGTCGGCGGTGATGCCGAGAAGTGCGGCGGCTTGGCCGGTGTCGATGACGTCATAGACGGATGGTGCCTCCGAATCCTGTTGGCTGCCAGGTTTTCTCGCGCCAGCGGGAGTGTTTCGGCGTGTCACGCGAGTTTCGGCGCGAGATAACCGGTCGCGCAGTGCGGTCAACCGGGCCGACGGCCGCCTGTGCGACTCGGCGAGCAGCTGACCGTAAGCGTCGATGACGCGTACCAGCTCGTGGGCGTCGTCGACGTCCACGAGTACACCGCTGATCGGTTCAATCACCGTCGTCGGGGATCGAGTGCAGCGCGAGTAGGTGATCGCGGATGGTGTCGGGGTAGGCGACGACGTGCGACAGGGCCCAGAACAGTGATTGCCAGAACCCGTCTGGTGCGCGCATCCCCGCGAGGAACAGGTCGTTGGCGGCCATGTTGAACCCGGCCGCGTTGCCTGTGGTGCCGTGGATGGCGAGCTGTGCGGCCGCGCGCTGCACGCGCAGTTCGCGATGCACCTCGGCGAGGGGACGCTCGTCGTCGTCGGACATCACGGTTCCTCGGTGTCGAGTGTGTGGCCTGCGGCGCGTGCCGCGACGTGGCGACGCAGCAGTTCCTGTCCGCGGCTGGTGCGGAGTTCGGGCAGCAGGTGGCCGAACAGCACCAGCAGAGCGAACAGCAGCTGGCCGCCCCGGTCGTCGGCGTCGATCTCGTCGACGATGGCTGTGACCCCGGCGTCGTTGCCGTCGCCGAAGTGCTTGAGCAACACCGCCGCACGTCGGTGGTCGTCGGTGGTGAGCCCGTGCAACGCGATCATGGTGTTCTCCTGTGTTGTTGGCGCGTCGAGGTCCGGTGCCAGTGGCATCGATGTCCGGGGGCGCTGACGACGATGCGACAGGGGCCTCGACCGTCCGCGCACGGAGCGCCGCAGCGAAGCGGCGCGTCGTCGATCGCATCTCGCCAGTCGGCCGGCAGCGGGCCGAGTTCCTCGTGGGGCGGTGGTTGGCGGGCGCCGTGGTCGGCGTCAGGGCTACCGACGACGAGTTCGTCGACGATCCAGAGGCGGCGCTCGCCGTCAGAACGGATCGCCTCGGCGAGGGTGTAGCCCGCAGAGCCGACGTCACCCAGGTCGACGGAAGCGGCGTCGTCGAGGAATGACCACCCGCGGAGCTCGTCGTCGGGGCCGATGCTCATGCGTCATTCCCCTTTCGGTGCTGTGACCTGGGGGTTCTTGCTGTCTATGACGCAGATGACGCACCGAAAGTATGAACTCATAGTGTGCGCGCGCGTAGCGTCATACCTTTCATGCGTCATTTGCGTCATGCGTCATCTCCAGAAGGGCGATTCCGTCGCGCCAACGGCCGGCAGTTGTGCGTGAGGTAACCGGGTAGCCGAGCCGGTCGAGCGCGAGTCCAAACCCTCGCTGGCTCATGGGTTCGGAGCCGTCCTCGACCGCCCAGCGTGCCCACTCCGCGTGCAGCTGGCTCGTGGTGGCCTTCAGCGCCGGACTGGTCGTGACGCAGCGATCGGCGATAAACCGTGCCACAGCGTCGCTGTCGGTGCGGTAGCGGTCCGTGGCCGCCAGGACCCCGTCGGGCTCGTCGAGGTCGCCACGGCGTTGATAGGCGGCGTGTCCGGCCACCGCCCACGCGAGCACCGCCGTGTGCTCCTGCTGTAGGCGGTCGTGCAGCGTCTTGTCCCGCTCGGGCCCGGGGATCTCGACGTCGAACGGGATGACGCGCAGACGCCGCCACACGGCCGGGTCGTCGGCCGACACCTTGGGTAGGTGGTTGGTGATCAGCAGCGGCGTGTGCGACGGGGCGAACTCGACGAAGTTCTCCCGCATCCGTCGGGCGCGGATACGATCGCCGCCCGTGAGCCGTTTGACGGTGGCCTCGGCGAGGCGACGGTCGCGGTCGGACTCCGATACCACAACCAGGCGCCGGCCTTGAAGGTCCATTTCGCCGGTCGGATGCGCGCCTTGGCGGTGCATGAACAGATCCGGTTCAGCCGTGGAAGCGTAGTCGCCCAGCGCCCCGCAGATCGCTTCGTAGAACGTGGATTTTCCGTTGGCGCCGGTGCCGGTGAGGATCGCGAGAATGTGTTCGATCACGTTGCCGCGCAGCGATACTCCGATGAGTCGCTGCAGATAGTCGCGGATGTCGGGATTCGGTAGCACGCGTTCGAGGAACGTCGTCCACAGTCCGCTGACGGCGAACGGGTCATAGTCGGCCGCGCAGCACTTCGTGATGCGATCGGCCGGATTGTGCGCTGATAGCTGGTTGGTGCGGAGGTCGAGGGTGCCGTTGCGGCAGTTGAGCAGAAACGGGTCCGGATCGAGTTCACGGGCGGCCGCAGCCATCGGCGCCAGCGACCCGGCCACCTCGAGGACACCAGCGATACCGCTGGCCGATTCGCACCGCGACACGTCCTTGCGGAGACGTTTGGCGTCGTCGTCGACGATGCCCGCGGTGTCGGCCAGACCTTGGCGCAGCACCGCGACGACCGCTCGCCTGGCCGCTCCAGAGTCATCCGGCGACCAGCGCCGCCCGTCCCACACGTGCCAGCCGATCCCGTGTACGTAGAGCAACTCGTCGGCGTAGCAGTACGCGAACCGGTGTGCCATGCGGACCTGACCGGAGTGAACCTCGCCGCGGTCACGGTCGAACAGGACAATGTTCGTCGCGCTCATCGGGCGGTCCGCTTTGCCCACGGATGCTCGCGGTAGAACTCGTCACGCTCCTGGACCCGTTTGGCCACTGACGCCCAGACCTGCGCCTGGCAGACCTCGACGGCCGCCTGTTTCGTGGCGCGGCGGCGGGCCTCGATCGCGTCGAGCTCCTGATGCAGCACCTGCAATGTGCCGGCGGTGAGGACCGCTGCCCACTTCGCCGGGTGATCATCGGGCAGCTCTGCCCAATCTGGTGATCCGGCCGCAGGTGCCGGGCCACCGTGACACGGACCGACCGCGCGCTGCACGAACGCACGAACGAGTGGGTACGGGTCGGCTTGCTCTATCATCACGAATGACTCCTGTGGTTCGGAGTTGATGGTTTGTGGCGGGCTGGTGCTGGCGTCCCCTTCGCCAGTCCAGCCGCACCCCCGCGTGCCCTCTTTGGTTCCCCGTGCGTCCCTGAAGTTGTTGCGGTGCGGTTGTATTCAGTCGTCTTGGCAATCGGCCAGCGACGACACCAGCACGCCGTCGAGGCTGGGTTCGTCGACCAACTCGGGCGTCCTGTCGGCTGGCGGATAGCCGAGACCCAAGTCCTCGATAGCGCGGAGATCGGCGTAGCGGTCGGTGCTCATTCGGCGTCTCCCGGTTCCTCGACGAGTACGGTGAGCTGTCCGTCGGGTGCCTCGACGACCAGGGCGACCCCGGGACGCCGCGCGCAGTGCGCGAGGAACCCAAGCTCGTCGATGTCCTCAATCCCGATGCACATCTCGCGGGCATACTCTTTCCTGAGCTTCAGGCCACGCCGGACGAGTAGTGCCGGCCACCGGCCGCCCACCTGCAGCCCGGCGAGACTGTCCGCCGACACCCCGAACATGAGCCCGGCACAGTCCGCGTTCACGATCGGCTGACCGTGCGGCCGCAAACGGATCGTCGCGACACTCACGCGGCATCACCTGAGTCGTGCTGTCCGGGGTGGGAACGCCGGGTGCTGCTGGGCCGCTTCCCTTGCGGCGGAGGACGTTTGTCGTCCGTGCGCTGCCGCACGTTCGACTCGATCCATTCGTCGAGATCGGAATGACGGTAGTAGATTCGTCCGTTCAACTTCACGTACTTGGGACCAGTTCCCTTGTGGCGCATGGTGGCCCACGATTGATCAGTGGTGCCAGGTACCCGCTCCTTCATCTCGTTGGCGGGGATGAGTGCTCGGTCAGTGGTGTCCACGACGCCTCCTGGAGTATCAAACTGATCGCAACAATGCTCGAAATGATGTGCGTAGTCATGACGATGCGCGTGACGCCACAAGAAGTCAAGAAGAAACAGGAAAGTATCATTATGATAAGTTGGTTTGCATGCCAGCAACGAAGAATCAACCGGGGGCCACCGCCCGCACCGTCGCCGACAACGTCAGACGCCTCCGCGAGAGTCAGAACCTCACCCGCGCCGAGATGGTCAGGCGACTCGGCAACATCGGCAAACCCATCGCCGCCCTGGGATTGCTGCGCATCGAGGAAGGCGATCGGCGCGTCGACGTCGATGATCTGATGGCCTTGTCGGTTGCGCTGCGATGCGCGCCAGCGGCTCTGTTGATGCCGGCCGTGAACGTGATCGACGACCGGGTCAGTGCGACCGGCCTTGGCGAGGTCGACGCGGGGGACTTGTGGAACTGGATCGTCGGGGACGACGACACCGCGGACCCATCGGATGTGGATTACGACCTCGACTGGAGCATGCGATCGCAACCGGTATGGGTGCGGGCAAAGATGGCCGAAGAGGGCCGGAAGATGGCACGGAGAGCAAGCCGGGAGCAGCGTCGTGGCGACAATTGAGCAATACCAGACATCAACCGGCGCAAAACGATGGATGGTTCGCTACCGGACACCTGACCAAAAGCAGACCAAGAAGCGCGGTTTCACAACCAAGCGTGACGCCTCGGCGTTTGCCAACACCGTCGAGGTCTCGAAGATGACCGGCGCATACGTTGCGCCGTCGGCCGGACGTGCAACAGTCGGCGATCGCGGTGGTGGTTGGCTGCAACGCCAGAGCCACCTGAAACCCTCGAGCCTGCGCTCGGCGGAAGTGGCATGGCGCGTGCATGTCGAACCCCGGTGGAGTGTGGTCGCCGTCGGCGACATCGAACGCAGTGCGGTGAGTCAGTGGGTGGCCGACCTCGCTGCTCGCAGTGGGCCGGTCACGGTGATCCGAGCGCATTCGGTGCTTGCGCAGATCCTCGATGAGGCGGTCGCCGATCGGCTCATCACGGTCAATCCGGCGCGTGGCGTGAAGTTGCCTCGCAAGTCGGCTCGGGCTCGCGCCTACTTGACCGACGGGCAGGTGTGGCACCTGGCTCGGGAAGCGGGCGAGCACAACACCAAGGTCCTCGTCCTCGCCTACTGCGGGCTGCGATGGGGTGAGCTCGCCGGTTTGCACGTGGCCGACGTCGACATGTTGCGCCGACGCCTGCACGTTCGACGCAACGCGGTCAACGTCGGCGGAGAGATCGTTGTGGGCACGCCCAAGACCCACGAGCAGCGATCGGTGCCATTCCCGCGATTCCTCGCCGAGTATCTGGCGCGTGCGTGCGAGGGCAAGGGGCGAGACGACATCGTGTTTGCGAACCGGTACGGGCACTATGCGAAGTCGCCCGGTGCGAACACGTGGTTCTCGGGGGCGGTCGGCCGTTGTCAGGCTGAATCGGAGGATTTTCCTCGCGTGACACCTCACGATCTGCGACATAGCGCGGCGTCGTTGGCGATCTCGTCGGGGGCCAACGTCAAGGTTGTTCAACGCATGCTCGGGCACAAGAGCGCCACGATGACGCTCGACACGTACGCCGATCTGTTCCCGGACGACCTCGACAGCGTGGCCGACGCTCACGATGCCCGCGTGACAAAGTGTGCCCAAAATGTGCCCACGGGGGCCGACTCGGGACTGGCGACTGGCCTGTAAATAGCCTCTGACCTGGTATTTCAGGTCAGGTGGCTTGGTGCCCTCGGTGAGACTCGAACTCACACTGGACGGGTTTTGAATCCGTTGCCTCTGCCAATTGGGCTACGAGGGCGAGTGCTTCTGCCGACGTGGTCGGGCAGCTGCGAAGGTCTACTTTAGATGATCGGCCGAGCGCCGGGCCAGCCGGTACTCTGCTCGCATCGGTCCATGATGGATTGTGCTGGTCGCGGCGGTGACGCGGGGCCGGGAGTGTGCGATCGCGAGGAGGGGATGGTGACGGTGGCAGACGGCGTCGAGGTTCGGACCGAAGGGCAGGCGACGACTCATCGGGTGCTGGTGGCCGAGGACGATTCGCTGATCCGGATGGATCTGATCGAGATGCTCCGCGAGGAGGGGTACGAGGTCGTCGGCGAGGCGCCGAACGGACAGGTGGCGGTTGATCTCACCGAGAGCCTGTCTCCGGACCTCGTGATCATGGACGTCAAGATGCCCGTTCGCGACGGGATCGACGCGGCGTCGGAGATCGCGCGCAAGAAGCTCGCCGCGGTGGTGATGTTGACGGCGTTCAGCCAACGCGAGTTCATCGAGCAGGCCCGCGATGCGGGCGCCATGGCCTATCTCGTCAAACCGTTCACCAAGGCCGATCTGGTGCCGGCCATCGAGGTGGCGGTGAGCCGGTACAACGAGGTCGCCGCGCTCGAGAAGGAGGTGGCCACCATGGCCGACCGTCTCGAGACGCGCAAACTCGTCGAACGCGCAAAAGGTCTGCTGATGGAAAAGCAGTCGCTCTCGGAACCCGAGGCGTTCAAGTGGATTCAGCGTGCCGCGATGGATCGTCGCACCACCATGAAGGCGGTCGCGCAAGTCGTCGTGGAGACTCTCGGCCCGACCGAGTGATCCTGCGCGCCCACTCATCCCGGATCTCGGGGGACTCGTTAAATCTGTGAAAACACGGCCCGCGACGTCGTGCGCATTTGCTGTCAATACAGCGCGCAGGCGGGTGATTCGGTCTATGTTTTTCGGAGGTCTCCTCAGCAGGCCTCTCGGCGCCCGCGCCGGGTGGGTGGGAAACGAAGAGGTATGAGCATGCATCGTCGTATGGCGACCGGTGCCCTCGCGGTGGCACTCGCGAGTGTCCTGGCCGTGTCCGCGTGTAGCAGTAAGTCCAGCGACTCCGGTTCCGAATCGGGTACCAGCGGATCCGCCGCTGCCAGTTCCGGTCTGGAGATCGCGCCCCTCGCGCAGATCGACACCCAGGGCAACGAGGTGAAACCGACCTCTGAGTCGGCAGCACTCGACCCGGCGGGTGACGGCAAGGCCCAGTGCCCACAGACCACCATCGCCATGGCCGGTGCGCTCACCGGAGCCGACGCGGCTCTCGGCATCAACATCAAGAATGGCGCCCAACTCGCCGTCGATCAGCACAACAAGGCGAATCCGAACTGCCAGATCGTGCTCAAGCCCTTCGACACCGAAGGTGATCCGCAGAAGGCCACGCAGGTCGCGCCGCAGATCGTCAACGACGACGCCATCGTCGGGTTGATCGGACCGGCGTTCTCCGGTGAGACCAAGGCCACCGGCGGAATCTTCAACCAGGCCGGCCTCGTGTCGGTGACCGCCTCGGCCACCAACCCGACCTTGACCGACAACGGCTGGAAGACGTTCTTCCGCGGTCTGGCCAACGACGACGTGCAGGGACCCGCGGTCGCCAAATACCTGACCGGCGCGAAGGGCGCCAAGAAGGTCTGCGTCATCAAGGACGACACCGATTACGGTGTGGGACTTGCCGAAGCGATCACCGAGTCGCTCGGCTCGGCCTTCGACGCCGACTGCTCCGGCGACGTCAAGAAGGGCGATCGGGAGTTCTCGGCCATCATCTCCAAGGTCACCGCCGCCAACCCGGACGCGATCTTCTATTCCGGCTATTACGCCGAGGCCGCCCCGCTGGCTCAGCAGTTGAAGACCGCAGGCTCGGAGGCGACATTCGTCTCCGGTGACGGCGCCAACGACCCGCAGTTCACCGCGCAGGCCGGCGACAGTGCGAAGGGGGCGATCCTGTCGTGCCCGTGTGGTCCGGCGCCGTCGCAGTTCAAGTCGAACTACCAGAGCGCGTTCAAGCAGGCGCCGGGTGTCTACTCGGTCGAGGCATACGACCTCGCGTCGATCCTGATGAAGGGGATCACCGAGGGCAAGCGCACCCGCCCCGAACTGCTCTCCTACGTCAGCTCGTACAAGGGACCGGGCCTTGCCCGCGAGTACGAGTGGACTCCGACCGGTGAGCTGACCTCGTCGCTGATCTGGGTTTACGAAGTCAAGTAGGACACGACGAACACGGTGCGTCCGGGCACATGAGCCCGGACGCATCGTGGTCTCTGGGGGATTTCTGTGGCTGAAAGGCACGCATGATCGGGTACTCGTTGGCCGAGACGACGGCCGTGGCCTCGACCATCGGATTCGATCTCGGTGCGCTCAAGGACGGTTTCTGGGGTCTGACGATCGAGGGGTTGACCTACGGCGCGATCTACGCGCTGGTCGCCGTTGGGTACACCCTGGTCTACGGCGTTCTGCGCCTCATCAACTTCGCGCACTCCGAAGTGTTCATGCTCGGCATGTTCGGGCAGTACATCGGTCTGCTTCTGCTCGGGTTCGGTCCGTCGGGTAACACCTACTCCGAGGGCACGGTCATGACGATTCTGTACCTGCTCCTCGCGGGTCTATGCGGAATGGCCGTATCCGGGGGCGCCGCAGTGGGTTTGGAGTTCGTCGCCTATCGGCCGCTACGTCGCCGACGAGCCAAACCGTTGGCGTTCCTGATCACTGCGATCGGCATGTCTTTCGTGCTGCAGGAGTTCGTGCACTACGTGCTCCCGAAACTGCCCATCGATCCGCCGTTGGGCGGGTCGAGTGCCCAGCCGACCATCCGGCTGGTGCAGCCGGTCGAGGAGTTCAGCCTGTTCGGCGCGCCGGTCTACAACCTGACGCTGATCATCATCATCTCCGCGTTGGTTCTTGCGCTCGGCACCGACTACCTGGTCAACCGCACCCGACTGGGCCGTGGCATCCAGTCGGTGGCACAGGACCCCGACGCGGCGTTGCTGATGGGTGTGTCCCGCGAGCGCATCATCACCGTCACGTTCCTGATCGGTGGTCTGCTGGCCGGCGCCGCCGCCCTGCTCTACACGTTGCGGGTGCCGACCAACATCGTCTACTACGGCGGCTTCATCCTCGGGATCAAGGCGTTCTGCGCCGCGGTCCTCGGCGGTATCGGAAACGTTCGCGGTGCACTTCTCGGCGGACTTCTGCTCGGCGTCATGGAAAACTATGGATCGGTGGTGCTCGGCAACCAGTGGCGTGACGTCGTCGCCTTTGTCCTGCTGATCCTGGTGCTGATGTTCCGCCCGACGGGCATTCTCGGCGAGAAACTCGGGAAGGCAAGGGTATGACGACTGATCGACCTCTGTCCGGACCCTCGGAGCTCGAGGACCCGAACGCGCCGGAACCGCGCGGAGTCGGAGACGCCATCCGTACGTGGTGGAACGGGCTGCCGCGTGTCGCGCAATGGCTCGTCGGGGTGCCGGCGATCATCGTGATCGCGTTGCTCCCGGTACTCAACCCGCCGTTGATCACCACCACCGCAACCGATTTCGGAGTGGTGATGGCGACCTTCGCGATGACCGCGTTGATCGCCATCGGCCTCAACGTGGTCGTCGGTCAGACAGGTCTGCTCGACCTCGGCTATGTGGGCTTCTACGCGGTCGGCGCCTACGTCGTCGCGTTGTTGACCAGTCCGGCGAGCCCGCTGTGGGGCAGCACCGATCACGGCATCTTCTCCGGCCCGTGGGCATGGCTTGCGTGTGTCCCGCTGGCCATCGTGATCACCGGGATCACCGGTCTCATCCTGGGCACGCCGACGTTGCGCGTCCGCGGCGACTACCTGGCCATCGTCACCCTCGGTTTCGGTGAGATCGTGCGTCTGCTCGCGGACAATCTCGGCGACATCACCAACGGGGCGTCCGGTCTGCAAGGGGTGCTGTTCCCCGAACTCGGCACCTCCGACAAACATCCGGACGGGGTGTTCTCCAGCGCGAACAACTCCGACACCCTCAACTACGGTGTCTGGTGGTACTGGCTGGGAATCGTGCTGGTGATCTTGGTGCTGATCATCATCGGCAACCTCGAACGCAGTCGTGTCGGCCGTTCCTGGGTGGCGATCCGCGAAGACGAGGACGCCGCCGAGATCATGGGTGTGCCGACCTTCAAGTACAAGTTGTGGGCGTTTGTGATCGGCGCCGGGATCGGCGGCCTCTCCGGTGCGGTCTACGCAGGTCAGGTGCAGTACGTCGACCCGAAGGCGTTCACCGTCATCAACTCCATGCTGTTCCTGTGCGCGGTGGTGCTCGGTGGCCAGGGCAACAAGCTCGGGGTCATCGCCGGCGCTTTCCTCATCGTCTACCTCCCGGCTCGGGTGCAGGGCGTGGAAATCGGCGGACAGTCGTTGAGTGAGTTCAAGTACCTGTTCTTCGGTCTCGCGCTCGTGGTGTTGATGATCTTCCGTCCGCAGGGACTGTTCCCGGCACGGGCGCGCCTGATCACCTTTGGCCGAAAGATCTACGGAGCGGTCAAACGGACCCCGGCTGCGCCGTCGACTCGTGAGGAGGCGGCGTGACACATCCCCCGGAATCCGGCGAGCAGCCCGACGAATCGTCGGGCACCGACCACGAGGTTCCCGACTACGAGGTTCCCGACCACACCGAACAGATCGCCGAAGCCGTCGCCGACCCGCAGGCCACCGCGATCGTCGACACCGCCGCGATCGACCCGGATCTCGCCGATCCGGAGGCTGTTGCGGAAGTCGTTGCACCCCAGCGTGACATCGCCACCGCGACCGGCGAGTCCCTGCTCTCGGTCGAGGGGTTGACCGTCGAGTTCGGCGGGTTGGCCGCCCTCGACGATGTCAGCTTCGACATCCGGCGTGGCGAGATCCTCGGACTGATCGGCCCCAACGGGGCAGGCAAGACCACATGCTTCAATGCCATCACCGGTGTCTATCGACCCACCCGCGGCACCGTCACCTTCGACGGTGCACGCCTGGGAAAGATCAAGCAACACAAGATCACCCGTCTCGGCATCGCCCGCACTTTCCAGAACGTGCGGCTCTGGGGTGAGATGACCGCGCTGGAGAACGTCTGTGTGGGCACCGACGCCCGTCACAAGACCTCGGTGTTCGGCAGCATCTTCCGCACCCCGCGCCTCTACCGCGAGGAACGAGACGCGGCGGAGCGCGGTATGGCGCTGCTCGAGTTCGTCGGAATCGGCGCCCGCGCCGCCGAGAAGGCGTCGAATCTGCCCTACGGCGATCAGCGTCGACTCGAGATCGCCCGCGCACTGGCCACCGAGCCGAAGTTGTTGTGCCTCGACGAACCGGCCGCCGGCTTCAATCCGAGTGAGAAGACCGCACTGATGGGGCTGATCCAGAAGATCCGCGACGACGGCTACACCGTGCTGCTGATCGAACACGACATGCGGTTGGTGATGGGTGTGACCGACCGCATCGTGGTGCTCGAGTTCGGCCGCAAGATCGCCGAGGGCAGCCCGAAGGAAGTCCGCGACAATCCGGCGGTCATCGCCGCCTACCTGGGGGTCCCCGATGACGAAAGTGCCTGACCCGCAATCGGCGACGCCCGACGAACCGGCGGCGCCGACACCGATCCTGGAACTTCGTGACGTCGTCGTCCACTACGGCCGTATCCGGGCGCTGCACGGTATCTCGCTGCATGTCGGCGACGGGGAACTCGTGACGCTGCTCGGAGCCAACGGTGCGGGCAAGTCGACCACCATGCGTGGAATCTCGGGGTTGAACCGGCTCACCAGCGGCGAGGTCTTGTTCAACGGTGAGTCGATCTCCGGTCTCGCCCCGCACGAACGTGTGAAGCGCGGCATCATCCAGGTGCCGGAAGGGCGTCGCATCTTTCCCGGGATGACCGTCCTGGAGAACCTCGACATGGGCTGCTACGGGAGAAAATTCACGTCCAAGTCCGACTACCGTGATGCTCTCGACCACGTCTTCGACCTGTTTCCCCGTCTCGGTGAGCGTCGGAAACAGTTCGGGGGCACCATGTCCGGTGGTGAGCAGCAGATGCTGGCGATCGGTCGTGCGTTGATGGCCCGCCCCAGGCTGCTGCTGCTGGACGAACCGTCGATGGGGTTGGCGCCCATGGTGATCCAACAGATCTTTCGCATCATCGCGCAGATCAACGCCGAGGGCACCACGATTCTGCTGGTGGAGCAGAACGCCCAGCAGGCGCTGAGCCGCTCCACGCGCGGCTACATCCTGGAGACAGGGGTGATCACCAAGGAGGGTGCGGGTCGCGACCTGCTCGTCGACGACGCTGTTCGCGAGGCCTATCTGGGCGTCGCCTGATCAGTCCGAGACCCTTCGGCTCTGCCGGACGGGTCGGTAGGCTCTGGTCATGGTGCCGCGCATCGTAACCGCCCCGAGCCGCGACCTGGATCTGGTGAGCACTCTGCTGGCCCAGGCATTCGCCGACGACCCGGTCACGCGCTGGGTCAATCCCGATCCGTCTGCCGACAAACTGCTCTTCGCCACCCTGGTGCGGTGGGTGCACGGTCCGGCCGCCTGCGCCGATGTGGCGTTTCTGGACGGTTCTGCGGTGGGTGCCGCGGTGTGGGATCCGCCCGGGGCCCGGATGTCGCCCCGGCAACAGTTCGGGTCGGTGTGGGGATTCGTGCGGGCCCTGCGCGGGAAGGTGCGGCGAGGGATGATCCTGGAGACGGAGTTCGCCAAGCATCGCCCCAAGGAGCCGCACTGGTATCTGGGTCAGGTCGGTGCCGCGGTACACGGCATGGGCGTGGGCACCGCGTTGCTCACGACCGGCGTCGACCGGGTGGACGGGCCTGCGTATCTGGAGAGCTCCAACGAGGTGAACATCCCGCTCTACGAGCGTTTCGGATTCGAGGTGACCGCCGAGGTCACGCTGCCGTTCGACGGCCCCAGGGTGTGGCCGATGTATCGCCGCGGCTGACCGGTCGGCTCGGACGAATGCACACCTCACCGTGTTGTCGGGTCGGGTCACTAGACTCGCACGGGTGAGTCCCGCGAAGAGTTCGACAGCACCCGCGAAGAAGTCAGCAGGCCAGGACGGGCGACCGACCCTGATGCTGCTCGACGGCCACTCCCTGGCCTATCGGGCGTTCTTCGCCCTGCCGGCAGAGAACTTCAAGACCGCCACCGGCCAGACCACCAACGCGGTCTACGGCTTCACCTCGATGCTGATCAATCTGTTGCGAGACGAGGAGCCGACCCACATCGCCGCGGCCTTCGACGTCTCCCGCAAGACCTTCCGTTCGGAGATGTTCCCGGACTACAAGGCGCAGCGATCGAAGTCGCCGGACGAGTTCAACGGTCAGGTGGATCTCACCAAGGAGGTGCTCGACGCGCTCGGCGTGCAGGTCATGGCGATCGAGGGCTACGAGGCCGACGACATCATCGCCACCCTGGCCACGCAGGCCGAGGCCGAGGGCTTCCGAGTGCTGGTGGTGACCGGCGACCGCGACTCGCTGCAACTGGTCGACGACTCGGTGACGGTGCTCTACCCGCGCAAGGGCGTGTCCGATCTGACCCGGTTCACGCCGGAAGAGGTCGAGAAGAAGTACGGCCTCACACCACGGCAGTATCCCGACTACGCGGCTCTGCGCGGCGACCCGAGTGACAATCTCCCCGGCATCCCGGGGGTGGGGGAGAAGACCGCGTCGAAGTGGATTCGGGAATACGGGTCCCTCGCCGGACTGGTCGATCACGTCGACGAGGTGAAGGGCAAGGTGGGTGACGCACTGCGTGCGCACCTGGCGTCGGTGCAGACCAACCGACAGCTCACCGAGCTGGTGCGCGACATGCAGCTTCCGGCCGGGCCGGACGACCTGGCCATGGTCGGGTGGGACCGGGATCGGATCCATCAGCTGTTCGACGACCTGGAGTTCCGGGTGCTGCGCGACCGCCTGTTCTCGACGTTGAGTTCGGTTGAGCCGGAGGCGGAATCGGGTTTCGAGTTGAACGGGACGGTACTCGCGCCGGGTGCCGTGCGCGGATGGCTCGACGAGCACACCGCGACCGGACGCAGTGGAGTTGCGGTCACGGCGCCGCACGTCGTCGTCGGTGCCGATGCCACCGGACTGGCGATCGCCGGCGCCGACGGTTCCTCCGCCTACGCCGACGTCACGACCCTCGACGTCGATGACGAGCAGGCGTTGGCGGCGTGGTTGGCCGACCCCGAACGGCCCAAGGCCGTGCACGAGGCGAAGTGGGCGGTGCATGCGGTGCGCGCTCGAGGATGGACCCTCGGCGGTGTCACGAGCGACACGTCGCTCGCCGCGTACCTGGTGCGTCCGGGACAGCGGACGTTCAACCTCGACGATCTCGCCCTGCGTTATCTGCGTCGGGAACTACGTGCCGACGACGGCCCCGGAGACGGCCAGATGTCGCTGCTCGACGAGGACGCCGGCGACGCCAGACACGCCGAGCATCAGATGCTCGAAGCCCAAGCGGTCGCCGAACTCGCCGACACCCTCGACACCGAGCTCGACCGGATCGATTCCAAACCGCTGCTCACCGAGATGGAGCTGCCGCTGACCTTCGTGCTCGCCGAGCTGGAGGCGGTCGGTATCGCGGTGGACGTCGACCACTTCCACGAGTTGGAAGCCGATTTCGCGCAACGTATTCGGACTGCGGCCGACGCAGCCTACGAGGTCATCGGGGAACAGATCAACCTCGGCTCGCCGAAACAGTTGCAGACGGTGCTGTTCGACAAGCTCGACATGCCCAAGACCAAGAAGACCAAGACGGGCTACACGACCGACGCCGATGCGCTGCAGGGCCTGTACGAGAAGACCGAACATCCGTTCCTGGCGCACCTGCTCGAGCATCGTGACGCGACGCGACTGAAGGTGACCGTGGACGGTCTGCTCAAGTCGGTGGCCGACGACGGCCGCGTCCACACCACTTTCAATCAGACGATCGCCGCGACCGGTCGCTTGTCGTCGACCGATCCCAACCTGCAGAACATCCCGGTGCGTACCGCCGCGGGACGGCAGATCCGCCACGGGTTCGTGGTGGGCGGGGCGAGCGGTTCGGATGTGCCGGGCGCCGGCTACGAGTGCTTGATGACGGCTGACTACAGCCAGATCGAGATGCGCATCATGGCGCATCTGTCCGAGGACGCGGGTCTGATCGAAGCGTTCAACACCGGTGAGGATCTGCACAATTTCGTCGGCTCCCGCGCCTTCGGCGTACCGATCGACGAGGTCACCACAGAGATGCGGCATCGGGTCAAGGCGATGTCCTACGGTCTGGCGTACGGGTTGAGCG
This sequence comes from Gordonia sp. CPCC 206044, assembly GCF_048537895.1. NCBI lineage: Bacteria > Bacillati > Actinomycetota > Actinomycetes > Mycobacteriales > Gordoniaceae > Gordonia > Gordonia sp. CPCC 206044. The sequence continues at coordinate 19,811 of NZ_JBCLVL010000021.1, forward strand.
CTTTCGGTCTCGCGGCCCAGCTCAAGATCAGCCGAGACGAGGCCAAGGAACAGATGGAGGCGTACTTCGCCCGCTTCGGCGGCGTTCGCGATTATCTGCACAACGTGGTCGACGAGGCACGCCGAAACGAGTACACGGCAACGTTGTTCGGCCGCCGGCGCTATCTGCCCGATCTCAACAGTGACAATTGGCAGCGTCGACAATCCGCCGAGCGGATGGCACTCAACGCCCCCATCCAGGGCACCGCGGCAGACATCATCAAGGTGGCGATGATCAACGTGCAGAAACGGATTGCGGCAGAGGCGCTTCGGTCACGCATGCTGCTGCAGGTGCACGACGAACTCGTCGTCGAGGTCGCCACGGGCGAGAGCGACACCGTCGAGACGCTGGTCCGTGAGGAGATGGGCAACGCCATCACTCTCTCGGTGCCGCTGGAGGTTTCGGTCGGCTTCGGGCGGTCCTGGGACGACGCGGCGCACTGATGTCGGAGTCGCCGGTCCGGGTCGGAGTCCTTGCCGGCGACGGGATCGGACCGGAGATCGTCCCGGCCGCGGTGGCCGTGGCCGAGGCTGCCGCACGCGGCCCCGGGGTGTCGCTGCAATGGGTGGAATTGCCGTTCGGACGTGCTGCGATCGAATCGCACGGCGATCCCGTCCCCGACGACACGCTGCGTGCGCTCGACGACCTGGACCTCTGGATTCTGGGGCCGCACGACTCGGCGAGCTATCCACCGCCGCACGCGGCGCGCACTCCCGGCGCGGTGATCCGGTCACGCTACGGATTGTTCGCCAACCTGCGTCCGGCGCGGGCATTTCCGGGCGTGCGGGCGACCGCGCCGGACATCGACGTGCTGATCGTGCGGGAGAACACCGAGGGGCTCTACGCCGACCGCAACATGTTCGCCGGCAGCGGGGAGTTCATGCCGACCCCGGATGTGGCGTTGGCCGTCGGGATGGTGACGCGTGCGGCGTCCGAGCGCATTGCGCGAGTCGCGTTCGAGGCGGCACGCCAACGGTCGTCGAGAGTGACGATCGTGCACAAGGCCAACGTGTTGCGGTTGACGACGGGGCTGTTCCGAGACGTGTGTCGTGTGGTGGCCCAAGACTTTCCGGACGTCGATGTCGACGAACAGCACGTCGATGCGATGGCGGCGCACCTGGTCCGGCGACCTGCCGACTTCGATGTGGTCGTCACCGAGAATCTCTTCGGCGACATCCTCTCGGACCTCGCCGGCGAACTCGCGGGTTCGCTGGGAATCGCGGCGTCGGTGAACTGTTCGGACACCAAGGTCATGGCGCAGGCCACGCACGGTGCGGCGCCGGACATCGCCGGTCGCGGCGTGGCGAACCCGGCCGCGATCATCCTCTCCACCGCGATGGCGCTCCGACAACACGGTGACGCCGTGAGCCGTCCGGGCCTCGTCGCCGCGGCCGAGGCCATCGAGGCCGCCGTGGCCGCGGCGTTCGCACGATCGATCGCCACCGCGGATCTCGGTGGCACCGCCTCGACCGCCCGGTTCACCGACGAGGTCATCGCAGAACTCGGCTGACGGCGCCCGGGGGCCCGGTAAATCTCTGGTAACCACCCGGTGGAATCCCCTGTCAGGAAGTAGGTTCGACGTGATGTCGGGTTTACGGATGGGGTGTGTGATGCGGTCTGCGAAGTCGTCTCGAATTGGTGCGGTGCTCGTCGCGCTGGTCGCGATGCTGGCCCTGGCATTGTCGGGGTGCTCGAACACCGACGACGAGAGCAGTTCGTCCGGGGACGTCGGTCCGATCAATCTGGAGGTGGCGAAGGTCGACGACATCGCGGCTGCGGTGCCTGCCGACGTCCGCGATTCGGGGACGCTGACCGTCGGCGTGAACGTGCCGTACTCGCCGAACGAGTTCAAGAGTTCGAGCGGCGAGATCATCGGTTTCGATGTCGATCTGATGACGGCAATCGGCCAGGTGATCGGTGTGACGCCGGAGTTCAAGGAGTCGGAGTTCGACAAGATCATCCCGGCCGTACAGCAGGGCACCTACGACGTGGGGATGTCGTCGTTCACCGACTCCGAGGAACGCGAAAAGCAGGTCGACTTCGTGACCTATTACAGCGCGGGTGTCCAATGGGCCCAGCAGAAGGGCGCCGGTATCGACCCGAACAATGCCTGTGGCAAGCGGGTCGCGGTGCAGGCGACCACGGTCGAGGACACCGACGAGGTGCCCGCCAAGAGCAAGGCGTGCACCGATGCGGGCAAACCCGCGATCACCAAGGTCAAGTTCGACTCCCAGGACGAGGCGGTCAATGCGTTGGTGCTGGGCAAGGTCGACGCGATGTCGGCCGATTCTCCGGTGACCGCCTACGCGATCAAGAAGTCCGAGGGCGCCCTCGAACCGGCGGGCCCGGTCTTCGCGTCGGCGCCGTACGGTTACCCCGTCAAGAAGGGTTCGCCGCTGGCAGAGGCTTTACGTCAGGCCGTGCAGCATCTGATCGACAACGGCCAGTATCGCGAGATCGCCGAGCATTGGGGCGTGCAGGCCGGCACGATCCCGACCGCGGTCATCAACGGCGCGGTGAGCTGACGACGTGACCGGCCCGACCGACTCGGCTGCGAAGGACCCAGACAAGCACGAACCGGGCAGGCACGAGCCGGGCAGGCACGAGCCGACACCGATCAAGGCCGTTCCTCTGCGCCATCCCGGTCAATGGATCGCCGCGGCCGTCGTGGTGATCGTGGTGGTCCTGTTCGTCTACGGTGCGGCCACCAACGGCGCGTACCGCTGGGACACTTACGCCAAGTACCTGTTCGACAACCGCATCCTTTCCGGTGTCGGATACACCTTGGCGTTGACCGTCCTGGCGATGATCATCGCGATCATCCTCGGCGTGGTGCTGGCGGTGATGCGGTTGTCGCCGAATCCGGTGCTGCGCTACACCGCATGGGTCTACCTCTGGATCTTCCGTGGCACACCGGTGTACGTGCAATTGGTGTTCTGGGGCCTGTTCCCGTCGATCTACAAGCAGATCGACCTCGGCATTCCGTTCTCGGTTCAGTTCGTGCACTTCGACATCCAGGATTGGAACGCCGCATTCCTGTTCGCGGTCGTCGGTCTGGCCCTCAACGAGGCCGCCTACATGGCCGAGATCGTCCGGGCCGGCGTGTCCTCGGTCGGCGAAGGGCAGAGTGAGGCATCGGTCGCGCTCGGTATGTCGTGGAGTCAGACGATGCGTCGGACCGTGCTCCCGCAGGCGATGCGCGTGATCATCCCGCCGACCGGCAACGAACTGATCAGCATGCTCAAGACCACCAGCCTGGTGGCCGCGGTCCCGTTCAGCCTGGAACTCTACGGGAGGGCCCGGGACATCTCCGGGGTGAACTTCCAGCCGATCCCGTTGCTGATGGTTGCGTCGACCTGGTACCTCGTCGTGACGAGCGTGCTGATGGTGGGGCAGTTCTACCTGGAGCGTCACTACTCGAAGGGGGCCAGCCGTCAGATGACCGCCCGGCAGCTCAAAGCTCTTGCCGCAGCGCAGAATGCGCCGTTGGGCAGCGGCGTCGCGGTGGAGGGGGAGAGCGATGAGCGCCGCTGAGAGCCCGATGGTGGTGGCCGACCGGGTCTGGAAGAGTTTCGGACATCTCGATGTGCTCAAAGGTGTTTCGCTCGAGGTGGGTCGCGGTGAGGTGCTGTGTCTGATCGGGCCTTCGGGTTCGGGCAAGTCGACGTTCTTGCGCTGTGTGAATCACCTGGAGATCGTCAACGCGGGGCGACTCTACGTCGACGGCGACCTCATCGGGTATCGCGAACGCGGCGACAAGCTGTACGAGATGAGCGCCAAGGACGCGGCTCGACAACGTCGGGACATCGGAATGGTGTTCCAGCACTTCAACCTGTTCCCGCATCGCACTGCGCTGGAGAACATCATCGAGGCGCCGACACAGGTCAAGAAGCAGAAGAAGAGCGAGGCGATCGAAAGGGCCCGGCACCTGCTGGACCGTGTCGGGCTCGCCGACAAGACGGACACCTATCCGGCGCAATTATCGGGTGGGCAGCAGCAACGCGTGGCCATCGCCCGCGCCCTGGCCATGGATCCGAAATTGATGTTGTTCGACGAACCGACCTCGGCGCTCGATCCGGAATTGGTCGGGGAGGTGCTGGGGGTGATGCGTGAACTCGCCGAATCCGGCATGACGATGATCGTTGTCACCCACGAGATGGGTTTCGCCCGTGAGGTCGCCGACCAACTGGCCTTCATGGACGACGGCGTCGTCGTCGAACGCGGTGATCCCCGAGCGACGCTGGCGAATCCGCAGCAGGAACGCACCCGCGCCTTCCTCTCGAAACTCCTGTGACCGGACTCCGCTTCAGGTAGGTTTGCTGCAGCAGAAGATGGCGGTGCCGGGGAAGTACTGGCCGCGGAACGGACTCCACTGTCCCCACTCCTGGGTGAACCCTTCCGGCCATTCGGGTTCCACGATGTCGTCGAGAATCAATCCGGCGGAACGGATCTCACGTACCCGATCACCGATGGTGCGGTGGTGTTCGACGTAGGTGATGGTGCCGGCGTCGTCGACCTCGGTGTACGGGGTGCGGTCGAAATAGGGGATGCGGACGGTCAGGCCGTCTGGGCCCGGATCGTCGAGGAACATCCACCGCATCGGATGGTTCACTGCGAAAACCCAACGTCCACCGGGACGTAACACCCTCGCGACCTCCGCCATCACCTGCGCTGAGTCGGCGACGAAGGGCACCGCGCCGAAGGCCGAGCACGCGATGTCGAAGGATGCGTCGGCGAAGGGCAGGTTCTCGGCGTTCGCCTGGACCAACGGAACGCGCCGGGTGTCGGCGTCCATCGCCGCGAGGCCGATTCCCAGCATCCGCCGGGACAGATCGATTCCGACGACCCGCGCACCGTGGGCCGCGAGCCAACGCGAGCATGGGGCAGACCCGCAGCCGATCTCGAGGACGTCACGCTCGGCGATCTCACCGAGGAGGCCAACGTCGGCTTCCCGGAGACGTTCCGGGCACCAGACGAAATCGCCGTCGGAGGCGTACGTGCCTAGGAACTCGCCGTGCTCGTCGTGATAGTTCTGCGCGTCGTGGTCCCACCACCAGCGGTTGGCGCGTTCGCTCGTCATCGAGTCGACGTCGGTCAACACACGGGGCGGTCGAATGACCACGTCCTCATCACCGGACATGCCCCGATGATAGATCCCGCCGGCACAGGGCTTGTCCGATCCGGACCGAACTCAACCCAGCTGTATCGGGAAGAAGATCGAATAGATCAGGGTCAGCACGAAGTTCACGCCGATGATCGCGACGGTGGAGATCACGACGGTCGCGTTCACCCCGTCGGCGACGCCGCGCGGCCCGCCCTTGGCCTCCAGCCCGCGCTGGCAGCCGACGACGGCGATGATGAAACCGAAGACGCTCGCCTTGACCAGCGCCAGAAAGATGTCACGAACCGACGAGAACGCTCCGAAGGACTGCCAGTAGCTGCCGGGACCGACGCCTTGGAGCGTGACCGCGAGGTAGAAGGCGGCGAGCACTCCGACCAACACGATGAACAGGGCGAGCAACGGCGCGACGACAACGGCCGCGATCACCCGGGGCACCACGAGCCGCTGCACCGGGTCGATGCCCATCGTGCGCATCGCGTCGATCTCCTCACGCACGGTCCGGGCGCCCAGATCCGCGGCAATCGCCGACGCCCCGGCCCCGCCGAGCAGCAATCCGGCGGCCAGCGGTGCGGCCTGCTGGATGACGGCGAACCCACTGCCCGCGCCGAGTAGTGATTGCGCACCGAGTTGGTTGATGATGTTGCCGATCTGGATGGTGACGATGACTCCGAACGGGACTGCCATCAGCAGCGCGGGCAGTGCGGTGACGCTCACCAGGTACCACGCCTGCACGACCGTCTCGCGCAGCTTCAGTCGGAACCGGACCGCGTCGACCGCCATCTGCAGCACTGTCGAGGTGGCCAGATGGAAGGTACGGCCCAGTGTCCGAACCGGATCGAAGACGTTGTCCTGCAGGTTCTCCGACAGCGCCTCCGCGGCGGTCGGCCCGACCGGTGGCGCGCCGGGTGCGGTCATGTCGGCCGACACGTCAGTTCCCCGGTGTGCCGTCGGTCGGTGCACCCGGTGCACCCGGTGCCGGGTTGGGCGGCTGATCGGCCGCGGGCGCGCCCGCATCGCCACCTGCTTGCGTGCCCAGATTCTGTCCGATCGCCGATGTCGGGTCGCCCACGGAGGTGATCAGCCAGTCCTTGTCCTTGTCGAGTGTGATGCCGTAGACGGCGGTGGTGGACCCGCCGTTGGGGGTCTGCACGGTCTTGGTGTTGACGTTGACCACGGCTTCCACCCGGTAGTTGTCCCCGGACGCCTTCACGGTTTTCGCCACGACCAGATCGGCCGACGTCTGCATCCGCAACGGTGTCAGCACCTGTTCCATCGTCGATCCGACCACGTCGTACTGCTTCTGCAGATCGGGGCTGACACCCTTCTTCATGGCGGCGATCCACGGCGTCAGATCCTTGTAGTCGAGTGTGGCGGCACGTACCGCGTAGTCACCCGCCAGTCGCTCCGCGGTGGCCCGGTCGGATGTCTGTGACCGCAGATCGCTCAGGTCATGACGCGTGTTGACGACCTCGAAGATCAGTGCGACGAGGGCGGCGATCACGATGACGGCTCCCAGGCTGATCAGTAGCGACCGCACCGAGATCGTGAGTTGGCGCCGGCCCGACGGCGACGACTCCTCTGTCTTGGGCGCCGACTCACCCTTGGCCGTGGTAACGCCCTCGGCGGAGGTGTCGCGCTTGTCGGTGTCGAGTGTCATTGTGTCCGTGTCATTTTCCTTGTTCGGTTCGGTGTGTGTGTCATTGCCGGAATCGGTGGTCGTCATCGATTGCTCCGTTCTGTGTCGTCGGTGGGACGGGTCAGCGGGGTTGCGGTTGTCTGGGTCGGATCACGAATCTCGCGGAGTCACCGGATCCGAAGAGTTCCAGAGCGCGCGAGAGCAGATCGCTGACGTCGATGACGGGCAGGGTGGAGTTCACCGCGCTCGCGATGGGCATCAGCGGACCGAGGGCTTCGACGCTGGTGGGCACGATCTCACGCAGATACGGGTTGAGCCGGGCGAGGAACGGGTGGACGATGTCGACGAGGGTCTGACGCATGTTCGCCCCGTAGACGAGGTCCTCGGTGCCCGTCATCGCACCGAGGAAATGGGAGAACACCTTGCCGAGACCATTGCCGAACTGCGGCAAGGACTTCACCAGCCAGTCGAGATCGCCGGTGTAGACCTGCGTGTTGGTGAACATGGTGCGCAGCTGCGCCTCTCGGGACAGCAGGAGTCCGGCGACCAGTCGACTGCCGTCGCTGATCTGCGCGAGCGAGGTGTTGTTGCCGTCGAGGGACTGCCACACGGTGTGCAACACCCCGGCCACGGGATCGGCGGCGGTCACCGCGGAGAGGTTGGAGATGCGGTCGAAGATCCCCGGAATCGATTCTGGTTCGGCGACGCGATCGGTGTCGAGAACCGCGCCGTCGGGGAGTGCCGGGGCATCGGCGTCGCCCGGGACGAAGTTGACATATGGTTCGCCGAGGGCCGATTGCATGCCGATCTCGACGCCCGCGTTCGACGGGATCGTCGCACTCCCCGGGTATTCGACGGTCAGGTCGGCGCCGTCGTGGGTGATCCGGACGTGGGATACCTTGCCGATCGAGACTCCGTTGAGGTCGACACCCGTCCCCGACAGCACGAGGTCGGTGCCGGTGACGTGGAGCGTCGCCGTCTTCGACTCCTCCCACGGACGCCAGTGATACACCGACGTGGCGAGGTAGGCGCTCGTCGCCGCGACCACGACGACGAAGATGACGACGTTGACGACGAATTCCCGTGCAGTACTTGACGTCATCGGACCAGCCCCAGCGTTCGGTACACGCGAACCATGCGGTCGGCGAGTTGTTTGTCGGAGACGTCGTTGGCGATCGCCAATCTGCGGATGTTCAGTGCCGGTGTCCCTTTGAAGAACGGGATGACCTTGTCGGTCAGCAGCTCGACGAGACGTGTGGCGTTGGAGTCCTGACCGTCGTAGTCGGGCCAGCCGGGGACGAGGTATGGCTTCACCACGTCGCTGACGGTCCGGGTGAGCGCTTGCAGCAGTGGCACATCGGCCAACAGCGGTTTGAGACTGGAGTCCAGACGCGTCAACACCTCGGCGATCCACAGTGCCTCGGTGATGACCTTGACGTGCCGGACGCCGCCGGGGCTGAGCAGGTAGGCCAGCGAGTCGCGCATCCCGGCCAGTCGGTTGACCAGTGCGTTGATGCCGACGAGCATCTTGTTGAGGTCGGCGGTGTCGCCGGCCCAGGTGCGCAGGGTGTCCACGAGTGTGCCCTCGATCCTGCGGACCTCGGCGGGATCTTCGGGGAATTGGTTGTTCACGGCGGCAAAGGAACTCCCGAGTTGGGGGAGGCTGCCACTGCCGAGGAAGTTGGCCAGACTCGTCAGCAGGTTCTCCACCTGGACGGGGTCCTTGACCTGGGCCGCCCCGAGAGTCCCGCCCACGGGTAACGGTGTTCGGGCGTCGGTGGTATCGGTGATTTGGGGGTTGGCGATGGCGACGTAGGTGTCTCCCAGCAGGGTGTCCTGCTTGAGTTCGACCGTCGCCTTGCTGTCCACCCGGGTGGCCGCGCGTAGGGCGAGGGAGATCAACGCACCGTGGGAACCGGTACGGATGCCGTGCACCGACCCGGCGTCGACGCCGTCGACCACCACCCGGGCGTCGTCCGGAAGGTTTGCGACGGTGCTCAATTCGACGTTGATGAGTCGGCCACCGGTCTGGGTCTGCGGCGTCGGCAGGCGCTCGGGGGAGAACGATTCGGTGCAGCCGGCGACCAGCAGCGTGAGCACGGTGCACACGACTGCGACACGGGCGATGACGATGTGGCGAGACGGCGTGGGCCTGCGGATCATCGAGCCGCTCCCGTCATCAGCAGCAACGCGCGTAAACCGTCGACCTCGATTGCGTCCGGGCCCACCACGTGACATTGTCCGGGCACGATCCGGTTGATGTTGGCGCACGTCAATCCCGGATTCTTGGCCGGTATCCGTGTGCTCGACGGTGGCGTGTACCGGATACGTAGACCCAACGACTTCTGGTCCCAGGACATGTCGAAGGCCCGGATGAACACCGGCACGATGCCGAGGAGATCGCCCCAGTTGCGCATCCCGGCCCCGACCAGTCGGGCGACCGGGACCACGGCATCGACCGCGGGCCACAGGAAGTGGCTGTACCGCGACATCAGCCGGGCGGTCACGTTGAGCACATCGGGCAGACTCTTGATGAGGCTCGCCAGCTGGTCCACCGTGCCCACCGCCATTGTCCCGGCCAGTGGGGCGGCGGTGGTGATGAAGTCCTGCAACAGTTTCCAGTTCCCGGCGAGTCCGGTGGTCAGCGAGCTGACGTTGTCGATGACCCGTGCGGTGTCGACGAGTCCGCCGACCATGGGTGTGTGCGGCGCTTTCGCGAGTTGCTTGATCATGGCGTTCAGCAGTGGTCCGGTGCCGGCGAGTTCGCGGTCGAGAGACGACATGCTGCCCAGCACCCGTTGTGCCTGCTGGGGTCCGCCGCCGAGTGTCATCTCCTCGGCGAGATCCGACACGCTCTGCAGGGATCGGGAGATCGACACCGGCGTGGCGGTCGAACCGAGGTCGATGCACTGTCCGGGTGGCAGTTGCGCACCGCCGTGGTAGTCGCCGATCAGGGCGAGCTGACGGACGGCGATGATCGACGGGGCGACGGTGGCCGCCTTGACGTCTGCGGGCAGGCGTTCGTCGCCGTCGACGGTGAAGGTCACGACTGCGTGGCCTCGTCGGGATTCGATCTTGGTGACCTTGCCCACGGTGACCCCTCGGCGGGTCACCGCGTTGCCGTCGAAGACACCCACCGCGTCCGGCATTGCGGCGCAATACTCTTTCGCGCCGGGTTGCGCCTGCCGGACTCCGAGCAAGACGGCGACCAGGGCGACGACGACCACCACGAGGGAGCCGGTCATCAGCCACTTGGACGAGAGAATCCGGATGAGCATCAGCAGGCCATTCCCGGTAGTGGGACGCAGATGTCCGACGACAGCATGAGGTCTTTGTCGACGGCGATGGATCCGTCAGGGCCGACCATCCCTTCGAGTCGTTTGATCAGGTCGCGTCCCTGGGTGATCATCGGCGTGTACCGACGCAGGGCTGGGCCGAATTCCCTTCCGATGGCGTCGATCTTGTCGACCAGAGGCTCGAGGTCGCCCTGGTAGACCATCACCGCGCCGTGCAGGCGCCGGACCACCGAGGACAGCCGGAACAGAACGACGTTGAGCCGTTCGCCGAAGGACTGGTACTCCGAGACGAAACTGCTCAGTCCGCGCAGCAGGCCCGTGATGACGTCGCCGCTCGCGTTCAGCCGTTCCGAGTAGTCGGCGGCCAGTTCGAGCATGCGGCCGAAATCGTCCTGCCTGCGGTCGAGGTTCGTCAGCATCGAGGACAGCGTGGTGAGGTTGGCGCGTAGGGAGCCGGGGTTCTCGTCGAGTCCCTGGTCGAGTTGGACGAGCGTCTCGCGCAGTGGCTTGCCGTCCAGCTTGTCGATCTTGGGGGACACGGTCTGGAAGGTGTTCATCAGGCTGTAGGGGATCGAAGTCTTGGACACCGGGATGACCTTCTTGCCCAGTGGGGCACGTCCCACCGAGGTGATGTCGATGTAGTTGCCGCCGACGATGGTCAGCATCTTGACGTCGGCGCGGGATTCGTCGCCGACGAACACCCCGTCGTCGACCGACAGATCGACGTTCACGTGATCGTCGGCGAGTTCGATCTTCTTCACCGTTCCGACGGGCACGCCGGCGAGGCGCACGTTGTCGCCGACGCGGATCTGGCCTGCCTCGGCGAATTGGGTGTGCACGCGAACCTGTCCGGGTGTCAGGACGTAGATCCCGACGGCGATCAACGCCAGTACGACGAGGAACACCGCGGCCGTGAGTCCCCATCGCAGGTCGCGACGGGAACGTTGCCGTGCCGTCATCGCCGGTGGATCGATGACCCGTGCGACGACGGCAACGGGCTTGGACATCCATGCCGTGGTGAACGGTCGGCGTTCCGTCCGACTCAACGCTTGCACAGTGTCACCTGCGATCCCTTGACGAACAGCGCGATGTTGGCGGGGAGTTGGGCGCGCCCCTTGGAACACGTGAGGGTGGGCGTCGAATCGGCCTGCGGTAGCACCGAGTTCAGTGCGTTGAGGATGCCCGGTGTCAACGACAGGAGACCGACCGCCGCCTGTGCCATCGGCAGTATCTGGTGCACGACGGCATCGAGATCCGGAGTCTGGTCGCGACGCAGACCGACGGCGTCGAGCAGGTCGTCGAGTGCGACGACGGCCTCGCCGCTGACGTTCGCGAGATCCGCGAAGTCCGCCTTGTGTGCGGCCAATTCGGTCCCGAATCGCGACAGCAGATCGATGATCGGATTGAGGTAGCGGGACCGTCCGTCGAGTGTGGCGGAGAGTGTGCTGAGGTTGTTCACCAGCGTGTCGATCAGGGCGGCACGGTCGTCGGTGAATTTCAGCACCGTGCTCAGCGAGTCGAGTACTTCGCTGAACCCGGAACCGTCGCCCTGGACCAGCGCCAGCATGCTTTCCGAGAAATGGTTGATGTCGGACGGGTTCATGACCGCGAAAACCGGTGCGAGACCGTTGAACACCTCGGTGATGTCGAAGGATGGCGACGTCGACTCGATGCCGATCAGTTCGTTCGGCGACGACGTGGGTCCCGACCGCGACTTCTGCTGTAGGTCCAGGTACCGGATGCCGGTCAGGTTGAGGTATCGGATGGCGAGATGGCTGTCGGTGTAGATGTGGTTGCCGTCGGTGAGGGTGAACCGCACCCGTGCCGTCGAGGCGTCGTCGGTGCTGTCGTGATGCAGGTCGACGGCGGTCACCTTGCCGATCCGGACTCCGGCGGTGCGGACATCGTTGCCGACCCTCAGACCGGAGACGTTGCTGAACTCGGCGGTGTACTCGCCGTCGGCGCCACTGAGCGGGCGGGTGATGGCATTGGCGATGAACACGCCGCCTGCGACGGCGAATACCGCGAACACCAGGAGATACACGATGGCCCGGGAGAAACGCGTCATCGGGCATGTCCTCCCAGGGCAGCGGTGACACCCGGTATCGAGTCGAGGACGAGGTCGACGTTCAACATCGGTCCTCGGGGTCCGGTCGGCATCGCCCTGTCGATCCGGTCGATCAGCTCGGCGATCTCGATGCCGTTGCGGCGGGCGCCGGGAAAGGTGTCGTTCACCCGGTTCAGGATGGACACCATCGGGGCCACCAGGGGCTCGGCCGCACCGAGCTCTTCCGGCCCGAGCAGCGCTTCCGCGTCGTCCATGAGTGTCGTTGCCGCAAAGGAGAATCCCGCGTGCATCTCTTCCAGGAAATCGGGCCGCCGCGGTGCCTGCCAGGCCAGGATTCCCTCGGTCGGCGGGAGTAGGTCCTCACCCGCCTGCTGCAATTGGCTCACGAGTTGGGCGTATTGCGGCAGGGTCTGTCGCGGACTGACCCGCTGGGTGTCGGCGATCGCCTCGGCGAGGCGACCCGCCACCCCGACGATGGGCAGAAGTCCCAACGTCGCCTGATTCGCCGAGGCCAGGATGTCACTGACATGCGGTGAGAACGCCTTGTTCTGTAGGTCGCTCAGATTGCGCAGCAGCGTGGTGAGTGTGGCGTCGGCAGGCGGCGCGGGCGTGAAGTCGTCGCCGTCGTGGATCGGGGGACCATCGTCGGGATACAGCACGACGGCCCCGATCCCGAACAGATTCTTCGGGGCGTACTTCACGCCCATGGTGGAGGTGAGCAGTCCACCGTCGCCGACGAGGTCCGGGTCGAGCGCCATCTTCACCCGGAAGGTGTTGGGCGCGTCCGCGGACACGTCAGAGACGGTGCCGACGTCGGCACCGTTGGCGACCACCGTCGCGCCCGGCACGATGCCTCCCGCCACGCTGCTCGTGTGCATGGTGATGTCCAGCGAGTCGTCGGGGATCAGTCGGATCACCGTCACCGTGATCACCGATGCGACGACGGTCGCGGCGAGGAAACCGAGTGCGCGTAGCCGAAAGGTCTTCGGGTCGGCGGCCATACCGGGCGCACGGAAATCGGGCATCGGCGATCAGCCCCGGAACTCGAGAGGTGAGTTGACGCCCCAGAACAGCACCGTGAGCACGACGTCGAGGAGGATGATGGCGACCAGGCTCGCCCGAATCGCGCGGCCCGAAGCCACCCCCACACCTTCTGGACCACCCGAGGCGAAGAATCCCTTGTAGCAGTGGATGACGGTCACCGCCACGACGAAGACGATGATCTTGACGGTGGCGAACAGCAGGTCGGTGAAGTTGACGAACTGATCGAAGTAGTGACCGTAGGCTCCGCCGGATTCTCCGCGGAAGGTGACGATCAGCGCTGCGCTGGCATAGCTGGCGACGATCGCGACCAGGAAGGTTGGGATCGTGGTGATCATCCCGGCGATCACCCGTGTGGACACGACAAATGAGATCGAGTGCACACCAACGACTTCCAGCGCATCGATCTCCTCGCTGATGCGCATCGACCCGATCTCGGCGGTCATCCGGCAGCCTGCCTGCACCGCAAAGGCGACGGCCGCGAGCAACGGAGCGAACTCGCGGGTGATGGCGAACGACGATGCCGCACCGGCGACCGACCCCATGCCGAGGATGTTGAGTGTGCCGTGGGCGATGACCGCGACCGTGGCGCCCGCCGCCAACCCGAGTACCGCCATGACCAGGGCGGTGCCGCCGCCGACGATGATCGCCCCGCGTCCCCAGGCGAGATCCGTCACTGTCTGGATGGTCTGACGGCGGTATCGGATCAGCGCAGTGGGTGCGTAGCGGGCCGCGTACCACGCGAACGAGATGAAATGACCCAGGTAGCCGAGGACCCGGTTGATCAGAGTGGTGAGCTGATAGGCCCACCGCAACCCGCGGACCTCGTATGTCGACGGTATTCCCATGCAGCCCCCCGGCAAGCAATCGGTTGGACGAACGTCCAGGTTTGGTGACAGAGACTACATCCGTTGTCACATGAGATGTAGGTCACTTCGAGAAATTGGCCAGAAAGCTTCTCGGGTGCCGAAGGTGTCGTCGGGCGACGACGTGTCAGGGGAGTCTTGTCGTCAGCAGGCGCGGCCGGCGAGGACGTGTTCGGTCTTGGCGTCGCCGTCCCAGTGCCGCAGACCGACGAAGGCGCCGGTGATCTCCGAACGTGGATCGATCGCCTCGAGCACGCGTGACATCTGCGACGCGTCCAGGCGTCTGGCCAGCGTGATGTGCGGTGTCCATCGGCCCGTCGCGCTGTGCGGCATCGCCGGACCGTCCCCGAGGTGATCCGCGCTCAGGCGCGTCACCTGCGCATGAACCGACAGCAGTTCGGTCGACGGGACGACGAGTCGCGCGAGCGTCAGGCGTGTGGCGGGGCCGAACAGGACCGGCGCACCGACCGTCATGGGGATCGGGAGCCTTGTACTCACGGGTGTGAGCGCGGCATCGGCCGAGGTGGTGATCTGCTCGGCGGCCAGCAGGGTCACATGCGGACGGTTGGTGCCGGCACGGATGTGGCCCTGATTCGCCAGTCCGAGCGCGGCCAGACGCTCCCATTCCTGTCGGATCAGTGCGTCGGTGTCTGCATCGAGGAGTAGTTCGAGTGAATGCACCATCGGGCCCTCCTGGTGGGCGCCATTTGCCCAGCACAATGCCGCTGGAGTACGCTTGCTCACGCGCGTGTGCTCGATTACGCGCGGTTCGTGTATGCCCTTCCCGGCGGCCCAGCCGCCCAGTGGCACACAGCGATCCACGCAAGAAAAACTGTACCTACTACACACCTGTCCGGAGCAACTCAACATATGTCGTCCCCCACGATCACCTCGCCGCAAGTAGCCATCAATGACATTGGCTCGGCCGAGGACTTTCTCGCCGCCATCGACTCCACGATCAAGTACTTCAACGATGGCGACATCGTCGAGGGCACCATCGTCAAGGTCGATCGGGACGAGGTTCTGCTCGACATCGGTTACAAGACCGAAGGCGTCATCCCTTCCCGCGAACTCTCGATCAAGCACGACGTCGACCCCAACGAGGTCGTCAACGTCGGTGACGAGGTCGAGGCCCTGGTCCTCACCAAGGAGGACAAGGAAGGTCGCCTGATCCTGTCCAAGAAGCGTGCTCAGTACGAGCGCGCCTGGGGCACCATCGAGGAGCTCAAGGAGAAGGACGAGGCCGTCAAGGGCACCGTCATCGAGGTCGTCAAGGGCGGCCTGATCCTGGACATCGGTCTGCGTGGCTTCCTCCCGGCGTCGCTGGTGGAGATGCGCCGCGTCCGCGATCTGCAGCCGTACATCGGCAAGGAGATCGAGGCCAAGATCATCGAGCTCGACAAGAACCGCAACAACGTGGTCCTGTCGCGTCGCGCCTGGCTCGAGCAGACCCAGTCCGAGGTCCGCAGCGAGTTCCTGCATCAGCTGCAGAAGGGCCAGGTCCGCAAGGGCGTCGTGTCCTCGATCGTCAACTTCGGTGCGTTCGTCGATCTCGGCGGCGTCGACGGTCTGGTGCACGTCTCCGAGCTGTCCTGGAAGCACATCGATCACCCGTCCGAGGTCGTCGCCGTGGGCGACGAGGTCACCGTCGAGGTCCTCGACGTCGACCTGGACCGCGAGCGCGTGTCGCTGTCGCTCAAGGCAACCCAGGAAGATCCGTGGCGTCAGTTCGCTCGCACCCACGCGATCGGACAGATCGTGCCGGGCAAGGTCACCAAGCTGGTGCCGTTCGGTGCGTTCGTCCGTGTCGACGAGGGCATCGAGGGTCTGGTGCACATCTCCGAGCTGGCCGAGCGCCACGTCGAGGTGCCGGATCAGGTCGTGTCCGTCGGCGACGACGCGATGGTCAAGGTCATCGACATCGACCTGGAGCGTCGCCGGATCTCGCTGAGCCTCAAGCAGGCCAACGAGGACTACACCGAGGAGTTCGACCCCTCGAAGTACGGCATGGCCGACAGCTACGACGAGCAGGGGAACTACATCTTCCCCGAGGGCTTCGACGCGGAGACCAACGAGTGGCTCGAGGGCTTCGAGAAGCAGCGTGAGGCATGGGAGGCCCGGTACGCCGAGGCCGAGCGTCGTCACAAGCTGCACACCGCTCAGATCGAGAAGTTCGCGGCTGCTGCCGCCGAGGCCGAGAACGCCCCGTCGGACTACTCGTCGGCGTCGGAGAACCGCTCGACCTCCAGCTCGTCCGGTGGCGGCTCGCTCGCCAGCGACGAGCAGCTCGCCGCACTGCGCGAGAAGCTGTCGGGTAACGCCTGACACCTGCAGTACCACTCACAGCGCCCCGGCTCGGAATCCGAGCCGGGGCGCTGTGCTGTGTGGGGTGGGACCGATAAGTATTTGGCAATGATTTTCATTACCGTGTTGACTGTCCCTCGTGCAATCACAACGGACAAACCTGACACGAACCCTGGCCCTGCTGATCGCTTCGTCCTGCGCGCTCGTTGCGTGCGGTACCGACACCGATCCGGGCGCCGCGGAGTCGGCCGCCGGCAGCAGCTCGTCGGCCTCACCTGTCGAACAACAGAGCGCGACACCGCGATTGGCGCTGAGCTACGACGGTGGCATCCTCGTCCTCGACGCGGACGATCTCTCCCAGGTCGCAGACATCCCGACCGAAGGGTTCATCCGGCTCAACGACGCCGACAATGGACGCAACGTCTTCGTTTCGCAGACCGGCGGTTTCGGTGTACTCGACATGGGGACCTGGACGCGTCAGCACGGGGACCACGGCCATTACTACACACAACGGCCCGAGATGACCGACATGCGTTTCGGCGGCGAGGAACCCGGGCATGTGGTGCCCCACGATTCGCGGATCACGCTGTTCAGCGACGGAACCGGTGAGGTCGACATCGTCGAACCCGCGGAGTTGTTGCAGGGCAACGCGAAATCGACGGCTTACACAGTTCCCGAACCGCATCACGGGGTGGCGGTCTCGCGTGGCGACGGCACTCTGGTGGTCACGTCGGGCAACGAGGAGCAGCGTTCGGGCATCGTCATTCTCGACAAGGCCCGCAAGGAGATCGCACGTAACGACCAGTGCCCGGAAGTGCACGGCGAGGCCGCTGCCGCCGACGGCGCGCTGACCTTCGGATGCCAGGACGGCATCCTGATCGTGCGCGGCAACCAGATCCAGAAGGTACAGAGCCCCGATGGATACGGTCGCATCGGCAACCAGGCGGGCAGCGAGGCGTCGCCGATCGTGCTCGGTGACTACAAGACCGACGCCGATGCGGAACTCGAACGGCCGAATCGCTTCACGTTCACCGATACCCGCACGGGTGAACTACGGGTTGTCCCTTTCCCGGCGAGCTACAGCTTCCGCTCCCTCGAACGTGGCCCGAACGGCTCCGCGGTGATCCTCGGTACCGACGGTGCCCTCTACGTCTACGATCCGGCCACCGCACAACAGATCCGCAAGATCCCGGCGATCGGTGCATGGACCGAGCCCGACGAGTGGCAGTCGGCGATGCCCAATCTGTACGTGCGTGACGAGATCGCCTACATCTCGGATCCGACGGCGAAGTCGGTCACCGCGATCGACCTCGACACCGGGGAGAAGACCGCGCAGGCGGACCTCCCGCACGAGACGATCGAACTGACCGGCGTCTCCGGCTGAACGAGCAGGTGTCGAGTGTTGTCGCGACCATCCGGTGAGGTCGCGGCAACACCCGTCGGGGGATTTGCGAGACTGGTCGATGTGATCAGACTGGGACTGTCCGGTGGAATCGGCGCCGGCAAATCGACCGTGGCGGAGACGTTCATCGCTCGTGGTGGCTACCACATCGATGCCGACAAGATCGCCCGCGAGGTGGTCGAGCCCGGCAGTGAAGGGCTCACGAAGCTCGTCGAGGCTTTCGGCGACGACATCTTGGCCGCCGACGGCAGCCTCGACCGGCCGGCCCTGGCCGCCAAGGCGTTCGTCGACGAGGAGCAACGCCAGAAGCTCAACGGCATCACCCATCCGCTCGTCGGTGCGCGCACCCAGCAGATGCTGTCCGAGGCGCCGTCGGATGCGATTGTGGTGCAAGATATCCCGTTGCTGGTCGAGGGCAACATGGCGCCGTTCTTCCACATCGTCGTCATCGTCGGCGCAGACGAGGATCTGCGTGTGGAGCGGCTGACCACATTGCGCGGTATGCCCGAGGACGATGCGCGGGCACGGATCCGGGCGCAGGCCACCGACGAACAGCGCCGTGCGGTTGCCGACGTATGGCTCGACAACTCGGGTACGCCCGCGGATCTGGCCACCGCGGCCGCGGCGCTGTGGGACGAACGGCTGGTTCCGTTCGAGCGCAACGTGCGGTCGCGGACGGTGGTGCGCGGCCCACTCACGCTGGCCGATCCCGACCCAGAGTGGGCCGCGTTGGGTGCCCGCACGGTCAATCGATTGTGGGCGGTCGTGGGCGACAAGGCATCGGCCGTCGACCACATCGGTTCCACGGCGGTGCCGGGACTGGCGGCCAAACCGACGATCGACGTACAGGTGACCGTCGCCGACCTCGATGTCGCGGACGCGTTGGCCGACACGCTGGCCGACGGCGGATTCCCGCGGGTCGCGGGGATCGACGGTGACCGTCCCAAGCCGGACCCCGCCACCGGCTCGGTCGACGAGGGGCGGTGGGGAAAGCGCTTCCACGCGTCGGCCGACCCCGGACGTCCGATCAACGTCCACGTGCGGGCAGCGGGATCTCCCGGCGGCGAGTTTGCGATCGACTTCCGGGACTGGCTGCGCGACGACGCCGCGGCGCGAGCCGAGTACGCCGACGTCAAGCGGGCGGCGCTGGCCGGCGCCGACGGGGATCTCGAACGCTACGTCGAGGCCAAGGAACCGTGGTTCGACGACGCCTATCGTCGGATCGCGCAGTGGAAACGGCGCGAGTCCGGCCGGTGATCCGGTCGAACATTCGGATGAACTCTACGCGTACCTGTTCGCCGATCCGCTGACCTCGACACCCTCGCTTTGCTAGCGTGAAGCCGCATGACGTGGTGCGATGTGAACCACGGCTCGGGTCGAGGGAGAACAATCATGAATATGCGCAAGCAGAGCCGTGCTGCGGTCGCCGCAGTGGCATTCGCGGGAGTCGCGGCGGCAGGGATCGCCCTGGCCGCGCCGGCCGAAGCCGCGATCACCAACGTGCAGATCGACAGCAGCAATCTCTTCGGCTCGCTGGACACCCGATACGGCGCAGGCTGCGCATACGGGGTGATCGCCACCGTCGACACCGACGAGCAGGTCACCTTTGCCGCGAACAACACACAGTTCGGCTCGGTCGCCCCGCAGGACGGCAAGGCCACCGGCTTCTGGATTCCGTTCGCCCCCGGTACCTACACGCTCACGGTCAAGCAGGGGCAGTCCACCAAGACGATCAGCCCACTCACCGTGGGACTCGGTGTGTACACCGGCAGTTCATGCATTGTGATTTCGTGAATTGTAATCGAAACATCGTTCGACAAAGGTTCTGACCTCGCACGTGATAATTATCAATGTGTGATGTCGATAATCGCTGTTGCTCAAACCGGATTCACCATTTAATCTCTGTCCTGTCGCGCCGGTCTATTCGGTGTGCAGATCAGCAAATATTCAAGGGAGAACAGTTCATGGCTGTAAACAAGACCCGTCGGACCCGTGTTCTCGGTGCCGCGGCCGCATTCGTGGGTGTCGGCGCCGCCGGGCTCGTGATGGCTGCCCCGGCGAATGCCGCGGTGACCGGAGTCAAGATCACGACCTCGTCCGGGTACGGTTCGTCGCAGGGCGTGCTGGGTTCGGGCTGTTCGTATGATGTCGAGGTCGCCGTCAACAACCAGAGTCCCTCGGCCAAGGTGTACTTCCGGGCACTCAAGGAAACTCGCGCAGAGGACGGGACGACCGAGCTGACCCCTGTCCCGGGTTCGGACGCCAATAAGGTTCCGTCAGGTAGCAAGGCCACCTTCACGTTCGAGCCGGGTAGCGCAGGAAAGTTCACCCTCCAGGCCACCCAGGAAACGACTGAGGGGGGCGCGGCCAACTGGTCGGATGCGGCCGTCGAGAAGACGCAGGCTGAGGCCACCGTCGGCACCGGCTTCCAGACGCCGCCGAGCGGCTCGGTCGAGCTCCCGTTCTCGGGTTCGTGCATCGTCGTCCTGCCGTAACAGGCTGACGCACACGCGTTCATCACACGCGGGGCGTCTCGGACTCCGGTCCGGGGCGCCCCGCGTGGCGTATGGCGGCATTAATATTTCCGCGCCTATTTCATGGCTTGTTTCTTGTCAAATGTTGCATTGACGTTGCACAGGTTTTTCATTCTTTCGGTCCGTTACGAAAAATATTTAGCCAAGCGCCGATGCCGATGCTCGAAAAGGTGGCCGATGAACCATTCGAGCAGCGGCGACGCCGGCCGCAGCAGCAGTCGAGGCGTGAATCGGAGTCGATCGATCACCTCGGTGCCGTCTGTGCCACGTTCGGTCAGCGTGCGTTCGTGCCGCCAGATCCGCATTGACGCCATCGACGACACCTCCACGAACCCTCGTCCGGGCTCCAGTTCGGCGATGGTCATCCGGTCCCAGTCGAGCGGCAGCACGCCCAGATAGAAGATCCACACCCGCCCGAGCGATGTACCCGGCGTGACGTCGGCGACGGTGATGCCCCGATGTCGGCGCGGCAGCATCATCCGCATGTACGGCATCAGCTCGTCGTTGATGCCCTCGGGAGTCACCACGCGCTCCCACACCTCGTCCGGGCGTGCGGCGACGACGGACCTTCGGATCACTTCGATCACGACTTCCTCCCTAACTGATTACAGATGTAACCAAATTGCTCCGCGATGGCCGACGAGGTTGTTAGCCTTGCTCCACGCCCTGTCGGGGGCGATGGACATCGAGGTCGTCGAGAGTGGAGCACACCATGATTCAAGGTCACCGTACGCGCGCCAGGTTCGCTTGCGCAGTCATCACATTCGCGGCCGTCGGGGCCGCGGGTGCGACATTCGCGGCGCCGGCCGACGCCGCGCTGCGCGGGGTGGCCATCGGGACGCCTGCCGGGTACGGGTCGTCGAATGGGTCGACCAACTACGACGTGTACGGCGCAGGGTGCACCTACGAGCTCGACGTCGTCGTCGACAATCCCAAGACGGCCACGTCCAACCTGAAGGTGACGTCGTCGGTGGGTGGTCGATCGGTGACGATCTACGACGCGAAGCCCACCACCTCCGTCGTGAAACCCAAGTGGCGGCCCACCGCGCCGGGCCGATACATGCTGAGCGCGACGCTCGACGGGGTGACCAAGACGAGGGCCGTCAACGTCGGTACGGGCGTCCAGTTCCCGGATTTCATCCGTAGCGGCGCCTGCTTCGTCGTACCGATCTACTGACCGCTCAGCCCGTCGGGCGGTCCCGGAAGAACACCGTGGCCCCGACGGCGGCGTCTAACCACGTCTGCACATCGTGACCGTGCTCGGCGGCTCCGACCAGCGCGCGGGTCGCGATCTGCACTGCTTCCTCGCAGGTTGAGGTGTCCAGCAGGCCCGCGCGGTGCGCCTCGAACAATTCGTCGATGTCGACGAGTTCGAGGGGACGGCCGGGGACGTCGACGAGATCGAGGTACCAGTCCTCGGCGAACCATTTGCCGTCGGCATCCGGCCCGGTGAACCGTCCCACGTCGAGGTAGAGGCGCTGTCCGGACCGGTGGCCGGCGACGAAGTGGAAGATGTTCGCACGCAGCCCCAGATCCGGCAGCAACCACGACTCGAGGTGGAAGAACCGCGGATGATCTGCGGGCCGGGACATGTACAGGCCGTGCGCGGTGACTTCGTAGCGCTCGACCGGCCGCAGGAAGCCCTTGTTGTCGGTGTTGGTCATCGCGGGGACGTCGAACACCTCGCGCTTGGGCGGATGCAGATCGGCTGGCATGGCCTCACCCTAACCCGCAGGTCAGGAGCTCACCGCGCGGACGGAACACATCTGTCAGACGGCGCGTTTACCCTCGTGTCATGGCTTTTGCAGCAGAACGTCCGGTGATCGCGCACTCGGAGTTCCGTCCGATCGGTGACATCGAACGGATCGAGGGGCATTTCGACGTCGTCAGCGAGTACGAGCCTGCCGGTGACCAGCCCGCGGCCATCGACGACCTCGAGCGTCGCATCAGGGCAGGGGAGAAGGACATCGTCCTGCTCGGCGCCACCGGTACCGGCAAGTCGGCGACCACGGCGTGGTTGATCGAGCGGGTGCAGCGACCAACCTTGGTGATGGCACCGAACAAGACGCTCGCTGCGCAGCTGGCCAACGAGCTGCGCGACATGCTGCCCAACAATTCGGTCGAGTACTTCGTGTCGTACTACGACTACTACCAACCCGAGGCGTACATCGCGCAGACCGACACCTACATCGAGAAGGACTCGTCGATCAACGACGACGTCGAGCGGTTGCGCCACTCGGCCACCTCGAGCCTGCTGTCGCGGCGAGACGTCGTGGTGGTCGCGTCGGTCTCCTGCATCTACGGTCTCGGTACGCCGCAGTCCTACCTGGACCGGTCGGTCGAGGTGGCCGTGGGCGAGGAGGTCGACCGCGACGCCCTGCTGCGTCTGCTCGTCGACGTGCAGTACACGCGCAACGACCTGTCGTTCACCCGCGGCAGCTTCCGCGTCCGCGGCGACACGGTCGAGATCATCCCGTCCTACGAGGAACTGGCGGTACGGATCGAGTTCTTCGGCGACGAGGTGGAGGCGCTGTACTACCTGCACCCGCTGACCGGTGACGTTGTGCGGCAGGTCGATTCGTTGCGCATCTTCCCGGCCACCCATTACGTCGCCGGGCCCGAGCGCATGGAGAAGGCGATGCAGAGCATCGAGCAAGAACTCGAGCAGCGTCTGGCCGATCTCGAGGGCAAGGGCAAACTGCTGGAAGCGCAGCGGTTGCGCATGCGCACGAGCTACGACCTGGAGATGATGCGACAGGTCGGTTTCTGCTCGGGTATCGAGAATTACTCGCGACACATCGACGGTCGTCCCGCCGGGAGCGCGCCGGCAACGCTGATCGACTATTTCCCGGACGATTTCCTGCTCGTCATCGACGAGTCGCACGTGACGGTGCCGCAGATCGGCGGCATGTACGAAGGCGACATGTCGCGTAAACGCAATCTCGTCGACTACGGATTCCGGCTCCCGTCAGCCGTCGACAACCGTCCGCTCACCTGGGACGAGTTCGTCGACCGCATCGGTCAGACGGTGTATCTGTCGGCGACGCCCGGCCCGTACGAACTCGGTCAGGCCAACGGCGAGTTCGTGGAACAGGTCATCCGTCCGACGGGGCTCGTCGACCCGGAGGTGATCGTCAAACCCACCAAGGGGCAGATCGACGATCTGGTGCACGAGATCCGCGAGCGGACCGACCGCGACGAACGCGTGTTGGTGACGACGCTGACCAAGAAGATGGCCGAGGATCTCACCGACTATCTTCTGGAACTGGGCATCCGGGTGCGGTATCTGCACTCGGAGGTGGACACCTTGCGTCGCGTGGAACTGTTGCGCCAGTTGCGCACCGGCGAGTACGACGTGCTGGTTGGGATCAACCTGTTGCGAGAGGGGCTGGACCTGCCGGAGGTCTCTCTGGTGGCGATCCTCGACGCGGACAAGGAAGGATTCCTCCGCTCCACCACATCACTCATCCAGACCATCGGTCGCGCCGCCCGTAACGTGTCCGGTCAGGTGCACATGTACGCCGACACCATCACCGATTCGATGCGCAACGCGATCGACGAGACCGAACGGCGCCGTGCCAAGCAGATCGAATACAACCAAGAACGCGGTATCGATCCGAAACCGTTGCGCAAGAAGATCGCCGACATCCTCGATCAGGTGTATCGCGAAGCCGAGGACGAGGTGGCGATCGGCGGTTCCGGCCGTAACGCGAGTCGTGGCCGACGCGCCCAGGGCGAGGTGTCCAAGAAGGCGGGCAGTGCAGGCGTCATCGAGCACCGTGACACATCGTCGATGCCGCGTGCCGAGCTGGCCGATCTGGTCGCTCAGTTGACCGACCAGATGATGGCCGCGGCACGGGATCTCCAGTTCGAGCTGGCCGGACGCCTGCGAGACGAGATCGCCGACCTGAAGAAAGAACTTCGCGGGATGGACGCCGCGGGGATCAAGTAAATGTGCTCATCCCCACGAACGGCGGACAAAGGGACACTCCGCCAACTACTCTCCCGGGACAGGGGTTCTACAGTGTGGGGATGACATCTGCTTCGTGACCGAGCGAGGCACCGCGGACCGTGGAGGTTTTTCCGAATGAGCGCATATCAGACGATCGTCGTCGGCACCGATGGCTCCGAGTCATCGCTGCGGGCCGTCGATCGTGCGGGGGCACTGGCGGGGGACAAGGCCACTCTGGTGGTCGCGTGCGCATACTTCCCCAACGAGCGGGAAGCCGGGGGAGCCGCCGACGTCCTCAAGGACGAGGCCTATCAGATCACCGGTTCGTCGCCGACCGAGGAGATCCTGCGCACCGCTCGCGAGCGTGCCGCCAAATCCGGCGCCGGTTCGATCGATCTGCGCTCGGTGAAGGGCGCTCCGGTCGACGCGCTGCTGCAACTAGTCACCGACGTCAAGGCCGATCTCCTGGTGGTCGGTAACCGGGGCCTCAACTCGATCGCGGGCCGCCTGCTCGGCTCGGTGCCCGCCGACGTCGCGCGAAAGTCCGCATGCGACGTGCTGATCGTCCACACCACCTAGGATCGCTCGACCGCCAGGCCGCCCCCGACACCGTTCAGGAGTCGGGGGCGGCCTGCGTCATGTCGCCCAACTCTTCCGGCAGCTCCTCGGCGTGCACCACGAACAGCCGTTGGGTGGCGCGAGTCAAGGCGACGTACAGATCGCTGTATCCCCGTGGCGACTGGTCGACGATCTGTGACGGCTCCACCACGACGATGTTGTCGAATTCCAGCCCCTTGCAGGCACCTACCGTGAGAACCCTTGGCGAGGAATCGAACTCTTTGGCAGCGGTGACGAAGTCGTCGTGCAATCGGTCGGGCACGATGATCGCGGTCAGCCCGGTGAGTTCGGGACGTTCGGCGGTCGCGAACGCCGTGCGCGCACGCTCCCGGACATCCGACCCTATGGCGAGCGGTTCGAAGCCGTTGCTGCGCAGCGACGTCGGTGCGTCCTGTTCTGCGCCGATCCGAGCGAGGACACGAGTGGCGTAGACCATGATCTCGGCCGGGGTGCGATAGTTGACCGTCAGTTGCCGCAGCTGCCAACGTTGTGCGACGTAGGGAGAGAGCACCTCGTCCCATGAGCGGGTGCCGGCCAGATCGCCGGTCTGTGCGGTGTCGCCGATGATCGTCATCCACCGATTCGGGATGCGGCGCATCACCATTCGCCAGGCCATCGCCGACAACTCCTGCGCCTCGTCGACGATGACGTGACCGAAGGCCCAGTTCCGGTCGCCGTGTGCACGTTCGGCGGTGGTCAGACGTTGCGTCTCGGTCTGGCGGGCGGCGAGTTGTTCGGCGTCGATGAGGTCGTAGGCCATCAGGATCTCGGGATCCAGTTCGTCCTCGAGATCCTGTGGCGCCGAGCCGGTCAGGATGTCCAACGCGTCCTGGGCGTCGGCGAGTTGTCGTCGCCAGCGGGCGCGTTCGGCTCGTTCGGCGTCGTCGGTGCCGTAGCCGATCAGCTCTGCGAGTTCGTCGAGCAGCGGGACGTCGGCGGGCGTCAGGTCGTCGTCACCGGACACGATCGGATCCCGTTGCAGGGCATCGCGGTCGGCCTCCGACCATCCCGGCGTCGCCTTGCGGATGGCGGTCGGATCGGCGAAGAGTTCACGCAACAGCGTCTGTGGAGTCAGGGTCGGCCAGTACTGCAACAGGGCGCGCCGGATGTCCGCGTCATGGCTCATCTCGTCGCGGATGTCGGCGATGTCGTTGGCGCTGAGCAGCTGTGAACCGTCGAGCAGGCTCGATCCGATAGACCGGGCATGTGCCTGCGCGAGTCCGTCGAGTGCAGCACGCAGGAACGCACGTTGCGCGAGATTGTGTGCCCGCCGGGAACCTCGGGCCTTGGTGCGGGCCGCCTTGATCAGCGCGGAGTCGATGGTGACCTGGTAGGTGTCGAAATCCACCGGGACCGGTTTGGTCGGCAACGACTCGCGGGCACGTACCGCACGTTTCAGGACGTCGACCATGCGCAGGCTGCCCTTGATGGCGGCCGTGGCGCGCGACTCCTCAGCCGTCGCGTGGACGCCCGGATAGAGGTTTCCGATGGTGGACAACAACACCCCGGATTCACCCAGCGATGGCAGGACCTGTCCGATGTAGGTCAGGAAGTCGTCGTTCGGCCCGATGATCAGGATGCCGCTGCGCGACAAGATGTCCCGATGGGTGTAGAGCAGATATGCGGCTCGGTGCAGGGCGACAGCGGTCTTGCCGGTCCCCGGGCCACCCTGGATCACCGTGACGCCGCGATGCGCCGAGCGGATGATGAGGTCCTGCTCGCGCTGGATCGTCTCGACGATGTCGGTCATCTCACCGGTACGCGCTGCGTTGAGCGCGGCGACGAGGGCGTTCTCGTTCACCACGTCGCCGTGCCCGACGTCGTCGGGGGATGCGTCGCCGAGGGTGAGGAACTCGTCGTTCACCGCCCGGACGTGGCGGCTGCGGGTGCGGATGTGGCGCCTACGGTCGACGTCCTCGGGGGCCGCGGGTGTCGCCAGATAGAAGGGGCGCGACAGTGGTGCCCGCCAGTCCAGCAACAGTGTGGTGTCGGTGGCGTCGTCGTCGAGGACGCCGATGCGGCCGATCCGGCGGACCTCGCCGTCGTCGAGATCGAGTCGGCCGAAGTACAGGTTGTGCTCGGCCGCATCGAATTTGGTGAGGTCGTCGGTGTACATGCGTTCGTACGACTCACGTTCCGAGCGTGCTTGCGGGGTGCCGCCGGTCTCCCGCAGCGTCGACGACAAACGACGTTCGGTGTTGGCCCGCATGCGGTCCAGTCGTGCGTAGACGAGGTCGAGATGGGCCTGTTCCTCGACCACCCGTTCGTCTGCGTGGATGTCTGTACTCACTGCTGCGTCAAGCCTTCTCGGTCGTGCTTCGTCGTGGTGATCCGCGAGTCCGTGGACAGGCGGGTGGTGCGGATGGCCTCGGTCACCCGACGGCCGACGTCGCGGTCGGCGAGTCGTGCACAGACCGCGGTCGCGGTTCCGGACAGACCCGGATCGCGCAGGTGTGTCTCGAGCCAGTCGATGATCTCCTGCTGCGTCCCGAACGGCACCGGAGTGGCCGTTCTCGGGTCGGCGAGCACGCCGTGGCGGGACACATACAGGGAGAATGTCTCGGGCGCAACGGCTGCGGCGACCGGGTGGTGGGCGGTGGAGAGCACCATCCGATCGTAGTTCGGTTCGGTGCGGTCGAGAGCGGTGGTCTCCCGGTCGTTCAACCAGGCGCCCACCGTGGACAATCGGGCACCCGGAGCACGATACGGAGCGGCCGGGACATAACCGCGTCGCGACACATGTGCCGAGTACCCCACCGCCAGTCCGGAGATCGCGACCGCCATCAGCGGTGGCATGGCTGCCGGATCGCCGGAGAGCTTGGCCCGCAGGACTGCGGGTGACGCGTTGGACCCGACCGCGACGACGAGGCGGCGCCCGTCGAGGCGGTCGGGATGCAGGTCGGTCTGTTGACGGCGATGCGGTGATGTCCACGGATAGTCGTGGGCAGGGAACACCGTCGGGTCGATGCTGGGTGGTCGTCCCGGAACGGTGGCAGGCGGTGTGGCTATGAGCGGGCCTTTCGGGCGCGTCGTCGGCCTTCCTGGGCACCCTCGTGTGCCTTCTCCCGGGCGGTGGCGGCCAGGGAGGTGACATCCTCGCGTGCGGTGGTCGCGAGGCTCGCCAGTTCGTCGGCGACCTCGGGTGCGCGTTGGCGGATCACATCGGCGACCTCGGTGGAACGTTCCCGCGCGGCCTCGGCGAGTTCCGGAGCGCGTTGTCGGATCAGCTCGGCGGCCTCGGTGGATCGTTCGCGGGCGGCCTCGGCCAGTTCGGGAGCGCGTTGTCGGATCAGTTCGGCTGCGCCGGCCGAACGTGCACTGAGAGCGTGCGCGCCCTCGCTGAGCGCGTGCGCGCCCTCCTGCGAGCGCTCGCGAACCGACTCCCACGCGGTGTCCTGTGCACCTCCGGTCGACGGGAGTGCCGCCGACAGCGCCTGTCCCGCGGCTGCGGCCTTCGCGCGGCCACGCCACGCCAGCGACGGTTTGCCCTCGGTGTCCACCGCGGCGATGAGCAGACCGCCCAGCAGACTCACGTTCTTGAGGAACTGCGTGCGCTGCATCTTGCGCTTCACCGGATCGGGCTCGTTCCAGAACGAATGTCCGGCAACGGTTGTCGGGACGAGTGAGCCGGCCAGTGCCGCCGACGCGACCCGCGGGAACTTGCCGACCGCGAGCAATGTCCCGGCACCGATCTGTACCGCGCCGTTGATCCGGACGAGGGTCTCGGCCTCCGTCGGGACCTTGTCCGTCACGGTGTCCGGCAGCGTGTCGACGGATTTGTCGACGAACTCCTGGGCGATGTCGGCCTTCGGCTTCGGATCGCGCACGGCATCGATGCCGGCGGAGATGAAGACACTGGCGAGCATGGGTCGGGCAATTCGGCGGATCAACATCGACGGCCTCCTCGTGACAGGACTCGTGTGTTCACCCCCGTTGTCTCGAGCAGTGAACTTCATCGAGGCTACCGGCCACGGCCGACGATCGCAGGTACCTGCCGGCTGTCGTCGATCCGCCGAAATCGTCCCCCCGGTGCGTTAACCAGGGGATATCCCCTCGGCGCGACCGCCGGGGGACCATTTCGACAAGAGTTCACCAGCCGCGTGTGCGCCACTCCGGGAGCGCGGGACGCTCGGTGCCCAGCGTGGTGTCCTTGCCGTGGCCCGGGTAGACGACCGTCGAGTCGTCGTAGCGGTCGAAGACCTTGCTGGTCACGTCGGCGTAGAGCTTCTCGAAGTCACCCGGCTGCCACGTCTTGCCGACTCCGCCGGGGAACCCGGTAGGATCGTAACGGTGAATACTCGGAACGGGGAGCGAGTGGCGCTCTACGCGCGCATCAGTCAGGACTCCAGCGGCAGAGCCGTCGGCGTGAACACGCAACTCGAGTCCGCTCGGAAACTCGCCGACCAACGCGGCTACCAGATCGTCGCCGAGCACTCCGACAACGACATCAGCGCTTTCCGTGGTGCCCAGCGGCCGGGCTACGAGAAGGTCCTGACGCTCGCGCGGCGACGCGAGATCGACCGCGTCGTCGTCTACCAAGTCACCAGGATGACGAGGAACCGGCGAGAGCGCGCCGAGTTCATCGACGACTTCCATCGCAACCGCGTGAACGTGACCGAGACGCAGGGCGGCGACTACGACTTGTCCACGGCCGCGGGCCGATCGTGGGCCGACATCCAGGGCTCACTGGCGACGTGGGAGAGCGAGATCAAATCTGAGCGGGTCTCGGCAGCTGCTGACCGTCGGGCGCGAGATGGCCGGCCGTCGGGGACTCTCGGATACGGATGGACCAAGCGGGGGACCGGCGCGACCGCCAAGTGGGTGGAGAACCCCGAACAGGCCGTCGTCGTCCGCGAAGTCGTCGACCGACTACTCGCGGGAGAGACACTCCGTGGCGTCACCGACAGTCTGAACCGACGCGGTGAACCCGCGCCGAACTCTGCGGCCTGGGGCAAAACGGCGCTGAAGAAACTCGTGTTGCGAGAGTCGAACATCGCGGTCCGAGTGCATCACCGCGGCCGCGAGGACGAAGAGCGGTTCGCCGGATGCTGGCCTGCGATCGTCGACCGCGCCAAGTACGAGAAGCTCGTAGCGAAGCTGACCGATCCGTCTCGTCGTTCCAACGGTGCCCGCCGACCGGGCGCTCGCCGACACTTGCTCTCGTGGGGGATCGGGGAGTGCGGTGTATGCGGATCGATGCTCCGTGCGGTGACCAAACGGGGCCGGTATGGGCGGCCGCTGGATCTGTACGTGTGCGACGGCAAAGGGTGTGTGGGTCGATCGGAGTCCGCAGTGGACGAACTCGCGCGCCAGTTCGTGATCGCTCTGCTGTCCAAGTCGGAGCTCAATTGGCTATTCGGCGACGACGTCGAGACGCGGGAGTGGGCGGATCGTGTGGATCGGCTGCGACGGCAACTCGACGAGGCTGCCGACTTGTTCGCGCAGGGCGCGATCGACGCCGGACAGCTCCGGCGGATCACCGAGCGATTGCGGCCGGGACTCGATGAAGCTGAGCAGCGTCGACGCGAATCAGTGGCAGCGATCGATCTCGATGTTCTGCGGCCGCTGATGGGCGAGACGGCAACGGCTAGCTGGGATGGGATGTCGATTGCGCAACGGCGCGCGGTAATCGAGATGTTACGCATGCGGGTCGTGATCGATCGTGCGAGGAAAGGGCCTGGCTTTGACCCGGACAGCGTGCGGATCGAGTCGGCCTTGCGCGACACGCCCGGCTGAGCGACACGCCGATGGTGCGTCACCAATTCTCATGTTGGTTTCGGCAAACAATCGAATCCCGTTGGGATGGCTGAAAATCTCTCCGGTTGCCCTGTACTGACCGTCAGTGATCAGAGCTTCCGCATTGCGGACATGGCTTCGGCAAACCTGGCGCTAGTGGTGTGTCATCGGCCCTGTAGACGGAACGTGAAATCCTCTGTACCCCTGTGGATGTGCGTGAACGCAAAAGTTCATCGCAGATGACGCGGCGACCGGGCTCACGCCAATGAACTCCCGGTCGCCGCTGAACGAAAACTCACGGAGGGAGTTTCCGATGGCCAGGGTAGCCCCACCACGCAACGTGCCGCCCCGCTCGTCGAGCGGCGGCTACAAGGAGACGGCAGCCGACATCGCGCAGCATTTCAACGTCTCGGTGACAACCGTGCGCCGATGGGAGGCTGCAGGCCTCATCGCAGGCAGGCGCGTCGGGCCGCGATTGATTCGATACAACTTGGCCGAGGTTGAGGACGCCTTGTTCGCGGCCGACGACGAGCGGTGAGTCTCGATGAGCGCCACGGACCTGCAGGCCCGGATCGACGCATGGGTGGATCGGCAGCTCGCCAACTTTCCACCGCTCACCGACGAGCAAATCACAGGCCTCGCTGAGTTGCTGCGCCCACATGTCCAGGCGGCAATCAGGAAGCGGCACACGCCAGCGTGCGATCTCGGCGGTGATGATCCCCCCGGAGACGCCGCCGCCCCGGCGGGAATACAACCGGGGCAGGCGAGTGAAGACCTGGCGGGGGGCTTCGACGATGAGCATATCGCAGGCGGTGATTGTCGATGAGGGCCTGGGAATCCGACGCCCGCACAGTCAACACCAAGGCCTGGACAGATCGTCGAGACCTCGCCCAGGTCATCGCGCGATGTGTTGAACCCGGCGCAGGACAATTCGAGCGCGGATCTCGTCGGTCAACAGTGACCGACGAGAAAGTGTCCGCCACCAAGTTCGCCGACGCCGCCGACATGAGCCGCAACACCATCCTGCGGTACGTGGCGGCGTGGGACCGGATGGCCGACGCCGGACTGGTCCCCGCACGCACCGACCTGCGGCCCGGCGCCGATATACCCCTCGACCACCTCGACTCCGACCTGTTCAAGAAGCATTACCGAGACCCCACACCATCAGTGCAGCAAGGGATTTCGGTACATCCGGTGATCGCAGCCGGACCGGTCGATGACGTGGTGCTGCCCTGGCTCGAACTCACGATGGCGACCTTCGGACAGCTCGAACCCATCCTGGTGTGGCGCGACCAGATCATCGACGGGTACCTGCGGCTCCTCGCTGCGTTCGGCTGCGCGCTACGGCACAGTCCAACCTTCGACCTCCTCGCCCGGGAGATGCCCGCACAGTTCACCGAACGCCAAGCCCTGACCTTCGCGCGTGCCTCACGGTTGCACCGCAGATGGGACGACGACGCGTACGAGCGGAGTGTGCTCGATCCGCTCGCCGTGGCGGTCGTCTGCCACGACCGGGGAGTCCGCCTCGGTGACGACGACGATGTGCGGACCTTCCGGCTGCTCACCGAGCTACGTCGACGGCAGCCGTCGACGTCGCTGATCGACGGCTACCTGCTCAGCAAAGGCGGTGAGTCGGTGCCGCCTGGCGGATTCGGCGACATGCGGAGTTGGGAGACGTTCGTCATCGGCATCGACAGGGAGACGCTCGACGAGCAGGCCGCGCAGGTCTCCAATGAGTAGCCAGAGCACCCTCACCATCCTGCTGTCGGCGGCGATGGCGGCCCCGCCCCGCCAGGTCGTCGAGGTCCTGTCAGCGTGCCGGCCCGACGACGTCGAGCTGCTCGACGCAGCGACCGCGACCGCGCTCCGGGTGGTCGCCGAGCTCGCCATCGTCGGCACACCCCCGACCGCCGACGTCGTCAACGCCGAGTTGCTGCGCCGCGGCGCCTACCACGGCCACCACGGTGACCTCGTCCGCACACGCATGATCGACGCCGCCGGCAACCCGCAACAACTCCCAGAACTGTTGCCCGAGTATGCCTCCGCAGTCCTTTCGGACCTGTTTCGGGCACGACTGCGGGCCGCAGGTGAAGCACTCGTCACCGGGGCAGCCGATGCCTGTGAGGACGATCTGTGGGCGCTGCTTCTCCGAGAAGGTGCCGCGGTGCGCTCGCTGCGAGACCGGCTCGCCGTCGTGCGAGGTGACCCACGATGACTCAGATCAACGGCGCAGACCCATACGTCGACGTGCCCGACGAGCCGCCCGACGAACAACTGGTCGAGCAATCCACCTGGCACCCCCTCGATCTCGGGCCCTACCTGCGTGGTGAAGTCACACCGATCGAGCCAACCCAGGGTGTCCTACGTTCCGACGACCTGCGCATGCTCTACCCCGGCCGTGAGCACGCCGTCCTCGGCGAAACTGAATCCGGCAAGACATGGTTCGCGTTGGCGTGCGTCGCGATCGAGCTGCAGCTGCAGCACACCGTGATCTACATCCACTTCGAAGAATCCGATCCGGCATCGACGATCGAACGGCTCCAACTGTTCGGTGTGCCACCGGAACTCATCGCATCGCGGTTGCTGTTCGTGGCACCGGACCGCGGTATCGACCCCGACTCACGTGCCGCGCTCCTCACGACCGGTCCGGCCCTGGTCATCGCCGATGGCGTCAACGAAGGAATGGCGATGCACGGCGCGGCGACCAAGGACGTCGAGGGTTGGTCGGAGTTCCGGCGGCGCGTGATCACGCCGTTCATCAAGATGGGCGCGACGGTGCTGCACTGCGACCACATGCCGATGGGCGCTGACGGCAGTCGCCGTGACGCCTACGGCACCGTGCACAAGGGTGCTGCCGTCGACGGTGCCCGGTTCATCCTCGAGAACAAAGAGCCATTCGGCCGTGACATGCGTGGCCGGTCGCTGGTGTTCGTTACGAAGGACCGGCCCGGGCATCTCCGCAAGCACGGCAAGCCGTCGAAGACACCCGGCCGCACCTGGATGGGCACGTTCGTCGTCGATGCGACCGACGACGGATTCTCCGTGGGCTTCTATGCGCCGAAGGCTGATGAGGCGATCCCCGCGACGGCCCGCGAGGACGTGCTCGGTGAACAGATCTATGAGGCGATCGCCGGCTTGCCGGGCGGTGTGGCGACGTCGAAGGCCGAAGCCTATGCGGCGTTCAAGGCTGCTGACGGCAAGGCACGCAAGCAAGACGTCCTCGACGCGATAGAGGTGCTCGCGATTCAGGGACGGCTCGAGA
The DNA here is from genome assembly GCF_048537895.1 of Gordonia sp. CPCC 206044. NCBI lineage: Bacteria > Bacillati > Actinomycetota > Actinomycetes > Mycobacteriales > Gordoniaceae > Gordonia > Gordonia sp. CPCC 206044. Next base: position 53,687 of record NZ_JBCLVL010000021.1, read on the forward strand.
AAGTCCTCGGAGAAAGGAAGGGCTCGTGCGGTTTCAAAGCGGTCGAGATCGGTTCCCAGACCGGGAACTGATGACCTCGGTTTTCCGGTTCGGTTCCCGGTTCCCTCCCTATAGGGAACCGGAACCGGGAACCGGTTCCGGGAACCGATGGGAACTCATGGGAACTCATCCGAGCGGAGCCTCATCACATGACCAGTTGACGCGCCCCACGGCGCGGACAGAAACGAATCGAGGAGGAGGCAACCGTGTCGATGACGACAGGTCCAAATCACCCCGAGGACCAGTGGGACGCCTCAGACGTGGGCTGGATGGTCCGCACCACCGATCTCGGTGACGTCGGATTGCAGGATCACTACGCGGCCGAGACCATCCACGACGACGGCCGCCGCCGCCTCTGGGTGGCCGACTTCACCGACTTCGACAAGCCCGGCAGGCGGACCTCACTGGGTGCCCCACAGCCGCCGGCGCACGAACGCCTTGGACCGTTGCCCGACGACGTGCACCACCGCGTTCTCGCCGCCGCGTTCCGGTGCGGTGCGCCGTGCGCCGACGGTCACCCGTGTCGCATCGCCGTGTCCGCGCCCGCCCATCGGTGTGGCTGGCATCGGCGGCAGCGCCCGTGAGCGCGCGGGTGCACGGATGGACCTGCACGCCGACCGTGCGTCTGACCGACAGCCCCGACCGGCCGATCGTCGTGCAGCTCGAGCGGTTACGCATCTCACTGCCCGTCAACGAGGCCCGCACCCTCGCCGACGCGCTCCACGACGCCATCGACACCACCACGACGGAAGGACCTACCGCATGACCGCCACTGACCGCCCCGCCGAACGGCCGCTCGACGTCGTCCATCGTGAACTCCGTATCCAGCGCGCCGTCATCGGTCTCGTCGTGCACGGCACACGCGACGACGCCGACGGATGGGCCGCTGACCGGGTGGCACTCGACTCCGACCAGGCCACTGTCGACGAGATGCTGCCAACACTTCGGCAGTCGCTGGGCAAGCTGACCCGCTCAATCGCCGACCCGACGACGCTGCGGACTCAGCTCGCCGGCCGACTGACCCCATTGGCCCGGGCCGTCACCGAGCTCGTCCTGTACGGCTATGAAGGCACCCCCGACGACAAGATCATCGTCGGCGACCAGGACCCGCGCCTCAACGAGATCGACAACCCGCCCGACGTGGCACTGTCCGGCTGGGACGTCGGGCGCGAACGCCTGGAGGTGCTCGCGCCCGACCGGGACCTGTTCGTCGCGATGCTCGGCTCGATAATCGGTGAGTTGCCCCACGCCGACGACGTCGCTGCACCGGAGCCGTTGCTCGACGAGTTGGCCGCCCTCGCGTCGATACCCCGGCGGCCGCAATGACCGTCTCCGCGGCTCGTGGAGTGCTTCTTGACAGCGAGTCCGCGCTGTTCCTGGCGGCATCGCTGCGGCTGCTCGACAAGCTCGCGGAGCGGGCCGGACTCGGTGTGCGCACCCGCGTGCTGGAGCTCGAACATGACCTTCGGACTTCCGCGCACCGTTCCGACGCCGGAACAACGGAAACCATGACGGGTTCTGTTGTGCCACAGTGGCACTCAACCGAGGGTTACCTCGGCACCGCAGACGCCGCCGACCTGCTCGGCTGCACCGCCCGCCACGTGCGTGGACTCTGCGCCCACGGTCACCTGACCGGCGCGCACCGGGTGGCCGGCCGATGGCAGATCCCAACCGATGCGGTCCGACAACGGACGGAGCAGCAATGCCCAACCTCAGCGTCGACGTGTACGGCCCCGGCCACGACGTCACCGCCTTCACCACCGCCGACATCCAACAGTCACACTTCGCGCAAATCGACGGCGACCTCACCGGCGAAGGTGTCCTGACCGTCGCACCCGCCGACCCCGGCGGCCGCATCGCAGGCGTCGCCAAGTACGACGGCGACGCTGGCACGTTGATCGGCTTGGCGCGCGGCAACTCTCGCATCGTGCGCGTCGTCGCCGGAGCATCGGTCACCGCAGGCGACGACGTCGAAGTCGGCCCCGACGGCACTGCTGTTCCGCACACCGACGGCGTGGTCGTCGGCTACTCGGTCAACACCGCCACCACCGGCGAGCACGCATTCGTCAGCTTGGCCTGAAAGAACGGAGCCCACAATCATGAGTACGCGCGACCGCATATTCGCCGGCGGAAAACCCGCCATCAAATCCTCAATGCCCTGGCGCGGCCCGCAGAACGGGGTACTCCTACCCCGCTTCGACCTGCCCGGCCAGGAGCTAACGGTCAGTGGGCTGCTGGCACAACCCAGCGTCATCCGCTCCAAGATCGCCGAGACCGCCGAAGGTTCCGAACTACTGTCCGCCTTCTTCACCGGCCTCGCCCAGCCCGTCCAAGGCGGCGGCATCCTGCACACCCGGCTCCGCACCGAAGACCGGTACACCGAGGACGACGTCGTTGCCCGCGCACCCGGCGACGAATACCAACGCGTGCGGGCCGTCGACCCTGAGTTCCGCCTCGCCCTGGTCGAAGACTACGGCGGCTGGGTCGATGTCACCGACGAAGAGGTCGACCGCTCCGACATGTCCACCTTCACGAACAAGATGTCTCAGCTTCGAAACACGTTGGTGCGCAAGTTGAACTTGCACGCCCTCGACGCCGTCGACGCCGCCGATCTCAACACCTTCCCTGCCGTCCAACCCTGGCCTGACCTGGTAACCGTCGGCCCACCAGAATCGTTGACCCCCAACGCATCCCGGCCGCTAGCCGACCTCATCACCGTCCGCACCCAGTTCTTCACCGACCGCCTGGGCTTCACCCCCGATACCCTGCTGTGCGGCCCCACCGACGCCGAAGCCCTCGCCATCGGGTACGGCGAAGAAATGACGAAAGTCCTTGACTCCGTGGGCCTGACCCTCGAAGTCAATCCGTACATTCAGGCGGGCCGCGTCTACGTCCTGGCCCGCGGCAAAGTCGGCGTCGTCGGCTACGAACGCGAGCTGACCGTCGACGTCATCGACGAACGCGCCAAGAGGTCCACCCGCGTACAGGCGTACGCAGTCCCGGCATTCGCCGTCGACAAGCCGCAGGCATGCAAGGTCATCACCGGCACCACCGCCCCCGAAAACCCTTGATCCCGGTGCCGGGGCCTGAGACCTTCCCCGGCCCGGAGCTCTTCCCAGGAGGTGGGACATGAACACCCTTGAAGAACAGTGGGCCGAGCACACCGACCCGCTCGACCTACACGCCGACCACGAACGCATCGTCGACCAGGCCATCACCGCCGGCACCGTGTCGGCCCGCTACCGCCGGCGTTGGGTCGCCGCGTTCGACCGCGACCCACACGGCGCCGCCGCACTCCTCGACAACGTAACCCCAGTGATCCAACTCGACAGCTGGACTCTCTGACCCGAGACGTGCCGGACACCCAGTCGCATTGGGCGTGGAGGCTTCGCTCCTTTCTCGACCACCCCCAAGACCTGTGTCCGGCCGGGAGACCCGCGGCTGTTCGGCGGCGTAAACACGGGCACGCCGCCGAGGGACTCCCCACGTGATGGCTCCCGACCAGGCTGTTGTCAGATGCTCCCCGGTCGGGAGCCACCACACCCCAGCGAACCACCCTGTGACACAGCCACATTCCAGCACAGAGGAACCAGCAGCCGATGACCACACGACGACACACCACCACCAGCCGTGGCCTCGGCTGGACCCATCAGCAAGCCGTGCAACGACTCAAGACCCGACACATCGACGGATCGCCCTGCTGGTGGTGCGGTCAACCCATGTACCGCGACCGCCGCCGCAACTGGGACCACGCCTCACTCGAGGGCGACCACAGCACCGCCCGCAGCCGCGGCGGCACCATCGCCGACCGACTGCTCCACATGACCTGCAACCGTGAACGCGGCGACGGCAGCCGCGACCACCTCCGGCCAGCACTCGGCACGCGCCGCGACGACGCCGACCTGGACCTGCACGACTCGACGGGCTTCTACGACGACGAACCCCAGCAGCCCGAGACCGACGACGACGTGGACGACACCGACGTCGGCGCACTGGCCATGAGCTGCTGGTCGGTTCCCACCCCGGCCAGCGACGCAGCACAGCCACCGCACGAGCCAGCACCGCACGAGCCAGCACCGCCGCCCCGCCCAGCTACCCGGCCCGTGTGGCGCAGAGGGGCGCAGAGGGGCGCACGATAATCCTGGCGGGGGTGGCCTATTCCTGACTCGCCGGTGAGTCAGATTTTTTTGTGCGGAACCTGCGATTTTCGGTGCAGAATCGGCCTGTGACGTGCGATTCTGTCGCGATGAGCGACGATTTCGACATCACAGTGCCCGACGGTTCCACGATTCCTGCGGTAACCGACGACCCGTCCTTCCAACTCGACGAGCTGAACACGATCGCGAACCCGCTGGGGCACTCAGTCACCCATGACGGCAAGTTCTTCCGTGTCCGACCAACTGGTGCTGTCGAATCCCACAATTGCCTATGCGTGTCGGCCACCGCCGAGGAAGTCGTTCAGTATCTGCGTCAGCGCGCCTCAAATCAGGTGTGGAACCTCGACATGCAGGACCCAGAGACCAACGTCCAGCCGGTCCACGAAGGGATCAACGCCGCTGTCCGGATCACGAATACTGCGACCGGTCAGGCGAAAATCGTGGACGGTGGCGTCTGTGGTGAGTCTCGCCGAGGAATCGTCTCATCGTTCTACGTGCGGACCGACGCCCCTCCCGCGATCGGCCGCTGGTATCGGTGACCTGTCCGCGCCTCGCTTCTCTCCGGCAACTTTCCAGATGAGACAGTGTCGGCGAGCTCAAGAGGTGCGTCGTTGCATACCGCTTCAGACCATCACTGGGTGGTGATTATATGTCGCCCGATGAAACATCGGGCGACATGGTATCCGACTGCCGGACAACAGGTTACCGCACTCAGCTCAGTTCCCTCCGCCTGGCGGAGGTAATCGGGGCGACCCGGCGTCGCGGCCGGTATGGGGTACGTCTGGCGGACCCCATCGTCCAAACGCTCCGCGAAGAAGGGCTGTGAGTCTGACTCACACCCTCAGATCGAACGCGGCCGATTCGATCGATGCCGTGTCACGGTGACGTGCTCGGGTAGAGGCTGGTCGAGGTTCTGTTCGGCCGCTTCCGCTTCCTGCGCGATCAACGCGGCCACGTCATCGCTCGGGGGTAGTTCGCGAATGAACTTCCGTAGGGGCGTCGGCATGTGCCATTCGACGCCTGTCTGGTTCGACAGCCATTCGGTGCCGACAGGCATTTCGGGACAGTGGGTGTCGATGAGCAGTGCGGCAATGCCCTCCGGTAGCTGGCGACTGTCGGCGGCGGCCCGCAGGGCAGCTTTTTGTGCGTCGGTGCGATCGTTCCACCAGGTAGTCAAGTCCGCTGTGTGCGTCATGGGGCCTTCCGTTCAAACAATGTCGGTGGGCGCGTCTACAGTACTTCGAGGGTGGTGGACCAAATCGTCCACTGACCTCCTCTCGGTCCGGTGCGGGGGTCGGGCTGCGGTCGGGCAAGCGGCAGCAGCCATTTGTAGGTGACCCCCGCACTGGGCGCAGGAGCCGCTGAATACCCTCCGCGTGACGGAGCGTATTCGTTCAGTGCGCGCCGTCGTCGGTCCAGACTCGTAACGGCCGGCCGGAGTCCGCGCCGTCCGGGTCGGCGATGTCCGCCCCCTCGATCAGCTTTGCAGCGTAGCGGCGCGCTTCGTCGGGGGTCATCGTGTACTCGATGTCGTCCATACCTCCGCTGGCAAGGTTGCGTTGCAGGTGTACATGCAGTGAGGCGAGTTCGTGGTGGCGCTGGATTACGTTGACGCCGATGTGCGAGTGCCATGTGTGCAGCAGGCCGCCCGACTGTTCGCGCTCGACGGGTTCGAGGGATAGCACCATGTACGGGCCGGGCTTCTGCCAGTGGTCGACGTCGAGGGTGTGGTCCTCGGTGCACCAGTCGGGGCAGTCGGTGGTCAGTGCGCGGGCTTGTGTCGTCATGGTTTCCCCTCGTCGAGGCGGTCGGCGGTGGCCGTCGCCATGTCGGCGAGCTGCCGTAGTTCAGTGCTGGTGAGCATCAGTTCGTCGTCGTCGATCGTGGTGGTGTCGGTGCGTCCGTACACCTCCAGGTGCAGAACTGCATGGGTGCCGCGGTGGTCGCGGCGCAGGTAGGCGCCGATCTTGGAGGGCATGGTGACGGTCGCGCCACCGTATTCCATGCCGCGCGCGGTGGGTTCGAGGGTGAGTTCGACGTCGTCGACGTGGTGGTGGCAGGCGTCTCCGTCGAGGTGTCCGTTGTCGTAGTCGCACCAGGGTGCGCAGCGGGCCATCTGTCCGCGTTCGTTCTGAACTTGAGCTTGGCTCAATGTCACCGCTGCTGCGGTCGCTGTGGTCGTCATGCCCTCGATCGGAACACGTGTGTGACCAGACCGCGACAGTGTTCGCTGGGCGCGAAAGCGGTTGCGTTGGATCACCAACCGCGGGCGCGCCATTCGGCCAGCGATGGCCTCTCGGCGCCGAGGTCGGTGTCTTTGCCATGGCCTGGATAGACGATGGTTGAGTCGTCGTAGCGGTCGAACACTTTCGTTTCGAGGCCGCTCATCAGCGATTCGAACTCGTCCGGATGTATTGTCCGCCCAGGACCGCCGGGGAACAGGCAGTCGCCGGTGAACAGGTGCACCGTGCCGTCGGTGTCGGTGAGGGCAAGCGCGATCGAGCCGGGTGTGTGGCCCACGAGATGAATGGCGTCGAACGTGAGATCACCGACCTCGATCGTCTCCCCGTCGTCGATCAGCCGAGCGGGGGAGACCGGGAGTTCGTCGGCGTCGAGGCGGCCTGCTGCCGTGGGCACCCCGAGCTTGTCGGTCACCTCGGCCAGAGCCTGCCAGTGGTCGAAATGCTGGTGAGTGGTGAAGATCAGGCGTGGCGTGCCGGGCAGGGCGTCGACGACCTCGAGGATGCGCTCGGCATCGTTGGCGGCGTCGATGATCAGCTGGTCGCCGGTCTTGTTCGAGGTGATGACGTACACGTTGTTGTCCATCGGACCGACCGACAGCTTCACGATGGTGGCCGAGTCGATGGTGCGGCGCTGCGGGGCCGGTGCCTGTGACAGGTCGCCGGTGTAGGTGTCGTTGATGGTGACGTTCTCCGGGCTCATGGCGTCAGGCTATGCCAGCGGGCCCCGCCGGTCGACGGAGATCGGCACCCGGTCGGCGAGAGTATCGTGGAGGACTGGTCGGCAGGCCGTCGAACGTGCAGCGATCCCAGCATCTGGATGGAACAGATCGGGCACCCCGTTCTTGTCGGAGTCCCTCGCTAGGGTGTGCGCGGAACGGTCTGCCCGTGGGCGGACCGTGTCCGCACCCCGGCCGGCCCACGAAGACACGGCTCACGAAGAAGACACATCGAGAATGAGGAATGCCAAGTGGTTGACCGTTTGATCGTCCGCGGCGCCCGCGAACACAACCTCCGCGGAATCGACGTGGACCTGCCACGGGACAGCCTCATCGTGTTCACCGGGCTGTCGGGATCGGGCAAGTCGTCGCTCGCGTTCGACACGATCTTCGCCGAAGGACAGCGTCGCTACGTCGAGTCCCTGTCGGCATATGCACGTCAGTTCCTCGGCCAGATGGACAAGCCCGACGTGGACTTCATCGAAGGCCTGTCACCTGCGGTGTCCATCGACCAGAAGTCGACCAACCGGAACCCGCGGTCGACCGTCGGGACCATCACGGAGGTCTACGACTATCTGCGTCTGCTCTACGCGCGGGCCGGCCGGGCGCATTGCCCGGAGTGCGGTGCGTTGATCGCCAAGCAGACCCCACAGCAGATCGTCGACCAGGTGCTCGAGATGGAGGCGGGTACGCGCTTCCAGGTGCTCGCTCCTGTCGTGCGCACCCGCAAGGGCGAGTTCGTCGACCTCTTCTCCGGACTGCAGACCCAGGGCTTCTCCCGTGCCCGGATCGATGGTGTGGTGCATCAGCTGACTGATCCGCCGAAGCTGAAGAAGCAGGAGAAGCACGACATCGAGGTCGTCGTCGATCGCCTGGCCGTGAAACCGACGGCCAAACAGCGACTCACCGACTCGATCGAGACCGCCCTGAGGCTGGCCGACGGCATCGTCGTCCTGGATTTTGTCGACCGCGAGGAGACCGACCCGGAACGGGAACGGCGCTTCTCGGAACGGATGGCCTGCCCGAACGGACACCCGATCGCCATCGACGATCTCGAGCCCCGGTCGTTCTCGTTCAACTCGCCCTACGGTGCCTGCCCGGACTGTGATGGTCTGGGCATCCGCAAGGAGGTCGACGAGGAACTCGTGGTGCCCGATCCCGACCTCTCCCTGTCGGAGGGGGCGATCGCACCGTGGTCCGGCGGTCACAACGCCGACTACTTCTTGCGGTTGATGAGCGGCCTCGCCGACCAGATGGGCTTCGACGTCGACACCCCGTGGCGCAAGCTACCTGCCAAGGCGCGCAACGCGATCCTCAACGGCAGCGACCACCAGGTGCACGTGAAGTTCCGGAACAGGTACGGGCGTACCAGGTCGTATTACACCGAGTTCGAGGGCGTGATGTCGTTCCTGGCACGGCGCATGGAGCAGACCGAGTCCGAGCAGATGAAGGAACGCTACGAGGGCTACATGCGCGACGTGCCGTGCCCGGCCTGCCAGGGGGCGCGTCTGCGGCCGGAGATCCTGGCGGTCACCCTCGATCACCCGGTCCACGGTGAGAAGTCGATCGCCGAGGTGTGTGCGTTGTCGGTGTCGGAGTGCGCGGAGTTCCTCACCGGACTGCAACTCGACACTCGTCAGGAGGCGATCGCCGGCCGTGTGCTCAAGGAGGTGCAGGCTCGGATCCGGTTCCTGCTCGACGTCGGTCTGGAATACCTGTCGCTGGCCCGCGCGGCCGGATCACTGTCGGGTGGCGAGGCGCAACGTATTCGACTGGCCACCCAGATCGGGTCCGGACTGGCCGGCGTCCTCTATGTGCTCGACGAACCGTCGATCGGATTGCATCAGCGTGACAACCGCCGTCTCATCGAGACCCTCACGCGGCTGCGCGATCTCGGGAACACGCTGATCGTCGTCGAACACGACGAGGACACCATCCGGGCCGCCGACTGGATCGTCGACATCGGTCCGCGGGCAGGCGAACACGGCGGCGAGGTGGTGCACAGCGGCAGCTACAAGGATCTGCTGCGCAACCGCCGGTCGCTCACCGGTGCCTATCTGTCGGGTCGAGACGAACTGCCCGTGCCTGCGATTCGTCGGCCGATCTCGCGGAAGAAGCAGATCACCGTCGTCGGGGCGCGTGAACACAACCTCCGCGGCGTCGAGGTGTCGTTCCCGCTCGGCGTGCTGACGGCCGTCACCGGTGTCTCCGGGTCGGGCAAATCGACCCTCGTCAACGACATCCTGGCGACCGTGCTGGCCAACAAACTCAACGGCGCCCGGCAGGTGCCGGGGCGGCACACACGCGTGAAGGGGCTCGATCAGCTCGACAAACTCGTGCAGGTCGACCAGTCGCCGATCGGCCGTACGCCACGATCCAACCCGGCAACCTACACCGGAGTGTTCGACAAGATCCGCACACTGTTCGCCGCCACCACCGAGGCCAAGGTGCGCGGCTACCAGCCGGGCAGGTTCTCGTTCAACGTCAAGGGTGGTCGATGCGAGGCGTGCACCGGTGAGGGCACCATCAAGATCGAGATGAACTTCCTGCCGGACGTGTACGTGCCGTGCGAGGTGTGCCACGGTGCGCGATACAACCGGGAAACCCTCGAGGTGCATTACAAGGGCAAGACGATCTCGCAGGTTCTGGACATGCCGATCGAGGAGGCCGCCGAGTTCTTCGAGCCGGTGACCTCGATTCACCGGTACCTCAAGACGCTCGTCGACGTGGGGCTCGGCTATGTGCGGCTCGGTCAGCCGGCGCCGACGCTGTCCGGCGGTGAGGCCCAACGCGTCAAACTGGCAGCGGAACTCCAGAAACGATCCACCGGACGCACCGTCTACATCCTCGACGAGCCGACCACCGGTCTGCACTTCGAGGACATCAAGAAGTTGCTCGGTGTGATCAGCGGCCTCGTCGACAAGGGCAACACGGTGATCGTCATCGAGCACAACCTCGACGTGATCAAGACCGCTGACTGGGTGATCGACATGGGCCCCGAGGGCGGCAACGGTGGCGGCACCATCGTCGCCGAGGGGACGCCGGAAGACATCGCAGTCACCCCGGAGAGTCACACCGGTAAGTTCCTCGCGGACATCCTCGACATCGACGACGCGGTCGCGTCGGCCGGCTGACGCGACGGCTCAGACAGTTCTTCCCCCTCTTTTCTGTTCTTCCCCCGACAATTTGCGGGGGAAGAGCAGAAAAGAGGGGGAAGAACGTGGGTGGGGCTGGTCAGCCCTTGCCCATGGATTTACGGATCTCGTCGAGCTTCTTCTTGGCGGCCTCGTCGCGCTTGCGCATCATCTCGTCGACCTGCTGCCCCTCGGGAGTCGCGTGGGCGAGTTCTTCGCCGCCGATCGCCGTGGCGACACGGTTCTCGATCTTGTCGCGCACGAAATCGAAGGTCGGCACACCCTGTTCGGTGTAGTCCGGGTCGGGTAGGGGCGGCGCATAACCGGGAGGTTGCGTCGTCGGTGGCACGACCTCACCCTCGACGACGTCGGGAGTCGGCTCCTGGGGTGTCTCGTTGCTCACAGGTCCCAGCTTACGGCCCTCGACGGACGTGATGTCCCGGCCGCAGAAGTCCTAGCCGCGGACCGGTCCGGTGTACTTCTCGCCGGGGCCGTCGCCGGGCGCGTCCGGGTGGACGCTGGCCTCGCGGAATGCCAGCTGCAGGCCCTTGAGACCGTCGCGGACGGGGGCCGCGTGGATGCCGAGGTACTCGTTGGACGCGGTGACCAGGCCTGCGAGTGAGGTGATCAGCCTGCGGGCCTCGTCGAGATCGACGCGGTCCGGATCTGAGTTCTCGGCCAGTCCGAGCTTTTCCGCCGCAGCGCTCATGAGCATGACGATCGCCTTGGTGACGACCTCGATCGCCGGAATATCGGCCAGATCCCGGATGTTGTCATCATCGGTCTGTGCAGCACCGGCGGCTCCGTCGCCACCTCGTGACCCGCCCTCTTCGGGCATCGGCGCAGGTGACGAATAGGAGTTCTCGGTCATGACTGCTAGACTCCCATAGAACGACCGCCCCGGTTTGCGCCGGGGTCGCAAGTGGAGTTCCGCTCCCACCGTCACGACGCGGGTTCACCGCAGTTGTACGGTCCGGTTCACGCCGACAGGTCGTCCACGCATATCGTGTGGACTCCCGGTGTCGGCAACACGCGACGATTGTCGTGGAACCGGTCGGTATCGGAGCCCTGAGGACGCATCGTCCCGGGGCTCTTCTGCTGGGAACACTCCATCTGCGCGCCCGATTCACCGAGGCGGTCTGCAGAAGAAGTACTGATCAAGGAGGCCCCATCAGCAGCACTGAGACCCGCATCAACGAGCGCATCCGTGTCCCTGAGGTCCGGCTCGTCGGACCGAACGGTGAGCAGGTGGGCATCGTGCGTGTTGAAAATGCGCTCCGCCTGGCCGAGGAAGCCGACTTGGACCTGGTCGAGGTCGCACCCGACGCCCGTCCGCCCGTGTGCAAGATCATGGACTACGGGAAGTTCAAGTACGAAGCGGCCCAGAAGCAGCGCGAGTCGCGTCGCAACCAACAGATGACCGTCATCAAGGAGCAGAAGCTCCGCCCGAAGATCGACGACCACGATTACGAGACCAAGAAGGGTCACGTCGTCAGGTTCCTCGAGGCCGGGTCCAAGGTGAAGGTCACCATCATGTTCCGTGGTCGTGAGCAGTCGCGCCCCGAACTCGGTTTCCGACTGCTGCAGCGTCTCGGGAACGACGTCGCCGACTACGGCTTCGTCGAGACCGCGGCCAAGCAGGACGGACGGAACATGACCATGGTGCTCGCACCGCACAAGGGTGCGAAGACGCGGCAGAAGGCGCAGCAGACCCGCGACCGCGGCCCCAAGCAGGCCGCCGCCAAGGACGAGACCACCCAGTAGCGCCTGGCCGGGAAACCGGCCGGAGGTACTGACCACCAGCGCGCGAGTACACACCCGGCGGCACCCGGGTGGGCTCTCGCTCGCTCGAATGAAGGAAGAACATGCCGAAGAGCAAGACCCACAAGGGCACAGCCAAGCGATTCAAGGTGACCGGCAGCGGCAAGATCGTTCGCCAGAAGGCCAACCGTCGCCACCTGTTGGAGCACAAGTCGTCGCGTCGTACCCGTCGCCTCGACGGCACCACGGTTGTCAGCGAGAACGACGCCCCGCGCATCAAGCGCCTGCTCAACCGCTGACCCGCATCCGACATCTGACGTAACGAAGAGGACTGACACATGGCACGCGTGAAAAGGGCTGTCAACGCCCAGAAGAAGCGTCGTTCGACCCTGGAGGCTTCCAAGGGTTACCGCGGGCAGCGTTCGCGCCTGTACCGCAAGGCGAAGGAGCAGCAGCTCCACTCGATGACCTACGCCTACCGGGACCGTCGCGCCCGCAAGGGTGAGTTCCGCAAGCTGTGGATCTCGCGTATCAACGCCGCGGCCCGCGCCAACGACATCACCTACAACCGCTTCATCCAGGGCCTGAAGGCCGCTGGAGTCGAGGTCGACCGCAAGGTGCTCGCCGACATCGCCGTGACCGACCCCGAGGCCTTCACCGGCCTCGTCGAGGTCGCCCGCAAGGCGCTGCCGGCCGACGTCAACGCTCCGGCGGCCTGACGTCCGGGCTTTGACGCAAGCGAGTCCACGACCCGCGAGTGAGCGCACGGCAAGAATGATCCAGTGATGGAGATCTTGTCCGAGCGATCCTCGCGGGTCGTGTCATATGCCAAGCTGCATCGCGCCGCGGTGCGACGCGCCGAGGGGCGTTTCCTCGTGGAGGGTGCGAACTCGGTGGAGGCCGCCCTGGTGGCCGGCCGGGCCGAGCAGGTTCTCGTCCGCGACGACGAGCAGGGCGCGCACGGCGAGCTCATCGATTCGGCGGCCCGTGCCGGAGTACCGGTCGTCGGCCTGACCGCACGCGCATGCGCCAAGCTGTCCGAGACCACGACGCCGCCCGGGGTGTTCGCCATCTGTGCGCTGCTCGACGTGCCCCTGTCCGACGTCGTGTCCGCCCATCCGCGGCTCCTCGCCGTCGCCGTCGAACCCCGTGAACCCGGTAATGCGGGGACCCTCATCCGTTGTGCCGACGCGATGGGCGCCGACGCGGTGCTGCTGCTCGGTGATGCCGTCGACCCGCACAACGGCAAATGCGTGCGGGCCAGTGCGGGCAGTGTGTTCCACCTGCCGATCGTCCGTGAGCGTGATGTCGCCGGGGGATTGGCCGCACTGGGCGAGGCCGGTGTGGCCGTGCTCGCCACCACCGCAGACGGCGATCTCTCGCTCGACGATGCGGACGAGATCCTGGCGTCGCCGACCGCCTGGTTGTTCGGCAACGAGGCACACGGCCTGCCCGACGACATCGTCGCGGCCGCCGACCATCGTGTGTCGATTCCGATCCGCGGTCGAGCCGAGAGCCTCAATCTCGCGACCGCGGCGGCCATCTGTCTGTACGCGAGTGCCCGAGCGCAGGCACGCTCCGTTCGCTGATCGGTCGCTCACAGTCATGGTGGTTCGTTGTGCGCGAGCGGTAACACCGAGGCCGAGACATCGAACCCCGGCAGTAACACGGCGCTCCTAACGTCTCCCCACGGCCGCACCGCCAGGGTGCGCGTGGAAGGAGCCCAATCGATGACCTACGTCAAACCACCGGAACTCGCCGTCACCCTGATCGACGCAGGCGAATCGAAGGTGAACCTCTCGACGCGGGACACGTTGATCCGTGCCTTCATGGGTGGCGCGATGCTGACCCTGGCGGCGGCCTTCGCCGTGAAGGTGACGGTGGAGACCGGTCAACCGTTGGTCGGGGCGTTGCTGTTCCCGATCGGTTTCTGCTTGCTCTATCTGCTCGGGTACGACCTGCTGACCGGTGTGTTCGTCCTCGGACCGCTGGCGTGGCTGGCACGTCGACCCGGTGTCGGTGCCAAGGCCGTACTGCGCAACTGGTCGCTGGTGTTCCTCGGAAACCTGGCCGGTGCGTTGACCGTCGCGTTCCTGGTGTCGGTGTTCGTGACCTATGGCTTCGACACGTCCATCCAGGACGCGAGCAACCAATTTGCCGCGTTCGGGCAGAAGCTCGCAGCGATCGGCTCGGATCGGACGCTTGGTTACGAGGAGCACGGCGTCGGTGGCTGGCTTGCGGTGTTCGTGCGCGGCATCCTGTGCAACTGGATGGTCTCGACCGGTGTCGTCGGCGCGATGGTCGCCAAGGACGTACTCGGCAAGATCGCGGTCATGTGGTTGCCGGTCCTGCTCTTCTTCGCGATGGGCTTCGAACACTCGGTGGTCAACATGTTCCTGTTCCCGGTGGGTCTCATGCTGGGCGCGGACTTCACCATCTCCGATTACCTGCTCTGGAACGAACTCCCCACGGTGCTGGGCAATCTCGTCGGTGGCCTGATGTTCACCGCCCTGGCCATCTACTTCACCCACTACCGGACCGCGCCGAAGCGCGTCGCCCCGGTCGAGGCGCAGCGGACCACCGACATGGAGGTCACCGCCGTCTCCGCGCAGGCGCCGACGACGCGCGCCGCATTGCCGACGCGATCGGAATAGTTCCACCCTCGGTGGTCCGTAGTCGCCGGTCGACCGGCGACGACGGACCCGCGAGCGTGCTCCCGATAGACGCGCCCACCTGCGACTCAATGTGTTTCGTCGGTCGACTAGGCTGGTCAACGCATGTCTGCTGTCCACCTGGACGGCGGACACGCGCTGATCACCTGTTTTCGAACACCGAGGAGACCGCCGACCGTGGCCAGCTCTGCCGACGACGCCCCAGAGATCCAGCCCGGGTTCCCCGAGCCGCAGGAACTCGACGCCGCTGCCACCGACGCCGTCGCGGCCTTCGACGCGGCTGCCGACCTCGACGCCCTCGCACATGCCAAGACCGCGCACCTCGGTGACCGGTCGCCGATCGCGTTGGCCCGCCGGGCGCTCGGCAGCCTCCCGAAGGATCAGCGGTCGGCTGCCGGCAAGCTCGTCAACGAGGTGCGTGGACGTGTCTCCGCGGCGCTCGACGTGCGGACCGCCACCCTCCATGCGGAACGGGATGCGGCCGTGCTGGTCGCCGAATCCGTCGACGTGACCTTGCCGAGCGGTCGACGCCGCGTCGGTGCCCGCCATCCCATCACGGTCATCGCCGAGCAGGTGGCCGACGTGTTCGTGGCCATGGGCTGGGAGATCGCCGAGGGGCCCGAGGTGGAGACCGAGCACCACAACTTCGACGCGCTCAACTTCCTGCCCGATCATCCTGCGCGGTCCATGCAGGACACCTTCTACATCGCCCCGGAGGGATCCCGACAGGTGCTGCGTACGCACACCTCGCCGGTGCAGGTGCGTTCGATGCTCAGCCGCGATGTCCCGATCTACGTGGCGTGCCCGGGACGTACCTTCCGCACCGACGAACTCGACGCGACACACACCCCGGTGTTCCATCAGATCGAGGGTCTCGCCGTCGACAAGGGGCTCACCCTGGCGAATCTGCGTGGCACCCTGGAGACCTTCGCGCGGGCGCTGTTCGGTCCGGAGACCACGACCCGGATGCGTGCGAGCTACTTCCCGTTCACCGAACCGTCGGCAGAGGTGGACGTCTGGTTCCCCGGCAAGAAGGGCGGGCCGGGCTGGGTCGAATGGGGCGGCTGCGGCATGGTGAACCCGAATGTGTTGCGGGCCAGTGGAATCGATCCCGACGTGTACTCCGGTTTCGCCTTCGGGATGGGGCTGGAGCGAACCCTGCAGTTCCGCAACGACATCTCCGACATGCGTGACATGGTCGAAGGCGACATCCGTTTCACCGTTCCGTTCGGACCTGCGGTGTGAGCGTCCTCGCCACCGTCCCCGGCCCACCAGTGAATTCCCGTCCGCGACAAGCCCGATCGATGAAAGTAGTTGGTTGACGTGCGTGCCCCACAGTCCTGGTTCACCGAGGTGCTCCGCAACGGAGATCCCCAGTGGTCGGCGACGGCCGCGGAGATCGATCAGGGGTTCGTCCGGGTCGGCTTCGAGATCGAGGGCATCGATCCGTTCCCCACGATCACCGGACCGCTGGTGGTCGGTCGGGTGCAGACCATCGAGGAACTGACCGAGTTCAAGAAGCCGATCCGGTTCTGCACCGTCGAGGTCGGCGAGGCCGAGCCGCGCGGCATCGTCTGCGGTGCCCGCAATTTCGCCGAGGGCGACCTGATCGTGGCGGCGCTGCCGGGGGTGGTGCTGCCGGGTCCGTTCGAGATCGCCTCCCGCAAGACATACGGCCGGGTCTCCGACGGCATGATCTGCTCGGTCTCCGAACTCGGGATCGGCAACGATCACAGCGGCATCCTGGTGCTCGCACCCGGGACCGCCGAGCCCGGTGCGGACGCGCGGGAGGTTCTGGGCCTCGACGACACGGCCATCGACATCAACGTCACCCCGGACCGTGGCTACGCCTTCTCGGTCCGTGGACTCGGACGTGAACTCGCGGGCAGCTTCGGTGTGCCGTTCGTCGATCCGGCCCTGGGCGCGCCCGGCCTGGCCGACCCGGTGCACGCCGAGCCGCCGGCCGCGGCCACCGGCGAGGCATGGCCGGTGGCGGTCGACGACGACTCGTCGGCCACCCGGTACACCGCGCGGGTCATCACCGGCGTCGATGCCACGGCGGTGTCGCCGTGGTGGATTCAGAAACGGCTGTTGGTGGCCGGTATCCGGCCGATCTCCGCGATCGTCGACATCACCAACTACGTGATGATCGAGCTCGGGCAGCCGCTCCACGCGTTCGATGCCGACAAACTGTCCGGCACCATCACCGTGCGTGCGGCGCGGCCGGACGAGAAGCTGACCACCCTTGACGGCACCGACCGGGTGCTCGATCCCGAGGACGTCGTCATCGCCGACGAGAACGGGCCGGTGGCCCTGGCCGGTGTGATGGGCGGCGCGACTTCCGAGGTCTCCGACGCCACCACGACGGTGTTCCTCGAGTCGGCCACCTTCGACCCGGTGCGGGTCTTCCGTACCGGCAAGCGGCACAAGCTCACGTCAGAGGCCAGCAAACGGTTCGAGCGCACCGTCGATCCCGAGATCACCGCGGCCGCATCGGATCGGGCCGCACGGCTCATCGTCGAGATCGCCGGTGGCACCATCGCCTCCCCGCTCAGTGATGCCCGGGTCGAGACCGGCGCACCGGCCGTGATCTCGATCCCGGCCGACGAGCCCGACCGTGTCGCGGGGATCCCCTATCCGGCGGGTACCACCGCATCGCGGCTCACCGAGGTGGGCTGCACCGTCGTCGGGACCGACCCGCTCGAGGTGACGCCGCCGTCGTGGCGGCCAGATCTCCGGCAGCGCGCCGATCTCGTCGAGGAGGTGCTGCGACTCGAAGGTCTCGAGGACATCCCGGCCGTGGTGCCGAACGCTCCGGCAGGCACCGGACTCACCGCGTCGCAACGACGACGCCGTGCGATCGGACGCACGCTCGCGCTCGACGGCTATGTGGAAGTTCTGCCGTACCCGTTCATGCCGGCCGGCGTGTTCGACATCTGGGAGCTGCCCGGCGACGACGAACGGCGACGCACCGTCTCGGTCCTCAACCCGCTCGATTCCGATCGACCCGAACTCAACACCACGCTGCTGCCGGGCCTGCTCGAGATGGCGGCCCGCAACATCGCGCGCGGACAACGGGATCTGTCGCTGTACACGATCGGACAGATCGTCATCGCGGGCGACAACGTGGAGCCGGTCGGGCAGCTCGACGTGACCCGCAGGCCGACGGAGGCCGAGATCGCCGCGCTCGACGCCTCGTTGCCGCACCAGCCGCTGCACGCCGCGGTGGTGCTGACCGGCCTGCGTGATCCCGCGGGACCCTGGGGCCACGGCCGCGTGGCCGACCATCTCGATGCGTTCGAGGCCGCACGGTCCATCGGGCGGGCCGCAGGGGTCGACATCGAACTGATGGCCGACGAACATCGGCCATGGCATCCCGGCCGGTGCGCTCGACTGGTCGTCGACGGTGTCACAGTCGGGTATGCGGGTGAGCTGCATCCTGCCGTGTTGGAACGTGCAGATCTGCCCAAACGCCTGTGTGCTGTGGAGGTCGACATCGACGCTCTGCCGCTCGATGAACGACTTCCCGCCCCACGGGTCTCTCCGTTCCCCGCGGTGCTGCAGGACGTCAACGTGGTGGTGTCGGACTCCGTGTCCTCGACCGACGTCCAGGCGGCGTTGCGGGCCGGCGCAGGCGAGCTCCTCGAGTCGATCGACCTCTTCGACGTGTTCACCGGCGAGCAGGTGGGTGCCGGCAGTAAATCGCTGACCTTCGCGCTGCGCTTCCGCGCCGCCGACCGGACACTCACCGAGGACGAGGCCAACGAGGCGAAGTTGGCCGCGGTGGAGCACGCCGCCGAGCAGGTGGGTGCTCGACTGCGCTGATCACCCGTCCGGTGAATCAATTTGCATCAGCATGCATAATGATCATATGACGACGAAGGTGGCGGTCGCCGGTGCGAGCGGCTATGCGGGTGGAGAGATCCTGCGACTCCTGTGCGGGCATCCGCGCGTGCGATCCGGGGAACTCGAGATCGGTGCGTTGACCGCGGCAGGCAACGCGGGCAACACGGTGGGTTCGGTGCATCCCCATCTGCTGCCGCTGGCCGATCGCGTCCTCGAGGACACCACCCCGGAGATCCTTGCCGGACACGACGTGGTGTTCCTCGGTCTGCCACACGGGGCCTCGGGCGAGATCGCCGATGCCTTGCCGCCGACGACGCTGATCGTCGACTGCGGTGCCGACCATCGTCTGACCAACGCCCAGGACTGGATGGATTACTACGGCAGCGAGCACGCCGGCACCTGGCCCTACGGCCTGCCCGAGATCCCCGGCAATCGTGAGGTGCTGCAGGGTACGACGCGGGTTGCGGTGCCCGGCTGCTATCCGACGGTCACGATCCTGTCACTGCGCCCGGCGGTCGCCGCCGGTCTCGTCGAACCGCACGTGAATGTCGTCGCGGTGAGCGGCGCATCCGGTGCCGGCCGTGCGGCGAAGGTCGATCTGCTCGCCTCCGAGGTCATCGGATCGTCGCGGGCCTACGGTGTCGGCGTGCATCGCCACACCCCGGAGATCTCGCAGGCACTGTCGGCGGCCGCCGACATGCCGGTGGGGGTCTCGTTCACGCCGGTGCTGGTGCCGATGTCGCGCGGCATCTTGGCGACCTGCACCGCAAGGACCTCGGCGACCACCGCCGAGATCCGCGCGGCCTATGAAAAGGCTTACGCGGACGAAGAGTTCGTGCACCTGCTGCCGGAGGGTGTGTTGCCGACGACGGGGTCGGTGCTCGGCAGCAACGCCGTGCAGATCGCCGTCACCGTGGACGAACGGGCAGGCACGATGGTCGCCGTCGGGGCGATCGACAATCTGACCAAGGGCACCGGCGGGGCAGCGGTGCAATCGATGAACCTCGCACTCGGCTGGGACGAGACCGAGGGCCTGAGCACCGTGGGAGTTGCGCCGTGACGACACCATCGCAGTCGGATGCGCAATCCGACGACAGGATCACCCCGGGCGCACCGCTCGACGCGCCGCGCCTCGTGCGCGACCAGGGCGTGACCGCGCCACTGGGCTTTCGGGCAGCAGGTGTCGCCGCAGGCATCAAGGCTTCGGGCGCAGCGGATCTCGCGCTCGTGTTCAACGAGGGGCCCGACCACGCCGCCGCGGGTGTCTTCACCCGGAACCAGGTCAAGGCGGCGCCCGTCCTGTGGAGCCGACAGGTGCTCTCCACCGGCCGCCTACGAGCCGTGATCCTCAACTCGGGTGGCGCCAATGCGTGTACCGGCCCGGGCGGATTCCAGGACACCCACGCGACCGCGGAGAAGGTCGCCGAGGAATTGAGCAACTGGGGGACCGGTACCGGGGCCGTCGAGGTCGCCGTCTGCTCCACCGGACTGATCGGCGACCGGCTGCCGATGGACAAGGTGCTCTCCGGCGTCACCGAGATCGTTCACGAGATGGGCGGTGGACTCTCCGGCGGTACCGACGCCGCCCACGCGATCATGACCACCGACACGGTGCCCAAACAGGTTGCGCTGCACCATCCTCAAGGGTGGAACGTGGGCGGCATGGGTAAAGGCGCGGGCATGCTCGCACCGTCGCTGGCGACCATGCTCGTGGTGCTCACCACCGACGCCCAGGCCAGTGCCGAGCAGCTCGACGCGGCTCTGCGCAAGGCCACCGCGACAACCTTCGACCGTCTCGACGTGGACGGTTCGTGTTCCACCAACGACACCGTTCTGTTGCTCAGTTCGGGTGCCAGCCAGATCCCCGTCGACCAGGATGCGCTCGACGCCGCGGTGTTCGCGGTGTGCGACGACCTCGCCGCCCAGCTGATGGCCGACGCCGAGGGCGTCACCAAACGCATCGTCATCACCGTGGTCAACGCGGTCACCGAAGACGAAGCGGTCGTCGTCGGGCGCACCGTCGCCCGCGACTCACTGGTCAAGACGGCGCTGTTCGGCTCCGATCCCAACTGGGGTCGTGTCCTCGCCGCCACCGGGATGGTTCCGTTCGAGATCGACCCGGATCGGATCACGGTGTCGTTCAACGGGACACCCGTGTGCGAGAACGGGTGCGGGCTGCCGGGTGCGCGGGACGTGGACCTCTCGGGCACCGACATCGCCGTGGAGATCGACCTCGGTCTCGGTGAGGCGTCGGCGAGCATCCGGACCACCGACCTGTCGCACGGGTACGTCGAAGAGAACTCGGCGTATTCGTCATGACCACCGATTCGCTCACCGCACTGGACAAGGCGACCGTCCTCGCCGAGTCGCTGCCCGCCCTGCAGGCGCTACACGGTGCGACCATCGTGGTGAAGTACGGCGGCAACGCCATGGTCGACGACGAGCTCAAACGAGCCTTCGCCGCCGACATGGTGTTCCTGCGTGCCTGCGGAATCCACCCGGTGGTGGTGCACGGGGGTGGCCCGCAGATCTCCGCCATGCTCAAGAGACTCGGCCTCGAAGGGGAGTTCCGCGGCGGATTCCGCGTCACGACTCCCGAGGTCATGGACGTCGCACGGATGGTGTTGTTCGGTCAGGTCGGGCGTGAACTCGTCGGGCTCATCAACACACACGGTCCGTACGCGGTCGGCATCACCGGTGAGGACGCACATTTGTTCACCGCGACCCGTCGCACGGTCCTCGTCGACGGCGAGGCCACCGACATCGGGCTCGTCGGTGACGTCACCTCGGTGAACACCTCGGCTGTCCTCGACTTGGTCGCCGCAGGGCGTATCCCGGTGGTGTCCACCATCGCGCCGGATCGGGATGGCGTGGTGCACAACATCAATGCCGACACCGCCGCCGGCGCGCTGGCCGAGGCGCTGGGCGCCACACGCCTGGTGATGCTGACCGACGTCGAGGGCCTGTACCCCGACTGGCCCGATCGCACCTCGCTGGTGTCGACGATCGACACCGACGAACTCGCCGGTCTGCTGGGCTCGCTCGACGCGGGCATGGTCCCCAAGATGGAGGCGTGCCTGCGAGCGGTCGTCGGAGGAGTCCGACAGGCCCACGTGATCGACGGACGGGTACCGCATTCGGTGCTCGCCCAACTGCTGACCGACAGTTCGACGGGGACCACCGTCGTCGCCGACACCGCGACCACCCAGGGAGGTGACGCATCATGACCGAACCGTTGCGGCAGCGCTGGTCTGCCGCCCTGATGAACAACTACGGCACCCCCGCTCTGGCACTGGTCCGCGGCTCGGGAGCGGTGGTCACCGACGCCGACGGCAAGGAATACCTCGATCTTCTCGGCGGTATCGCGGTCAATTCGCTCGGCCATGCGCATCCCGCGATCGTCGAGGCGGTGACCACTCAGCTGCAGACGCTGGGACACGTCTCCAACCTCTATGTCAGTGCGCCGGCCGTCGAACTGGCCGAACGTCTGCTGGACAAGTTCGGGCACCCGGGCCGGGTGTTCTTCTGCAACTCCGGAACCGAGGCCAACGAGGCAGCCTTCAAGATTGCCCGCCGCACCGGTCGCCCCGAGATCGTGGCCACCGAACGTGCCTTCCACGGGCGCACCATGGGGGCGCTCGCGATGACCGGGCAGCCCGCCAAACGTGCACCGTTCGAACCGATGCCGCCCGGCGTGCGGTTCGTGCCGTACGGCGACGTGGACGCGCTGGAGGCGGCGGTCACCGACAAGACGGCCGCGGTGATCCTCGAACCGATCCTCGGGGAGAGCGGCGTCGTGGTGCCGCCCGAGGGGTACCTGGCGCAGGCACGACGGATCACCAGCGACCAGGGCGCGTTGCTGATCCTCGACGAGGTGCAGACCGGAATCGCACGTACCGGTTCGTTTTTCGCCCATCAGTCGGTCGGTGTGGTGCCCGACGTGATGACCCTGGCCAAGGGACTCGGCGGTGGGTTGCCGATCGGCGCGGTCATCGCGACCGGACCGGCGGCCGACCTGTTCGAGCCGGGCCAGCACGGCACCACCTTCGGTGGCAATCCGGTCAGCACCGCGGCGGCACTGGCCGTCCTGAAGGTCATCGACGACGAGGGGCTCGTCGACCATGTCGGTGCGGTCGGCAAGTCGATCGCCGCGGGCATCGAGGAACTCGGGCATCCGCAGATCTCCCACGTGCGTGGTTCGGGCCTGCTGCTCGGCGTCGTACTCACCAGCGACATCGCGGCGAAAACCGAAGTGGCCGCGCGCGGTTCGGGATTCCTCATCAACGCCCCGGGGCCGGACGTGTTGCGGTTGGCGCCCCCGCTGATCCTGACCGAAGAGCAGGGGGCGTCCTTCGTCGCCGCCCTGCCCTCCATCCTCGACGCGGCCGCGGCCGCAGCTGCCCAAGGGAGCGACGCATGACCCGGCACTTCCTGCGCGACGACGACCTGAGCCCGGCCGAGCAGGCCGAGGTGCTCGCCCTCGCCGCCGAGGTCAAGGCCAAGCCGTTCGACCATCGGCCGCTCGAGGGACCGCGCGGCGTCGGCGTGATCTTCGACAAGAACTCCACCCGCACCCGCTTCTCGTTCGAAATGGGCATCGCACAGTTGGGTGGCCACGCCGTCGTCGTCGACAGCACGACCACCCAACTCGGCCGCGACGAGACCATCGAGGACACCGGCCGCGTGCTCTCCCGCTTCGTCGACGCCGTGGTCTGGCGGACCTTCGGCCAGGATCGACTCGAGGAGATGGCGTCGTCGGCGACGGTGCCGATCGTGAACGCGCTGTCGGATACGTTTCACCCGTGTCAGGTGCTCGCCGACCTGCAGACGATCATCGAGCACAAGGGGCGGACCGCGGGTCTGTCGATGACCTACCTCGGCGACGGCGCCAACAACATGGCGCATTCGCTGGCGCTCGGCGGCGTGACGGCAGGTATGCACGTGACGATCAGTTCCCCGGACGGATTCGCACCCGACCCGGACGTGGTCGAGGCCACCACCGCACGCGCGGCACTCACCGGCGGATCGGTGCGGATCGTCGGCGACCCGGTCGCGGCGGTGACCGGTGCCGACGTGGTGGTCACCGACACCTGGACCTCGATGGGGCAGGAGAGCGACGGCAAGGACCGGCACGCACCGTTCCTGCCGTACCAGATCAACGACGCGCTGCTCGCCCACGCCGCCGACGATGCGATCGTCCTGCACTGTCTGCCCGCGCATCGCGGCGAGGAGATCACCGACGCGGTCATCGACGGTCCGGCCAGCGTGGTGTTCGACGAGGCCGAGAATCGTCTGCACGCCCAGAAGGCGCTGCTCATCTGGTTGTTGGAGCACCGATGACGACCACCAGACCGGGACCCGACACGACGGGTGGCGGCGCGGCTGCCGAGCCCGCGGAGGCCAGGCTCGCCGCCACCCGCGCGGGGCGGCACGCGCGGATCATCCACATCCTCGCGGCCAACCAGGTGCGCAGCCAGTCCGAACTGCAGAACCTGCTCTCCGAGCAGGGCATCGACGCCACACAGGCGACACTGTCACGCGACCTCGACGAGCTCGGTGCCGTGAAATTGCGCGCCGCCGACGGCGGGGCAGGCGTCTACGTCGTTCCGGAGGACGGATCACCGGTGCGCGGTGTGTCCGGCGGGACCGATCGGTTGGCCCGGCTGCTGTCGGACCTGCTGGTGTCGACCGACAGCAGCGGCAACATGGCGGTCCTGCGCACGCCCCCGGGTGCCGCGCACTACCTGGCCAGTGCCATCGATCGGGCCAGCCTATCGGAGGTGGTCGGCACGATCGCCGGCGACGACACGATCTTCGTCGTCGCGCGGGAACCGTTGGATGGGGCGGCACTGTCCCGACGAATCGAGGGCCTCGTGTAATCGGCGGCCCTTGGCGAAGCAACCACGAGCCCAGTGGCAACTGGGACACAATCACTACGAGGCACCCACCACGCGACAGGAGATTGTCGCCACGGTGCCGATGGACAGGAGACAGACATGGCGGAACGCGTCGTACTCGCGTACTCGGGCGGCTTGGACACCTCGGTCGCGATCAGCTGGATCGGCAAAGAGACCGGCAAGGAGGTCGTCGCCGTCGCACTCGACCTCGGCCAGGGCGGCGAGGACATGGAGGTCGTGCGTCAGCGTGCGATCGACTGCGGTGCCGTCGAGGCCGTCGTCGTGGACGCGCGCGACGAGTTCGCCGACGAGTACTGCCTGCCCGCGATCACGGCGAACGCCCTCTACATGGATCGCTACCCGCTGGTGTCGGCCATCTCGCGTCCGCTCATCGCCAAGCACCTGGTGACCGCCGCCCGCGACCACGGCGGCACCGTGGTGGCGCACGGCTGCACCGGCAAGGGCAACGACCAGGTCCGCTTCGAGGTCGGATTCGCTTCGCTGGCACCAGATCTCGAGGTCATCGCGCCGGTCCGCGACTATGCGTGGACGCGTGAGAAGGCGATCGCATTCGCCGAGGAGAACAACATCCCGATCACGGTGACCAAGCGTTCGCCGTTCTCCATCGACCAGAACGTGTGGGGCCGGGCCGTGGAGACCGGCTTCCTCGAGGATCTGTGGAACGCGCCCACCAAGGACGTCTACAGCTACACCGAAGATCCCACCATCAACTGGAACTCGCCCGACGAGGTCATCATCACCTTCGACAAGGGTCGTCCGATCGCCATCGACGGCCGACCGGTCAGCGTGCTCGAGGCGATCGAGGAGCTCAACCGGCGCGCAGGCGCGCAGGGCGTCGGCCGCCTCGACGTCGTCGAGGACCGGCTCGTGGGCATCAAGAGCCGTGAGGTGTACGAGGCCCCGGGCGCCATGGTGCTCATCACCGCGCACGAGGAACTCGAGCACGTGACCCTCGAGCGCGAGCTCGGCCGGTTCAAGCGCCACACCGACCAGAAGTGGGCCGAGCAGGTCTACGACGGACTGTGGTTCTCGCCGCTGAAGCGTTCGCTCGACGCCTTCGTCGGCTCCACTCAGGAGCACGTCTCCGGAGAGATCCGCCTCCTGCTGCACGGCGGCCACATCACCGTCAACGGTCGGCGCAGCGGCGAGTCGCTCTACGACTTCAACCTCGCCACCTACGACGAGGGAGACAGCTTCGACCAGTCCGCCGCCCGCGGCTTCGTGGAACTGCACGGACTGTCCTCGAAGATCGCCGCGAGGCGGGACCTCGATCTGTGACCTCGGATCCGAAGGGCGCGGGCGGCACGGGGCCCGCTCGCTCCGCTCCCGGCGCCGCAGGTGGCACGGGGCCCGCTCGCTCCGCTCCCGGCGCCACCAACGAGGGTTCGCTGTGGGGTGGCCGGTTCGCCGACGGACCGGCCGCCGCCATGGCCGCCTTGAGCAAGTCGACACATTTCGACTGGGTGCTCGCACCCTATGACATCGAGGCGTCCAAGGCGCATGCTCGCGTGCTCAACCACGCGGGTCTGCTCACCGACGCCGACCTCGATGCCATGCTCGCGGGGTTGACCCAGCTCGCCGCCGACGTCGCAGACGGGACGTACGTCCCGGCCGACAGCGACGAGGATGTGCACGGCGCCCTGGAACGTGGACTCATCGAGCGGGTCGGTGCAGAGCTCGGCGGTCGACTGCGCGCCGGTCGTTCGCGCAACGACCAGGTCGCCACACTGTTCCGGATGTGGCTGCGCGACGCAATGCGTCGGATCGCGGTCGGACTGCTCGACGTCGTCGACGCACTGCTCGCGCAGGCCGCGGCCCATCCCGATGCGGTCATGCCGGGCAAGACGCATCTGCAGGCCGCTCAGCCGGTGCTGCTCGGACATCATCTGCTCGCGCACGCGCAGCCGCTTATCCGCGACATCGACCGGCTCGCTGATGCGGATCGTCGAACCGCTGTGTCGCCCTACGGATCCGGTGCGCTGGCCGGATCGTCGTTGGGTCTGGACCCCGCGGCGATCGCCGCCGACCTCGGCTTCGACCGGCCTGCCGAGAACTCGATCGACGCGACCTCGTCGCGCGACTTCGCCGCCGAAGGTGCGTTCGTGCTCGCCATGATCGGCGTCGACCTGTCCCGGTTGTCTGAGGAGATCATTCTCTGGAGCACACCGGAATACGGCTACGTCACGCTGGCAGACGCGTGGTCCACCGGCAGTTCGATCATGCCGCAGAAGAAGAACCCCGACGTCGCCGAACTGGCCCGGGGCAAGTCCGGTCGGCTGATCGGCAATCTCACCGGACTGCTCGCCACACTGAAGGCGCAACCGCTGGCCTACAACCGGGACCTGCAGGAAGACAAGGAGCCGCTGTTCGATTCGGTCGCACAGCTCGAATTGCTGCTGCCGGCGATCACCGGGCTCGTCGCGACGCTCGAATTCCACGAGGACCGTATGGCCGAGCTGGCTCCGGCCGGGTTCACGCTCGCCACCGACATTGCGGAATGGCTTGTCCGGCAGGGTGTTCCCTTCCGTGTTGCACACGAGGTCGCGGGTGCGAGCGTGCGGGCGGCCGAGGAGCGGGGCGTCGGCCTCGCCGACCTCGACGACGAGACCCTCGCAGGCATCAACCCGCAGCTGCGGCCGGAGGTGCGCGAGGTGCTCACCGTCCGGGGTTCGATCGAGTCGCGCAGTGCGCACGGCGGAACCGCATCTGTGCAGGTGCAACGCCAGCTGACGGTGCTGAGTGACGAGGTGGCGCAACGGCGCACACGCTGGTCTTGAACGCTTGACCCACTCCGGCCGCGAGTCAGGTGACGAGGTCGGTACAGTGTCATGCATCACCCCGACGAACGATGGGAGGGGCCAGCGCCATGGTGGGAGTTCCGGGTCTGCCCGACTTCGGTGCCACGGTCGATCGTGTACTCGCCACCGCGCAGAACGGTCTCGAGGTACTGAGATTCGGCGGCTTCGACACCGGCACCGAACCGGCGCCGTTCACGGTCGTCGAGACCGAACGGATGTTCCGGCTGCGCAGGTACTTCCCGGACAGTCCGCCCGGCGGTCCGCAGGTCCTGCTCGTGCCGCCGATGATGGTGTCGGCCAACGTCTATGACGTGACAGCCGACAACGGAGCGGTGTCCATCCTGCACCGCGCAGGCATCACTCCGTGGGTGGTCGACTTCGGGTCCCCGGACACCGAAGAGGGCGGCATGGAGCGCAACCTCGCCGATCACATCGTGGCCGTGAGTCGGGCCATCGACCTGATCGTCGAGGCCACCGGCCGGGATGTGCATCTCGGCGGCTACTCGCAGGGCGGAATGTTCGCCTACCAGACTGCCGCCTACCGACGATCGCAGGGCATTGCCAGCATCATCACCTTCGGCAGCCCGGTCGACGTGCTCGCCGCGCTACCGCTGGGCTTGCCCGCAGACCTGGTGGTGCCCGGGGCGGAACTGTTGGCCGACAAGGTGTTCAACCGATTGTGGATTCCGGGTTGGATGGCGCGTGCCGGATTCCAGCTCGTCGACCCCGTCAAGACCGCGCGGAGTCGGATCGCCTTCCTGCGCAAGCTGCACGACCGAGATGCATTGTTGCCGCGCGAAGATCAGCGCCGGTTCATCGAGGCCGAGGGTTGGGTGGCGTGGTCCGGGCCGGCCGTCGCCGAACTGCTGCGGCAGTTCGTGGTGCACAACCGGATGATGACGGGAGGGTTCGTCATCCACGGCAACCTCGTGTCGTTGACCGAGATCACCTGTCCCGTGCTCGCGTTCGTTGGGGAGGCCGACGACATCGGGCAGCCCCTCGCGGTGCGCGGGATCGTCCGGGCCGCACCGGGGGCCGAGGTCTTCGAATCCGACCTCCCGGTCGGACATTTCGGGCTCGTCGTGGGTAGTGCGGCGGGTGCGCACACCTGGCCGACGACCGCGCAGTGGGTGCGGTGGCGCGAATCGGCGGGGGAGCGTCCGGCCGAGATCGACGAGATGGAGGAGAGTACCGCTCCGCACGGCACCGGGGTGAGCATCTCGTCGCGGATCACCCATGGTCTCGGCTCGATGGCCGATGCGGGTGCGGGTGTGTCCCGCGAACTGCTGGGGATGGCCGGTGCGGTGCAGCGGACGTCGCGAGCGGTCGCCCAGGAGTCGGTGCGAACCGTCCCGCGGTTGCTGCGGCTCGGCCAGATCCAGGCGGGTACCCGGATCTCGCTGGGCAAACTGATGTCCGAGAACGCGCGGCGAGCGGCCGACAAGGAACTCTTCCTGTTCGAGAATCGGGTACTGACGCACGCACAGGTCAACACCCGGATCGACAACGTGGTCGCCGGACTGGTGGACTGCGGCATCCGGCCCGGCGTGCACGTCGGTGTCATGATGCAGACCCGACCCAGTGCCCTGGTCGTCGTCGCCGCACTGTCGCGCCTCGGTGCCGTCGCGGTCTTGCTGTCGGCGGACGGCGACGTCCCGGAGATGCTCCGGCTGGCGGACACCTCGGTCGTGATCACCGATCCGACCTACCTCGACGTCGCCGCGAAACACTGTGGCCGGGTTCTGGTCCTGGGTGGTGGCAGCGGCGACGCGCGCGCCATCGACGCGGCCGACGGTTCGTCGGTGATCGACATGGAGAAGATCGACCCGAGCGCGGTGGAACTCCCGTCGTGGTATCGACGCGATCCGGGCCTGGCCGGTGACCTGGCGTTCGTCCTGTTCACCCGTTCGAGTGGGCGACTGGCGCCGTGGCCGGTCACCAACCACCGGTTTGCCATGTCGGCGTTCGGGGCGGCATCGGCGGCCGGACTCACCGATCGCGACACCGTCTACTGTCTGCCGCCGCTGCACCACGCGTCCGGTCTGCTGACCACGTTGGGGGCGACCGTGGTCGGACGATCGCGGATCGCGTTGTCGGAGCGAATCGATCCGGAGACGTTCGCGATCGAGGTGCAGCGCTACGGCGTGACGGTCGTGTCCTACACGTGGACGATGCTGCGGGATGTGGTGCGCCGCGACGGTTTCCACATCAGCAAGCACAATCCGATCCGATTGTTCATGGGCTCGGGTATGCCCGCGGGGCTGTGGGAGGACGTACTCGACGGGTTCCCTCGCGCGCGTGTCCTCGAGTTCTTCGCGACCGCCGACGGATCGGCGATCCTCGCCAACGTCTCCGGCGACAAGATCGGATCGATGGGACAGGCGCTGCCGGAGACCAATCCGGTCGAGGTCGCGGCCTTCGACGTGGTGCGCGACCAGCTCGTGGTCGACGACTCCGGGTTCGTGCGACGTGCCGCGGCCGGGGAGATCGGCCTGCTGCTCGCGCGTGCCCGACACCGCTTCGACACGTCGGGGACGGTGCTGCGAGACGTGTTCTCGCCGCACGATCGGTGGGAGGTGTCGGGGCATCTGTTCAAGCGTGACGTCGCAGGCGACCTGTGGTTCCACGGCTCGGTCGACAGCGTGATCCGAAGCGCCGGCGGTCTCGTCTACGGTCCGCCGATCGAGTTCGCGCTCTCACAGGTCCGCGGCATCGACCAGGTGGCCGTGTACGGCGTCGGCGAACCCGATCATCAGGTCGCGGTCGCCGCGGTCACCATGGCGACGCACAAGGGGCAGCAGGAATCGTTGACGGTGACTGCACTACGGATCGGTCTGGGCGGTCTGCCCGCGGAGCAGCGGCCGCATCTGATCTGTGTTGTCGACGAACTTCCCGTCTCGGATTCGTACCGCCCGCTGACTGCGGGTCTGGCTCGTCGCGGACTGCCCAGGCCGGGAGCTCGAGTGTGGTATCGCGATGCCGGTGGTCGTTATCGCCGATACACCAAGAGTGCTGCGGCAGAGGCGAATTGGGTTGTCACATCGGTTCCCGGATCGGATGGCGGCGGCACGCAGTAGAGTGTCGGATGCCCGTGTCAGCGGAGAACGATGTGACCCGAGAAGGTGGAACCCACGTGACGTCACGCGCCGAAGCGATCGATCCGATCACCCGCGAGCGACTGGTCTGTCCGCAGGATCACGGACCGCTCCTGAATGCCGGTGACGAGCTGTACAACCCGCGCTTGCGGGTCGCCTACCGGATCGACGACGACGGGATCCCGGTGATGCTCGCCGACGAGGCCCGCAGCGTGGACGACGCCGAACATGCCCGGCTCACCGCGTCCGGTTCGGACAGCGCCTAGCGCGGGAACCAGGTCTTCTGCCGCCGACCCGGCGGCGGATGACAAGATCGTGGGGTGACCTCCGAGACGTCTGACCGAACGACCACCGACATCCTGGAAGAACTGTCCTGGCGTGGTCTGATCGCACAATCGACCGACCTCGACGAGTTGCGCGGTGAACTGGACCGCGGACCCATCACGCTCTACGCGGGTTTCGATCCCACCGCGGCCAGTCTGCACGCCGGACATCTGGTGCCGTTGCTGACGCTGCGACGATTCCAACTCGCCGGGCACCGACCCATCGTGTTGGCCGGCGGAGCGACCGGACTGATCGGCGACCCACGTGACGTGGGGGAGCGCACCATGAACGCGCCGGACACGGTGGCCCAATGGGCCGATCGGATCGGTGGCCAGCTCAGCCGCTTCGTGACGATCGACGATTCGTCGAACGGCGCATTGATCGTCAACAACCTCGACTGGACCGGACAGCTATCGGCGATCGAGTTCCTTCGGGACCTCGGCAAGCATTTCTCGGTCAACGTCATGCTCGCGCGTGAGACGGTGCGCAGACGACTGGAGAGTGACGGCATCAGCTACGCAGAGTTCAGCTACCTGCTGCTGCAGTCGAACGACTTCGTCGAGCTCAACCGACGCCACGGCTGTGTGCTGCAGATCGGCGGCTCTGATCAGTGGGGCAACATCGTCGGCGGTGTCGACCTGGGCCGAAGGCTCGACGGCTCGAGCCTGCACGCGATGACCGTGCCACTGGTGACGTCGTCGGACGGCAAGAAGTTCGGCAAGTCGACCGGGGGCGGGAGCCTCTGGCTGGATCCTGACCTGACCAGCCCGTACGCCTGGTACCAGTACTTCGTGAACACCGCAGACGCCGACGTCGTGCGCTACCTGAAGTGGTTCACCTTCCTCGGTCGCGAAGAGATCGCCGCCCTCGAGCGGGCAACCGCAGAGACGCCTCATCTGCGCACCGCGCAGAAACGGCTGGCGGCGGAGATGACCACCCTCATCCACGGTCGCGAGCACACCGAGGCAGCCGAACTGGCCAGTCATGCCCTGTTCGGTCGGGCGGAGCTGACGGACCTCGACGAGCAGACCCTTGCCGCCGCCGTGGGCGAGACGTCGGTGGCCGACTACTCGGGAACCCAACCGACCATCGTCGAACTGCTGGTCGACACCGGACTGTCCGACAGCAACAAGGCGGCTCGCCGTGCCATCACGGAGGGTGGCGCGTACGTGAACAACGTGAAGATCACCGACCCCGAGTGGCGGCCGGAGGCCGGCGAACTCCTGCACGGGCGCTGGTTGGTGGTGCGCCGCGGCAAGAAGAGTTTCGCCGGAGCGCGGATAACGCTCTGACCAGGCGATTTGACGCGCTGTTCGCGCCTGTGTAACTTAATCGACGCACCGCAGAGAGCAACTCCCCCGGGGCCGACAGGAACTGGGGGAAACGCACTGTCCGGGACACGGTCCCGAGCAGATCTACGGACCAGGCGAGATAGAAGGCAGCAGCCCAGCGTTGCAGTCCGAAATTCAGTCTGGTAAACTTGAAGAGTTGTCTCAGCACTGAGGCAGCGCTTCGACATGCAGCTCACTGAAGAGCGCCTCTTGTTGGGGTGGTGTTGGTGGGTGTGTGTTCTTTGAGAACTCGATAGTGTG
>NZ_JBCLVL010000022.1:0-82205 GCF_048537895.1 Gordonia sp. CPCC 206044
GCCGTCGGTGGCGACGCTGGCGGTGCCTGCTTGGTGGCCGCGGGTGTCGGTGACCGTGACGGCCGCGGTGTCGAGTACCGCGCCGTCGGGTGCGGTGATCCGACCCGCGATACGCGGGCGGTCTCCCGGGCGTTCATCGGGGACGGGCGACGTCAGCCGGTGTCGTGCACGGCCTGGGTCGGTGTCCTCGATGGCGTCCGTGATCGGTGCCGGGTCCACGCTTTCCGTCGGTGCCGAGACCGCGGCGACCTCGGCCTCGGTGGGCTGGGGTCCGGTGGGTTGGGCTTCGGTGGGTTGGGTTTCGACGGCGTTGGCGGCCCGCTTCTTTGCAACGGGGATGAACAGGGTGATCGCGACACCGACGAAGGCGGCGATCGCACCGATCAGGAAGCACCACTGGAACGCGCTGTGACTCGGCACCTCCGCCGGGCCGAAGGTCACCGTGGAACTCGTCAGGACCAGTGCCATCACGGCCGACGCGCTGGTGGTGCCGATCGAACGCATCAGGCCGTTCAGGCCGACGGCCGCGCCGGCCTCCTTCATCGGCACGGCGCCCATGATCAGCGTCGGCATCGCGGCGTAACCGATACCGACACCGGCCGAGCTGATCACCGCGGCGAGTCCCAGCTGCCAAGGGGCATTCATCAGCATGAATGCGCCGAGGTAGCCCACGCCGAGAACGGTGGCGCCGATCGCCAGGGTGAACTTGGCGCCGATCGTGTTGATCAAGGTGCCCGACACCGGAGCGAACACCAACATCATCAGTCCGCCGGGTGCCATCCACAGACCTGCGGCGAGAAGCGACTGTCCGAGACCGCCGACGGCTTCGGGCATCTCGAGCAGCTGCGGGACCACGATCATCTGCGCCATCATGCCGAAGCCGATGGCGATAGCCGCGACGTTCGTCAGCAGCACTGCGGGACGAGCGGTCGTCCGTAGATCGACGAGCGGCTCGGAATGACGCAGCTCGAAGATTCCCCAGATGATCAGCACCGCGAGCCCGCCGAACAGCACGCCGAGAGTGGTGCCTGAGCTCCACCCCCAGTCGTTGCCCTTCGAGACACCGATCAGCAGACCGGCCAGACCGATCGCCAGTCCGATGGCGCCGATGACATCGAAATGTCCGCCCGAGCTGTCGTTGACGTGGGGGACCATCAGCGCCACGAGGATCGTGACCACGACCGCGAGGCCGCCGGACACCCAGAAGAGCGCGTGCCAGTCGAACTGCTGCGCCACCCATGCGGCCAGCGGCAGCCCGATGGCGCCGCCGACGCCCATCGTCGCGCTCATCGCGGACACGGCCATCGACGTGAGGCGCGGGGGCGTGACCTCGCGCATCAGGCTGATGCCGAGTGGGATGAAGCCCATGGCCATGCCCTGGATGGCACGACCGACGATCATCGGGACCAACGACGAGCTCAGGGCGCACACCAGGCAGCCGATGATCAGCAGAATCGAGCTGGCCAGAATGACGCGTTGCTTGCCGAGCATGTCGCCGAGGCGGCCGGAGATCGGCATCGCGACGGCCGCGGCGAGCAGTGTGGCGGTCACGACCCACGATGCGTTCGACGGCGTCGTGTTCAGCAGTTCGGGCAGCTCGGGCTGGATCGGGATGATCAACGTCTGCATCAGTGATGCGACGAGGCCACCGAAACACAGCACGGCCACGACTGCCATGGCTGCGCCGGTGTGCTTGTCGTCGGTCAGTTCACTGTCCACCGGCACGGTCTGATCCGTCGCCGGGGCCTCGCCGGTTGGCGTAGTGGTCATTGGGCACCCTCCTTGGGTTATGTACCCTACATATGTATGGTGCACATGCCAACTCGAGGGTATGTTGGCCGTTGAAATCGGACATGGGAGGTCGCAGGTATGCCCGGTGCGGGGGATGAGACGTTCTGGGAGTCGCCTGTGTTCCGAGACCTGGCCGAGGAACTACTCCGGATGAGCAGGCGGCGCACGAACATCTTCACCGGCGCCCGGTTGGAGAACTCGGCCTTCAGCATTCTCTGGACGTTGTCCGACGGCCGACCGCGCACCTTGCGCGAGCTCAGCGACGAACTCGATCTCGAACAGTCGACGGTGAACCGGCAGGTGAACGCGGCGATCAAGCACGGATATCTCGAGCGTTTCGAGGTGCCGGGTCAGCTGAGTCGGCTCATCCGTCCGACCGCGGAGGGTTCCGAGGCCTTCGAGCACGACGGAATGCTGCGTGCTCAGCGACTCATCCGGGTCTTCTCCGATCTCGCGCCCGGGACGCCGGAGTCGTTGCTCCACGAATTGCGGGCGTTCAACGACGCGTACGAGCGGACCGACGCCCGCCAGCATCACCAGGAACCAGCCGCCCGCTGACGACGTCGGTGGACGTTCGCCGACCGAGGTGAGTCGGTGCCGACGATCCGGCCACATGCGGCGTCGGTGGGGGAAATCGCACGAAGGGGTGGCAATGGGTGTTCACGCGGTGACCGGGGCTGCTTCCGGCATCGGGCGCGCGGTGGCCGATCGGCTGCGGGCCGATGGGAATCGAGTGGTGACCGTCGATTTGCACGACGCGGACGTGATTGCCGACCTGTCGACTGCGACGGGGCGCCGGGCGGCGATCGAGGGAGTACTCGACAGCGCCGGCGGCCGTCTCGACGGTGTCGTGCTGGCGGCGGGTCTCGGGCCTGCCAAGGGACGTGAACGGATGATCGTCGAGGTGAACATGCTGGGCGTCACCGAGTTGTTGGAGGGATGGCGGTCGGCGTTGGCGACCGCAGGTGATGCGAAAGTGGTTGTCTTCGGATCAAATTCGACCACCACGACACCGTTCGTGCCGCGTCGCGCCATCGGCGACCTGCTCGACGGCGACGTCGACGCCGCGGTCCGCAAGGTCCGTCGTCGCGTGGGTGTGTCCGGTCCGGTCGCCTATGCCACGTCGAAAATCGCGGTGACACAGTGGAGTCGGTCGAAGGCGGTCGCCGACGAGTGGGCGGGTGCGGGTATCCGGCTGAACGTGATCGCGCCGGGCCCGGTGCTGACGCCGTTGCTGCAATCCCAGCTGGACAGCTCGACCGGCTCTCAGGTGCGCTCGTTCCCCTTGCCGAGCCGCCGCTTCGGCACACCCGAGCAACTCGCCGACTGGGTTCTGATGATGCTCTCGCCGTCGGCCGATTTCTTGGTGGGCAGCGTCATCGTCGTCGACGGTGGCACCGATGCCCTCATCCGGACCCGATCCTGGCCTCGGCCCCTGCCGGTTCGTGCGGTGCCTCGGTTCCTCTGGCAGATGTACCGGGCACCGCGAGACGGGCGTGTCGCCACGTACTGATCCGGCCTTGATCTCGATACGCGTCCTCGGCTGGCGCCTCGGTCGCTACTCGATCAGCGGGTCTTGTGCTGTCGGGTCGGTGCTTCGGTGGCTGTTCGATCAGCTGGTCTTGTGCTGGCCGAGTAGGCGAGATCTTCTGCTAGTCGAGTTGGCATCGTGCGCGGTGATGGTGCCGGTGTCTTTTGCTGATCCAGTAGGCACCGAGCGCAACTATCGCGCTGGAGTCTCTTGCTGATCGAGTAGGCACCGAGCGCGGCGGTGGCGTCGGTGTCTTTTGCTGATCGAGTAGGCACCGAGCGCAGCGAGGCGCCGTATCGAGATCTGGGGGGCGCGATCGGTCACACCCGGCAGGAGAGCTCCATCGTGTCGGCGCGTTTGCCCGGGAAGTTGATGCTCGTGTAGCCGTTGCGTGGATCGCGCACTCGATCCAGATACGGAGCGGCGGCAGGGCTTTCGGTGTTGTCGGCGACGAGGAGCGTCCCGACGGGCAGCCGTGGTTCCAGCAGTTCGAGGACCGGCAGGTACATCTCTTTCCAGCCGTCGAGGAACACGAAACCGACGTCGCCGTCGATGGTCGCGAGGGTTTCGAGGGCGTCACCCTCGAGGATGGTGACCACATCGTCGAGTCCGGCCTCGACGAACGTCGACGACGCGGCCGCGATCTTCTTGGCGCTCAACTCGGTCGTGTAGACACGTCCGAAACCGTTGTCGCGCACCGCGGCTGCCAGATGCAGTGTCGAGATGCCGTAGGACATACCGAACTCCACCACGATCTCCGGTCGGGTGGCACGGATCAGTGAGTACATCATCTGCGCACCGACCGGGCTGACAGGCATGTAGATGTCCTGCGCCTGCTCCGCTCGCTCGGCGGCCGAGCCGGTCATCGCGGGCCGAGGCTGTCCGGGCGGACGGTCGGCGAATTGTGCGGCCGCGTTGTCATAGAGGCGGGCGACGATGCCCGCGACGGGTTCGGTGTCCAGGGTGGTCGTCATGACCTCACGCTAACCAACGTGGCTGTCCGGCCGCTGTGTATCGGCTGTGTCGGCGGCCGCTGTCACCACATCGCCGTGTGCGCGGACCTGTCTCAGGTCACGCCAACCGACCAACACCCGATGGACCGCTTCGGCGCCGTGCAGCGGATCGGGTGGATCGGGCAGCGTGATCGGGTGGAGCAGGAACGGGGTGCTCTGCGGTCCGCCCATCCCGCCGTGGGAGCCGACCTGTTCCTCGAAGGCGGCGATTTCGTCGGTCTCCGGCCAGTAGGCGCCACCGACCATGATGTCGGCGACGTTGTCGAACGTGTCGGTGCGCCGGATCTTGTCGAGGGCGTCGGCACCGAAGCCGGCAAGCGGATCGACGCCGGTGACGTCGCCGGTCGCCACGTCCACCGTGCCGTCGGCGCCGAGGACCACCGAGCCGCCGTCGCGGCGTGCGACCAACAGGAAACCGATACCGGGGTGGGTGCGTAACGCGTCGAGAAGTCCGGGAAAGCTGCTTTCGATGGCGGTGACGTCGGCGCGGCCGGGGATCGTCGGAAAGCTGACGAGTCCGAGATTTCCGGAACCGAGAACCACCGGGCGGGAACCTTTTTCGACTGGCTCCTCGGTGGTGCTCGACCCGATGCTGGCCGTGGCGTACAGCCTGCCCTCCGCGTCGGCCTGGGACGTGCCTGAGGCGTCTGCCGACGGTGACGGGTCGCCGGCGAGTCGATGGACGAGCTGTCGCAGGGACTCACCGTGACGTTGTCGAAACGTCGCCCCCTGGCTTTGCCCGTGGTCGGAGAGCAGAACCACGTTGTACTCCCGATCTGCCTGCTCCACCGCAGCCAAGAGGAGGCGCACCGTCTCGTCGATCTTGGTCAGTACCGCAAGGGTTTCCGGGCGAGAGATGCCGGAATGATGGGACACCTCGTCGTAGCCGATGAGGTCGGCGTAGATCACGCTGCGGCCGTTGATCAGGTCACGGACGACGGCCGCGACGGTGACGTCGCCGGCGACGACAGTGGTGAATGCGCGGACGAACGGGTAGACGCCGCCGCGCGGGACGCGGGGTCGGATGTCGCGTCGCCGTTGTCGCCACGATTGCCGGAGCTCGCGTTGGATCTCGGCCACCATGCGCACCACGGTGCGCAGCGCGTTCGACGGGTCGAGGAAGTAGGACGAGTACCCGGCACCGCCGCCGAGCCGTGCCCCGCGCATCCTGCTCACCACGAGCACGTTGTCGTCGGCTCCGCCGGTGAAGAGGTTCCCGCGGCTCGCCCCGTCGGTCGCGAGCAGTCCGGGGATGTCGGCACGTTCGATCTCGCGCTCCTCGTTACTGCGCGGGTCGCTGAACACCGCGATGGTTCCGGTCGTCTTGTCGTACCACCGAAATGCCGGCACGTTGTGGTTGGAGCCGTGCAGGATTCCGAGTTGGGATGCCCCGGTCTGACTGCTCCAGTCGGTGTGCCACGGCGTCAAACGGTGGGTTTCGCGGACGAGTTTGGCGATGGTCGGCGTCACGCCGTCGGCGATGGCACGCCGCAGGACCTCGTGGCCGAGGCCGTCGATCTGCAGACACAGGAGTCCGGGTTCGCGGTGTACCTCCGCGAGATTTCGTCGTCGAAAGCGTTGTCGGCGCACCTGCATGAGTCGATAGGACGTGTCCGACCGGGACGCGATGGCACCGCCGACGATGGAGGTGAACAACGACAGCAGCGCCGCCATGATGAAGACGTCGACGGTGTCATGGACGGTGGCGATCGGCACCAGCCACAGCGCGAGCAACAGCAGTGCGCCACCGGAGGCGAACACCAGCCCGAACAGCACCACCGGCCCCACCCATGCGATGGTCCGCACGATCGCGGGCCACAACAGCGCATTGAGCACGCCGAACACCAACGCCACCACCAATGCCGCGGGCAGGGTGGTCGCCTGGCCGCCGACGGTCAGCGAGTCGAGGTCCACGCCGTCGAGGATCGAGTCCAGGACGAGCAACGCGAGGGCCGACGACAGCCACAACACGAGGAGCTCGATGCCGAGACCGAGGATTCTGGCTGTGCTGCGCATGGCGTCCTTCCGCTTGCCTTGGGATGGTAGTGGTATGGCACAGACATCGGGGGCGCACACGGATGGCGGCTCTCGGCTGCGCTGGCTCGGTCACGCCACCGCACAGATCACCGACCGCGGCACCACCGTGCTCACCGACCCGGTGTTGACCTCGCGGGTGGCCCACCTGCGTCGTCGCCGGGGCGCCACCCCGTCGACAGAGGTGACGCAGGAGACCGATGTGGTGGTGCTGTCGCACCTGCACGCCGACCACACGCATGTGCCGTCGTTGCGGAAGATCGGTGACGACGTACCGATCGTGGTGCCGCGGAGGGCTCCTGATGTGTTGCCCGCTTTGCGCGAGGTCGGGTCACGGCTGGTCGAGATGTCGTCGGGAGACGAGTTGCGCTTGGGCGACATCGCGATCCGTGCGGTGCCCGCAGAGCACGACGGACGCCGCTGGCGCCACGGGCCGCACGTCACGATGGCGCTCGGATATGTCGTGGTGGGGGATCGGACCACCTATTTCGCCGGTGACACCGACGTGTACCCGGAACTCGACCAGTGGGTGCATCGGCCGGATGTGGCGTTGTTGCCGGTGGGCGGCTGGGGTCCGACGCTCGGCCACGGCCACATGGATCCCGAGCGTGCGGTCACCGCAGCGCAGGTCATCGAGGCCGACTTGGCGGTGCCGATCCATTTCGGGACCCTCTGGCCGATCGGGTTGGACCGCGTGCGGCCGTCCCGCTTCCACGATCCGGGTGCGGAGTTCGTCGGACTCGCCGAGGAGCGTGGCGTCCGTGCTGTCGAGTTGTCGCCGGGCGACGGACTCGACGACAACGACGACGCAGAACACGGCGACACAGAAGACGACGACGATTGACGATGCTGGGGACGGCTGCGACAGCATCGACACGGGGGAACCACCCGGTACAGGCCCGGAGTCGGTGATGCGCAACCGCCGCGAGGTCGTCGGTGCTCGCAGATGCGATGATCGGTTGATGCTGATCACCGTCGACGAACTCACCGAGGCCATGCTGTCCGATCGTCCGCCGGTGGTTCTCGACGTCCGATGGCAGTTGGGTGACGACCGCGGTCGGGATCACTACCGAGACGGCCACATCCCGGGCGCGGTCTACGTGGATCTGGACACCGAACTCGCGGCGCCGGCATCGGCGGCTCGGGGCAGGCATCCACTGCCCGATGCGGCCGAGCTGCAAGCTGCGGCGCGACGCTGGGGGATCGACGACGGGTCGCCGGTGGTGGTCTACGACGACATCGGCAATCTCGCCTCCGCGCGCGCCTGGTGGTTGTTGCGCTGGGGAGGTCTCACCGACGTGCGCATGCTCGACGGCGGGTTGGGCGCTTGGCGGTCGGCCGGCCTACGGCTGTCCTCAGGCGACGCGACACCGCGATCGGGCTCGGTCACGCTGTCGTCCGATCGGATGCCGGTCGTCGACATCGATCAGGTCGCCGACACCACGGCAGTCGTGGTGGATGCCCGTGCGCCGGAACGATATCGGGGTGAAGTGGAGCCGGTCGATCCGCGCGCCGGGCACATCCCTGGCGCGCGCAGTGCACCCACTGCCGCCAACCTCGCCGCCGACGGCACGTTCCTGTCCCCCGATCGTCTGCGAGAACGATTCACCGAGTTGGGAATTCGAGACGGCGACGACGTGATCGCCTACTGCGGATCCGGAGTCAACGCCGCGCATGAGATCGCTGCGCTCGAACTCGCCGGGATCCCGGCCGCCTTGTTCCCGGGATCGTGGTCGCAGTGGTCGGCGGATCCGGCTCGTCCGGTGCACGTCGGGCAGGACGCGGATCGCTAGCGGCGTCCGTGCTGGGCACGCCTGTGCAGGGACCGACGCGGGCCCCCGACGTCGGAGATCTCGGTACGTTGGCAGTGCAGGGTTCAACAGCCGACCGAATGATCCCGACGAGCGAGGAGAATCCCATGCCTCACAAGGTGCTGTTCATCATGACCGGGTCCGACCACTGGACGCTGAAGGACGGAACCCGGCATCCGACCGGATTCTGGGCCGAGGAAGCGGTCGCACCGCTCGAGATCCTGAAGGACGCGGGCGTCGAGGTGACTGTCGCGACGCCGGGCGGGGTGCGACCGCCGGTCGACCAGGGCAGCCTGACGGCCGAACGCACCGGGTCCGAGGAGGCAGCCGCGCACATCCGCGAGGTGGTCGAGACGGCGCCGGAGTTCCAGGCCCCCGTCGCGCTGTCGGATGTCCGGGTCGACGACTACGACGCGATCTTCGTACCCGGCGGGCATGGCCCGATGGAAGACCTGGCCGCAGACTCCGACGCCGGCAAGGCTCTGCTGGCCGCGGACAAGGCGCACGATCCCATCGCCATCGTGTGCCACGGGCCCGCGATCCTGCTCTCGGCCGCTGATGCCGACGGTGCCAACGCCTTCGCCGGCCGCACCATCACTGCTTTCACCAACGATGAGGAGGAGCAGGGCGGTCTCGCCGACCAGGCGTCCTGGCTGCTGGAGGACCGTCTCACGGATGCCGGGCTCGACGTGGTCGTCGGGGAGCCGTGGGTGCCGCATGTGCAGGTCGACGGAAATCTGCTCACCGGGCAGAATCCCGCATCGTCGGCGCCCCTGGCGAAAGTACTTCTCGAGCGACTCGGAAAAGGCTCCGGCTGACGCTGATCTGACCCACCCCCGGTACCGACTGCTCATCGTTCGTGGTCGCCGCGCGAGCATTTCGCGGACGAGGGCTCGTTGCGAGCGACGTCACTCACTTCTTCTGCCGTCGACTACCGCCGTGCCAGTCCTCCTGCTCGCCGACATCGTCGACGTCCACACCGAAGGCCTTGAGTTGCGGCTTCTCGCGCAGGCTGCGCTTCAGCTCGGCGAACCCGGGGAAACCGGCGAGTCCGATGACGTGGTCCCACAGCCGTACCGCGTCGTCGTCATCGGGTAGTCGGCTGATCACCGGTCCGAAGAACGCCACCCCTTCGGGTGGTTGGAAGTGGATGATCGGCGTCCCGACGTCGCGTCCGGTCAAGGCGAGTGCCCCGTCTGTCTCGGCTCGGATCTCGTCGTCGAAGGACGGGTCGTCGAGCGCGGCCAGATGATTCGACGGTAGGCCCAGTTCGGCGAGAATCGGGGCGAGAAAACCCTCGGTGCCCCGGATATCGTCGTCGCCCTGCATGTAGGTGCCGGTGTGGCTGTCGAAGATACGGGTGCCGAACGCGCTGTAGAGCGCGTCGATCGGCGCGCGCCCGTGCTCGCGGCGAATGCTCGCGGCTGCTCGCAACAGCCGCAGGCCCGCCGTGTGTCCGGCCTCGTACTCCGGCGGGAAGTGGGAGCGGTAGTCGATGTGCGCGTTGAGTATTCGTAGCGAGATGAATCGCCAGTCGACGGTGTAGTCGCGCTGTGCCTGTACCTTGCGAACCCATTTGCTGGTCATCCAGGCGAACGGGCACACCGGGTCGAAGTAGAAATCGATGTCGGCCATGGCGTGACCATACGCGCCGGACGGGGTGGTCGGGCGGGATCGGGACGTGTGTGCTCGTGGTTCGAGTTGCCCAACCGTCGCTGTGACTCGTTCCACACCAACGAAATTGGCGCTGCGCGCGGCGGGTGTGGAGCCAGGTCGACGCCGCCGGTCATCGGGGCAGGCGGTAGCCTGCGGGACAACGTATGCACGACCGGTGAGGGGTCAGGGGGAGAGATGACAGGAGCCACGCTCAGCAGTCGGTACGAACTGGCTGTCTACGTCCACACGGGTACCTCGAGTGGCGACGGTGGTGATGGATTGTCGGACTGGGTGATCGGTCTCGGTGGAGCGCTCGCCCTCATCGGCGTTCTCCTCGTCATCGCGCTCTACCTGGTCAAGCGCGACAAGAAGACCGACGGAGAAGAGCTAGACACGCGCTCGCAGGCGGCGAGATCACGGGAGCGCTGATCCACGCAGCGTCCGTGTCACGCCCACGTGGGCACCGATGACCTTGCCGCGCGCCAGGTGGCGTCCACGCCTGCCGAGTAGATCGGCGGGCCATGGGAGCCGCGTTCGGCAGGCAAGTCAACTCGATGCCGTCGAACTCCCGAAGCGGTAGGGCGATGTGAGTACGGTGGGGACGTCGACAGCTCTCACCTCGGTGATCGCCCGGCAGCGGTGATCCGCAGTGGAAGCGAACCGTCGCGGCCGTACCGAAAGGACCTCTCATGTCCAAGCCACCTCTCCCCGATGCCGCGAAAGAGCTGCTCGCCAAGCCCAATCCGGCGGTCATGGCCACCGTGCGCAAGGACGGTTCGCCGGTGTCGGCGGCGACCTGGTATCTGCTCGACGGCGACCGGGTGCTGCTGAATCTGGACAACGGCCGGGCCCGCCTCGGACACTTGCGCAACGATCCGCGCGTCACGTTGACCGTCCTCGACGAGGGGAATTGGTACACGCATGTGACGCTGATCGGTCGGGTGGTGGAGTTCCGTGACGACGACGCATACGCCGACATCGATCGGCTGTCGCGACATTACGGTGGCAACGAGTACCCGGATCACGTCCGGCCGCGGACGACTGCGGTGATGGAGATCGAACGCTGGTACGGCTGGGGTGCGCTGAAGGACAACGACCAGGCATCGGGATGACCGAACGGCCTGAGTAGAGACGCGCTCGTCAGAGACCGGCTCGTTCGAGTGCTTCGTCGAACTCCTCGGCGGCTTCTTTCTCGGTTTTCCCTGCGGCGATGGCGCCCTGGTACACCGCGAACAGTTCCTCCCCGTGTTCGGCGTACCGGCGGCCCCACAGCTCGCCGTCGAATCGCCAATAGCCGATGATGTCGTAGGCGTCGCGCCCCCAGCGATGGTGGTGGCGAAGGTGTTTGCGCACGGCACGCGACTGGGCGGCCTCGGCGCCGAACCAGCAGTAGCCGTTCTCCGCCGGGAGTTCGATGTCGGCGACGGCGTCCCCGAGACGGCTCGGCCCCGTCCCGTTGCCGCTGCCGACCAGCGCGGTGACGTCGATGCCGAAGTGATCGTCGATGTAGTCGAGGTCGTCGTCGGAGACCACCTCGACGACGGCCCGCAAGCGTTCCGGGGCGGGGTGTTCCTCGACGATCCGTGCCAGCGCAGGTAGTCCGGCAAGGTCGGCGACCAACAACTCCCACGCCGTCGCGACCGGTGGTCGGTACCAGCCGCGAGCATGCGCCATGACCACCTGCGCGCCCGGCGCGGCGTGCTGGGCCCACAGGGTCGCGGGGCCGCGCGAGTGCACGACGAAATCGACGGACATCGATCGCGTGTGGTGGTCGACACGACGGACCGAGTAGTTGCGGCCCTCCGGGGCCGGGGTCACGTCGTGGTGGGCCCAGGCGCCGTTGCGGAACTGCATCGGTGGC
This sequence comes from Gordonia sp. CPCC 206044, assembly GCF_048537895.1. Classification (NCBI taxonomy): domain Bacteria; kingdom Bacillati; phylum Actinomycetota; class Actinomycetes; order Mycobacteriales; family Gordoniaceae; genus Gordonia; species Gordonia sp. CPCC 206044. Next base: position 11,698 of record NZ_JBCLVL010000022.1, read on the forward strand.
ACGGTCTGTTCGCCCGGGCGGGGAAAGTAGATGCCGACGGCTTCGTCCGGTTGGCCGGGCAAGCCGAGGTCTGGAAGATCAGGCACCTCGAAGCGCACCCGACGCAACCTCTCGTTGACGTCGACGACCTCGGTGACACGCGCATACGAAAACCCCATGACGCCGCCAGCGTACGCGGGACCCGCAGCCTCCGAAGGCGTGGTGGGTCCCGGTGAGAGGGCGCAAGCGGCAGCGGACGACGTGACCGTGGTCAGTGCGTCGCGACGCGATGGGTGGTCCGGAACCGTGTCGGTGCGGTGCCGAATCGTGCGACGAAGGATTGGCGCAGGGCCTCTGCCGAGGCGAAGCCGCAGTCATGCGCGATCGCGGTGGCCGAACGGCTCGTCTCGGCCAGCAGTCGGGCCGCCGCGTCGAGACGGATGTCGCGTACGAGTTTCGCAGGGGTGCGGCCCAGGTGTTCGGTACACAGCCGGGCAAGGTGCCGCTCGCTCACCCCGGTCACGGTCGCCAACGACGACGTGGACAGATCGTCGGACAGGTGGGTCAGGATGTGGTCGAGGACCCGTCGGGCGTGCGGTTGGTCGGTGCTCGGCAACGTCGTGTACATGCTCATCTGCGCTTGGTTCCCCGGCCGCTGCAGGTAGGTGACCATGCCCATCGCCACTCGTCGGGCCAGGTCGGCGCCGTTGTCCTCCTCGATGAAGGCCAGGGTGAGGTCGAGTGCCGAGGTGACGCCGCCGGATGTCGCGATGGAACCGTCGCGGATGTAGATGGGTGTGGGATCGACGGTGACGGCGGGGTACCTCCGGGCCAACCGGTCGGCGTAGTGCCAGTGAGTGGTGGCGCGGCGTCCGTCGAGGAGGCCGGCCGCGGCGAGAACCGTTGCGCCGGTACACACTGCGGCGACGCGACGTGCCAGCGGTGCCACCCGGCGCAGATGACCGACGAGGCGGTTGTTGTCCGCGGCATCCTCGTGACCGAGGCCGCCGGAGACCACGAGCGTGTCGAACGGTGTGGTGATGGCGTCGAGTCGGCGTTGTGCGCGCAATTCCAGACCGGAATCCGTGCGCAACGGTCTGCCGATGAGCGTGGCGACGGTGATGGCATAGGGCGGGGTGGCACCCATCCTGTTCGCCATCTCGAAACCACTGGTCACACATGCCACGTCGATCAGCTCGACTCCGTCGTAGCCGAGGACGACGACGCTCCGATCGTCCATGTCGACAAGCGTAGGACGATCCTGCTCGCGGCTGAAGGACGAGTTTCCCAGGATTCCGGACATGAACTCGTCGGGGCCGTGGCATGTGTCGGCGGCTGTGGACACGCTTGATCCATCCGGTTCGACAGAGAGGTGATCCGCCATGGCTCGGTGGAAGGCGATTCTGGTGGTGCTCGGTGTCGCGATCGTCGCCGTTGCCGTGCCGGTGGCGGTCGGGGCGGTCGGCGCGATGTCGGCGGCGCGGGGCGTGTACCCCGAACGCGCCGACGCGGTATCCCTTGCGCATACCGAACCCGCCCACGATCCGACGAAGCCGACGGTGGCCATCGTCGTGGGGCCGACAGGCGCCAACATCGCCGACACGCTCGCGCCGTTCGAGGTGTTGGCTGGCACGGGCGCGTTCAACGTGTACACCGTGGCCCCGACGATGCGTGCCATCACACTCACCGGTGGACTCGACCTGGTACCGCAGCTGGACTTCGCGGGTCTGGATCGGTTGCTGGGACACAGCCCCGACGCCGTGATCGTCCCCGCCCTCCCCGGTGCGGGTGGGCGGGACACCGCGGTCGTGGAGCAGTGGTTGACGCGGCAACGGGCCGATGGGCTCCCGGTGGTGGCCAGCATCTGTGTGGGAGCGGAGGTGTTGGCGTCGGCCGGTATCCTCGACGATCGTCCGGCCACCGCACATTGGTTGGGGCTCATCGGGTTACGTCGCGACTATCCGGACGTAGGGTGGCGCAACGGGGTCCGTTATGTGGACGACGGCGATGTGATCACCTCTGCGGCCGTGCTCTCCGGTGTCGACATCGCCCTGCGCATCATCGAACGCACCCGCGGTACGGCAATGGCACAGGCTGCCGCGCACCGTGTTTCATGGCCCGGCTACACCGCAGGCCGTTCGGCACGGATGTCGCAGTCGGGATTGTCGCCTGCCGACTCCGTCGCGCTCCTCAGCGCCGCCTACCGGTGGGATCGGGGAGACGTCGGGGTGCTGCTCTCCGATGGCGTCGGTGAGATCGAGCTCGCCGCAGCCTTTCGGCCGTACACCGAGTTGTCGTATCTCGCCGAACCGCTGGCCATGTCCGCTGGCTCGCAAGCGGTCACCACCCGGCACGGTCTGACGGTCGTCCCACGAGCCGGCACCGATGCCGACGTGGACCGGGTCATCGTCCCGGGCACCGACGCCGCGGCACGACGTATCGCGGACGGACAGATCGACGAGCGGTCGGTGACCTACCTCAATGACGAGCCGGGGTTCGCTTTCGACGGTGCGCTCCGCGACATCGCACGCACCTACGACGCCGCGACCGCGCGCTGGGTGGCCAAGTCGATGCAGTACCCGGACACCGGCGTCGAGCTCGCCGGTCCCGCCTGGCCGTGGCGGCTGACCGTACGGCCGCTTCTTCTCGCGGTCACCGTGGTGGTGATCGCCATGCTCGTGACTGCACTCGTCGTGCAACGGCGACGGTCCTGACCCGCGTTCGTGGACGATCTCGTTCTGCGCGGATCGCGCAGTTGTCGAAGGTCACACGCCTTTCGATCGTCGTGCGTGAAACGACGCGAACCCTCTGTATGCATCTGTATACAGAAATCGTCAGCGCGAACGACGGCCCGAGAACGAGGAGCACCATGGGCGAGATCACCTACGACGATGTCGAGGTACAGAAGGCATACCGGGCCATCGGGGACAATGGCCCGTTCGTGTACGGCCTCACCAATTACATTGCGGCAAACCTGAACGCCAACGTGCTGCTGGCGGCCGGTGCGGGTCCTGCGATCGGTGCAGGCTCCGATTGGCCATCGGTCTTCCCGGCCGGGGCCGCGGGGGTGTGGGTCAACACCGCCGCGGTGATGAGCAACCCCGAGGACGTGCTGCGTACGGTGGCGTCGACCGCCGCGACAGCGGGCACACCCTGGGTGCTCGACCCGGTTGCGCACGGTTCCGGAGCCGTCGGCTACGACGCGTTCGTGCGGTCCCTGCTCGAACTGGGGCCCACGGTGATCCGCGGTAATGCCAGCGAACTCATCTCGTTGGCGGGTGGCGAGATCACCGGGAAGGGTGTCGAGACGACCGTGGGGTCGGATGCCGCAGTGCCCTTCATCGAAGAACTGGCTCGCTCGACCGGCGCGGTCATCGCGGTCAGCGGGCCGGTCGATCATGTCACCGACGGCCGGCGGACCACGTCGATCCCCGGTGGCGATCCCCGCCTCACCAAGGTCACCGGTGCAGGGTGCAGCCTGGGCGCTCTGACCGCCGGTGCTGCTGCCGTGGTTGACGATCCGTTCCTCGCCACGGTGGCCTCGCACGCAGCGTTCGCCCGTGCGGCGGAGAACGCCGCCGCCAGATTGGGCCCCGATGGCGGCAGCGGTTCGTTCGCCGTAGCCCTGGTGGACGAACTCTACGCACTCGCGAATTGAGGTCGAGCAGTATGCATCTTGCAGCATTTCTCAACGCCGGACCGCAGGGCACTGTCGGCTGGCGTCACCCCACGGCATCGCCGGCATTCCTCTCGGCCGGGCACTACGCGGGCATCGCGAGAACCTTGGAGGGTGCGGGTTTCGATCTCGCATTCGTTCCAGATTCGCTGGCAGTACCGCGAAGTCTCGGCAACTCCTTCGATCCCGCGGTGCAGTGGGGGACCGGAACGCCGCGTATGGACCCGATCCCGGTGGTCACCATCATGGCCGCCGCGACCACTCATCTCGGTGTCGCTGCGACCTCGTCGACCGGCTATCAGGAGCCTTACCACGTGGCCCGCACCTTCGGGAGCCTCGACCATCTCACGGGAGGACGGGCGGGCTGGAACGTCGTGACCAGCTTTCAGCATGCCGAAGCGCAGAATTTCGGCCAGGATCGTCTCCCGGATCGAGCCACCCGGTATGAGCGGGCCGAAGAATTCCTGGAGGTGACCACCCGCCTGTGGGACAGCTGGTCCGACGATGCCGTCGTCGGTGACAAGATCTCCGGCGTCTTCGGTCGTCCCGACCAGGTGGAGGCCATCGACCATCGGGGAACCCATTTCACAGTGCAGGGCCCGCTGGGTGTCCCACGGCCGCCGCAGGGGTATCCGGTGATCATCCAGGCCGGGGCGTCGCCTGCAGGGCGAGACTTCGCCGCGCGGTGGGCCGACGTCATCTTCTGCAGCCACGAATCGCTCGACTCCGCAGTCGATTTCTACCGCGACATCAAGGCACGTGTGGCGGCCCGTGGGCGAGATCCGCAACAGGTCCGGGTGCTGCCGGCGGCGACCACCGTCGTCGGCGCCGACCATGCCGAAGCAGTCGCCAAACACGCGGCATTCGCCGATCTGGTGACCCCCGAAGCTGGGTTGTCGCGGATGGCGTATCACGTCAACGTCGACCTGACGCGCTACGACCTCGATGGCCCACTTCCGTCGCTCGACGAGGTCGGCGTGGAAGGGCATTATCGCGAGATTGTCGAGTTCGCGCAGCGCGAGAAGCTGACGATCCGTGAGATAGGCAGATGGTATGGCGCCCGAACCGAGGGTGACATGGTCGGATCGGCGTCGGAGATCGCCGACACCATGGAGCAGTGGCTGTCTGCCGGAGCCGCTGACGGTTTCATGGTCCAGGCAACCCACGTTCCCGATGCGTTCGAGGATTTCGCCGCTCAGGTGGTCCCTGAACTGAGGCGACGGGGGCTGGTCCGCGACGAGTACGTCGGGACCACGCTGCGGGAGAATCTCGGGCTGTCCCGACCCGAACGCGGCGAGTGGCGTCATCGAGCGGCGTCGACCGCGGCGGCGTCGGCGGCCTCATGACGGACACGGCACTCGTCTCGGTCGAGTGGCTCGACGAGCATCTGTCGTCAGTGGTGCTCCTCGATACCAGTATCCGGCGCGGCAGTGTGGGTGAGTTGCCCTTCAGCAACGGCCGCGAAGGCTTCGAGCGCGGTCACATTCCCGGTGCACGGTTCGCCGACATGTTCACCGAACTGTCCGACCCGACGGCGGTCGCGCGATTCATGAGGCCGTCCGAGTCGCAGTTCGTCAGCGTGGCACGGGCACTCGGGATCGACGACGACGCACATGTGGTCGTCTACGACAGCCTCAACGGTGCCTGGGCGGCACGTGCGTGGTGGGTGTTGAGGTCCTTCGGCCTGTCGTCGGTCCAGGTGCTCGACGGTGGGCTGTCCGCGTGGCGGGCAGCCGGACTTCCCGTCGGCACCGGCCCGGGTGTCGATGCACCCGCGTCGGGCGCGCTCACCGTGATCGACCGGAGCGACCTGGTCGTGGGGATCGATGATGTCCTCGAACTCGTCGGGGCGCAAACGGATTCCGGCCGCCCACTGGTGTGCGGATTGCGCGCCGAGGAGTTCCGCGGTGACCCCGATGACCCGCAGTCCGGCCACATTCCCGGCTCACTAAACCTGCCTTACGCCGACACTCTCGACGAGGCCGGTCGGGTCTCGCGGACACGGACCCGCAGGCTCGCCGCGGAACTCGGCCTGTCGACACGGCGGGCGCCGGTTCTCTACTGTGGCGGTGCTGTCAATGCCGCGGGAGTCGCATTGGCGCTGCACCAGATCGGGATCGACGACGTCGGTGTCTACGACGGTTCCCTCTCGGAGTGGCGACTGGACCCCCGCCGACCGCTGCAACAGACGCCGAAGGAGGACGGCCGCTGAGCGCGCGTGATGAGGTCTACGAAATCGTCCGGACACGTCTGACCTCGGGACACTACGGTCCCGAGGACGCACTCGTCCCCGGAACGTTGAGCGCGGAGTTCGCGGTGTCGAGGACCCCGGTCCGCGAGGCGCTGGGACTGTTGGAGCGCGACGGGCTTCTGAAGGGCACGTCTCGTGGCTTCGTGCCGTGGATCAGGTCGGACGAGGAGGTTCTGGAGATCTTCGAGGTGCGGGCGATCCTGGACTCGTCAGCTGCCGCCGCGGCGGCGCAACGGCGGACCGATGTCGATCTGGCCCGACTCGGCGAGATCTCGCAGCGTGCGCGTGACGCCGGCGACATCGTCGATCTCCGGGCATATCTCAACCTGTGGCACGATGCCGTCCGTCGTGCGGCGCACAACGACACCATCAGCAGTTTGTTGCACACACTCGAGGCCCATGTGAAGGTCGCTGCCCCTTGGCATCCCGGCGACAGCACGACGACCCGACCGGCCGAAGACCGGCTGGCCGAGCACGACGCCGTGTTGGCAGCGATCGTCGATCGTGATTCGGAGCGGGCACGGACCTGCATGCTCGATCACCTGGCGCACGACCAACGGGTCCGTGTCCGTCAGCGCGCACTGCGCTGACGTCGCAGACCGGACCTGCACGATTTCCAACCTGGCCGATCGCAACCATGTTGCGCAGGCGGACCGGGTCCCAGACTGCTTGGCATGAACGGGACACGTATCCGCCGAACGGCTCCGACGAACGTCGACACCACGGATCTCCTCGACTACGGAGTGCGGTGGTATCGGCACGGTGGCGGATCGGACCGCGAGATCTGGGACCGGTTCGGTCTGTCGCCGCGCGAGTACTTCGGCCGGATGCTCTTCGTTCTGGACAGCCATGCCGCCGACCTACCGCCGACGACGGTCGACGGTATCCGGATGGTGGCCCGTCGACGTCTGTGGTTGGCATCGTGACGGGCACCAGAGCGACGGCCGATACGGTCACCGACGACATGGGATGGCGTCAGCGAGCGCGCTGTGGCGGCGCGTCGGCACACCTGTTCATCGTCGACCAGCGGGAGACCAAGCGTCAGCGCCAGCATCGTGAGGCGATGGCGAAGGCACTGTGCCTGTCATGCCCGGTGCGGGAACGTTGCCTTCGATACGCCCTCGACGTCGACGAGGAGCAAGGTATCTGGGGTGGATTGAGTCCGGCGGAGCGGGAAACGCTCAAGAGTTCGGACGCTCCGGACTGGGCTCGACGCAGTGCGTGAGTACGGCGCCGGACCGGTGACACACCGTCGGCTCCTGCGCCTTGTGCCTGCGCCGAGAATTGACCGTGTGAGCATCCAGGATCCGACAGGTGGCTTGCGGCCGTCACGACGTGGCCACCTTCGGGTGCCCGCCAGTATCAACTGGTCGGCGGGCACCCGAAGGCATTCCCATTCACACTATGGAGTTCTCAAGGGTCGTGCACGTCCCGGGGTCGCCCGGGTCGCTGGTCTAGGCGTTGGTGAAAGTTGTGGTGGGTCAGCCTGTTTCGGCTACGTGGGTGCGCTCGGTATCGAGTCCGTGCCCGGGATGCTCACCCGCCGCCGATCGAGTAGCGCGCGAGGCGCCAGCCGAGCGAGCGTATCGAGATCAACCTCCTGACTGTGCTTTCACTGCGGGCCGTGGCCGCAGGGACCGGGGCAGGCGGGCGCTCGGTCGGGGGTGGTCAGGCGGCAAGCGTCATGGTGCGCCTGTTGTAGGCCGGTAGCGGTGTGCGTGTGGGATCGACGTCGACCGGTGGAATCAGCCAGGGATGTCGGTCGGCGCCCATGATGATCTCCCAGTCCGACGCATGGATTTGGGCGTGGCACGAGGTGCACAACAGGCAGCCGTTGTCGATGACGGTGGCACCCCCGTGTGACCAGTAGATGATGTGATGGCACTGCGTATACCCCGCGGCGGCTCCGCATTTCACACAGCATTGGTCCCGCACGATGAGTGCTTTACGTTGTTGCGCGGTGAACAGCCTCGCTGCGTTGCTCACGTCGAGGGGTGCACCGTGCTCGTCGAGGTCGAACACGGTGACGGCGGCATCACACGCCACCAGATGGGCGGTGGTCTGGGTGACCGGTCCCAACCATTCCAGCGTTGCCCGATCGGGGTGGTCGGCGGGCACGGTCAGATTCACCTGTGTTTTCGGGGCGACCACCATGTCGGCGTCACCTGTTCTGGTGGCTTTGGCCGCGGCGTCGAGGATCATTTCCAACGCATCAGCGCGCCGCTGCCCGGCTGATCGGGCGTCTTCGGATCCGTCGGGTTCTGGCCGTTTGCGGGACAGGGATTCGACGGCGGACACGAGTTTTTCGCCGGTGACGATGTCGAGGTTGGCGAACACCTCCAACCGACCATCACCGGCCACGGTCGTGGAGACCTCGTTGATCGTCCGGTCCTCGGCGGCCGGCACACCGTCCTGGTCGTCGGCGATCTGATTGCCGCGTGAGCGTGCCACCGCGAGTACTTCGCGTGGGGTGGCGCCGGAGAAGGCTTGGGCGATCAACGCCAGTTCGTGTTCGATCACCGACCCCGCCGATAGTGGTTCGGGTGCCCGTTGGTCGATATGCGCCATCCCCCGCACCAACGCATCCACATGCTCGCCGGAGAACACGCCGTCCGCAGAGTAGGCAGCGACCCGTTCCAGCCGGTCCAGGGCGGTGCCGATGCGTAGCCAGCGGTCGGCGACCGCGGGAGCAGCCCCCATTTCGATCAACAGTCCTCGGGTGCGACCGCCGGACCGTTGCGCCACCCCCAACCTGTCCATCGCCACAGCGTGCACGGCCAACTGGTGGTCGACCAGGTTACGTACGTCCATCAAGGTCTTCGTGGTGTCGAAGACCTGGCGACCGGACGCGTCAGCGTCGATCGTCACCTCACGCAGCAGGGGTATCAGGGTGTCCAACGGCATGACTCGATTGTAGTCGAACATACGTGCCCAGGGAAGAGTTCATCCACAGTTATTAGACTGTGCTGCAATGTCTTTCACCACTGCAGTCGTCATCTCATTGCCATTGTAGAGGTGCCCTCCGACAGATTCGGCGCGGTGAGTCCCGTTGGTGCACAGGGGTAGGCCCTGCGCTTGCTGATCGAGTAGCGTCCGAGCGCCGCGAGGCAGTGCTTAATCGCCGATCGAGTAGCGCCCGAGCGTAGCGAGGCCGCGTATCGAGATCCCCTGCCGGAGCGTTGGTCTCGATATGGTGCCTCGGCTGGCGCCTCGGCGCCTACTCGACCGGCGGTGGGGTGAGTCGTGTGGCTGCTGATCGAGTGGCGTCCGAGCGTAGCGAGGCCGCGTATCGAGATCTCGTGCCGGGTCGTTGGTATCGATCCGGCATCCCGGTCGGCGCGTGACTGACAAATGTGCGGGTCCGGGCGATCGCTGCATTGAGGACGGCCGGGCCACTAGCACTTTTGGCACACCGAGACAAAACTTTTGTGTGCTGTGATCGGTAATCGTCGATCATCGCTGTCGGGCTTGGCGTGCACCGCCGGCGGGTCCGATACTCGAGGACGGAATCAAGCACGGCTCCCGCGGAACACGACAACCCAAGGTGACGCCATCGACTTGGCGCCATATCTGACGAGTTTGCCCGCGAGGGAAGGTATTCCATGCCCAGGCCACCGATCTACAATGCGTTCCTCCATCTGACCCCGAATCACCACAGCCATGGGTTCTGGCGTACCCCGGAGGGGCGCGTGCAGTACGGCTACAAGGATCTCGACCCGTACATCTCGGTGGTCGAAACCCTCGAGCGAGGGCGCATCGACACGCTGTTCATCGCCGACGTCGTGGGTGTCTACGACCTCGACTTCGGCGACGGTGCGACGACGATCCGTGCCGGTTCGCAGTTTCCGGAGAATGATCCGATCACCATCGTCTCGGCGCTGGGCCATGTGACGGAGCATCTCGGTATCGCCGTGACCAGCAATATCATTCAGGATCATCCCTTCTCGTTCGCTCGCAGGCTGTCATCCCTCGATCACTTCACGAATGGTCGGGTGGCATGGAACATTGTGACCTCCTACCTCAGTAACGGGTTCCGCAACTACGGGTACGACACCATCGTGGGTCACGACGACCGCTACGCCTGGGCGCAGGAGTACGTCGACGTCACCTACAAGCTCTGGGAGCACTCATGGGAGGACGGCGCCGTCCTGCACGACCATGAGACGGGGCGGTTCTTCGACCCCGACAAGATCCACACCATCGATCACGAAGGTCAGCGTTATCGGGTCCAGGGCCCGCACCTGGTGGAGCCCTCACCGCAGCGGACGCCGGTTCTGTTCCAGGCCGGGAACTCCCCTGCGGGGAGGGATTTCGCGGTCCGTAACGGCGAGGTGACATTCCTGCCGTCGTTGACGCCGGACACCGCCCGAGCAGACATCGCGGTGCTCGACAACCTCGCCCGCAGCGTGGGGCGGGCCCCGTCGGCACTGAAGAAGATCGTGGCGCTGTCCACCGTCATCGGGTCCACCGAGGAGGAGGCCCGACGCAAACAGGAGTATTTCCGCGACAACATCGATTTTGATGCGTTGCAAGCATTCTGGAGTGGTGGCAGCGGAATCGATCTGTCTTCCGTGGATCCGGACACCCCGTTGGCCGAACTCGCCGAACGGGTGCAGCTCGGCGACCACGTCCGGTCGATCTTCCGGGCGGCGGCCGAGTCCCAGGTGGACCCGGCGACGGTGTCGTGGAGGGATTACCTTTTGAACCACGGATTGCTGCCCGGCAAGTTCGCCGGCACGCCGGAACAGATTGCCGACCATGTGGAGCAGTGGGTGGCGGCCGGTGTCGACGGGTTCAACGTCGTACCGATCACCACGCTCGGTTGGTGGGACGAGTGGGTCGACAATGTGGTGCCAGTGCTCCAAGCGCGTGGGCTCGCCCAACGCGAGTACACTCCAGGATCATTGCGGCACAAGATCTTCGGTGACGGAGATCGGATCGACTCGGATCACAGAGCACGCACGATCGACATCGGCTCCACCGTCGGAATCGGGTGACGACGATGACCGTTCAACTCGAGACCACCTCATCGCTGGACGTCCTGCGTGAGCGTTTCGCGCCGGTGTTCAACCGGATCGCGGACAGCGCCGTGGAACGTGATGGTTCCCGGATCGTTCCTTTCGACCTCGTCCGAGAACTCGCGCAGGACGGTTTCGGTGCGCTACGGGTGCCGTCGGAGTTCGGTGGTTCCGGCATCTCGGTGGCCGTGCTGACCGAATTGCTCCTTGACCTCGCGGCTGCCGATTCCAACTTTCCGCAGATCCTCCGGGCGCATTTCCTCTATACCGAGGCATTGCTGCTGGCTCCGCCTGACGCCGATCGTGACGCCTGGTTGGCGCGTATCGGTGCGGGCGAATTGTTCGGTGGCGCATACACCGAACGCACCGCAGGCAATCAGACGCATTTCTCGACCACGATCACCGACCATCCGGACGGCACCCGGACGGTCGACGGCCAGAAGTACTACAGCACGGGATCGCTGTACGCCGACTGGATCATCACCGCCGGGGAAGGGCCCGACGGTATCACCCATGTCGTCGTGCCCAAGGACGCATCGGGACTGGAGTTGGTGGACGACTGGAGCGGATTCGGACAACGTCTGACGGCCAGTGGCACTACCAGGTTCCACGACGTCGACATCACCGGCACACCCCAACTGCCCGCGACGGTGTCGCCGGGCAGCTATGGGACATCGCTGGCCCAGTTCTGGCACATCACCACGATCGCCGGGATCTCCCGTGCCCTGCACACGGAGGCTGTCGACTACGTGCGAGAGCGTCGGCGTTACTTCAGTCAGGGCGGAGGGGTGGCGCCACGTGAGGACCCGGTCGTCCAGGGCGTCGTCGGAGAGGTGAGTGCGGCACGCTATGTCGCCGAGACCATCGCACGCCAGATCGGTACCAGGCTCGACGACCTGGCGGCCGCCGTCCTCGACGGCACGGTGACCGACGATCGGTACGACGCCGTCGAGATCGAGGTCTACCGGGCCCAGGTCAGCGTCATCTCCACGGTGCTCGCCGCGGCCGCACGGGTCTTCGACGTCGGCGGTGCCTCGGCACTGGACGCGAGCAAAGCGTGGGATCGCCACTGGCGCAACGCCCGCACGCTCGCCAGCCACAACCCGACGCCCCATCGCCTGGTCAGCATCGGCGACCACGATCTCAACGGGACGTCACCGTTTCGGACCTGGCTGAGCGGAATCGATCTGCGGAATCGGATATGAACCTGCTGACCTACGCGTCTCTGGGGTTGTCCACCGGCGGTGCCTACGCGCTGGTCGCGTTGGGATTGGTCGCCGCCTACCGGGGAACCGGGGTGATCAACTTCGCGCAGGGTGCGCTGGGCATGTTCGGCGCCTACGTGTTCTGGAAGTCGTACTCGCAGAGCGGTATCCCGCTTCCGGTCGCGATCGTGCTCGGCGTCGCGGTGAGCGCGGCGATCGGCGTGGTGTTCTACGCGCTGGTCGGACGTCGGCTCGCGCATGCTCCGGCGGTCACGAAGATCCTCATCACCATCGGACTCATGCTGGTGATCGAGGCCGTGGTCCGAATCGTCTGGACAAACCATCAGGAGACCGTCGAACCCTTCCTGGTCAGTGGGGGATTCGAGATCGCGGGCATTCGGGTGCAGCTGATCAGCATCCTGTTGGCAGTGGTGGCGGTGGTCGCCGCTGCCGGGTTGCATCTGCTGTTCACCCGTACCGCTTTCGGACACATCACGACGGCGTTGCGTGACACCGACCTCGGTGCCCAGGCCATCGGACTCAATCCCCGCCTGTGGGGATCGCTGGCTTGGGGGCTGGCGGGTGCACTCGCCGCGGTCAGCGCGATTCTTGTCTCACCCATCACCCAACTGTCCCCGACCTCCCTGACCACCCTGTTGGTGCCGGCGCTCGGCGCGGCGCTGGCCGCACGGTTTGCGAGCTTTCCGATCGCACTGGTCGTCGGATTGGCGACCGGGATCGCCGAGGGGCTGTTCACCGGGCTGATCAACGCACAGGTCGCACGCGCGGTCCCGTTCGTGATCACGGTGCTGGTGTTGCTGGCCACAGCGCGCACGGACATGGCACGAGGCACACGGGAGGTTCAGGCGGTCTTCCACGTGGGGACCGGACGCATCCGTTGGATGTGGACCGCGATCGCGAGTGTCGTCGTCCTGATCGTGATCGTCACCGCGAAGAGCACGGTGGTCGACGCGCTGAGTCTCACCGCCATCTTCGGCCTGGTCGCCCTGGGGATCGTCGTATCCATGGGCTACACGGGCCAGGTGAATGCGCTGCCGCTCGGCATCGCGGGCGTCACGATGATCGTCTTCGGTGCCGTCAGTGACAGCGGGGGATCGCTGCTGTTGTCTGCCCTCGCCGCGATCGCGGTCGCCGTGGCGGCCGCTTCGGCACTCAGCGGGCTGTTCGTCAACGCCCGGATCTACGAGGTGACGATCGGCTCGCTGGCCATCGCCTCCATCCTGCAGACGGTGGTGTTCTCCGTCGACTTCTTCTTCAACGGTCGAACGGGATGGACGATCGGGGATACGGACCTGTTCGGGATCGACGTCAGCAACATCACCGAACCACAACATTTCGCGATCCTCGCCTGGGCCGTCCTACTGGTCGCGCTCATCGTGGTGGCCAACCTGCGTCGTTCGGCAACGGGGCGTTACATCCTGTCGGTGCGACAGGATGAACGTCTGCCTGCTGCGCTGGGCATTTCGGCGCCGCGTGCCAAGTTCCTGGGGCTGCTGACGTCATCGACGTTGTGGGGGGCGGCCGGAGTCCTCCTCGCCTTGCAGCGCGGATTCATCGCCAAGGGGGACATCCGACTCGAAGGATTCAGTTACTCGGATTCGTTGGCGCTCATCGCCTTCGTCATCCTCGCCGGATCGGGATACCTGGTCGGTGCCGTGCTGGCCGGGGCATTCGCGCCGGGCGGACTGCTGTCGAGCGTCTTGTCGTTCACGCCGGACATCAACGACTGGTTGTCCCTGTTCTTCGCCGCCAACATGATCTGGATGCTCACCGTCGAGCCCGACGGCGTGGTCGGCCAGTTCCTCCGCGGTCGCACCGCCGTCCTCGGCCGTCTGACTAGCCGGTCCGGCCGATCTGGACGGGCCGCATCGGACGGATCGTCGCTCGAGAAGGGAGAAGTCGATGTCGCACCTTGAGATCCGCGACCTGACAGTCGACATCGCAGGCACCCGCATCCTGTCCGACGTCGACCTGGACGTGCCCGAGGCCACGGTGGTGGGTTTGTTGGGCGCGAACGGCGCAGGCAAGAGCACCACGATCGACGCGATCAGCGGATACCAGAAGATCGAGTCCGGGTCGATCAGCCTCGACGGCCGAGCGCTCACCCGATTGTCCGCGGCGGCCCGGGCGCGCGCCGGGATCACCCGCACCTTTCAGGACTACCTGCTGTTCGAGGATCTCACCGTGGAGGAGAACCTGCTCTGCGCGGCCGAGATCGGGGTGCGAAAGATCTTGGCGCGAGACCTGTTCGGGTTCGGCCGTGCGAACCGGTCTGCCCACGCCGCTGTCGAAGAGGTCATCGATGCACACGGGTTGGCGAGATATCGCGCCACGAGGGTCGAACAGCTCTCGCTCGGGTGGCACGCGCGGGTGAACCTGGCCCGGGCCGCGGTTCAGCATCCGCGGGTGCTGCTGCTCGACGAACCGGCCGCGGCGCTCAGTGTGGACGCGCGGCAGGCCATCGTGGCCACCATCGCCGCGCTGCGAGATCGTCAGGGACTCGGCGTATTGCTCGTCGAACACAACCTCGATGTGGTTCGGGCCGTGTGCGATCGCGTGTACATCCTGGAGAACGGTCAGGTCGTCGCGGACGGGCCGACCGCCGACGTCCTGTCCTCGACGTTGGTGCGCGACATCTACTTCGGGGAACAGCCTGACGAATCGGAATCCGAACACGCGGGAGTGGCGCGATGACCCGGGAGCTGACATCGCCGACGGCGGTGACCGCCGAGCGCAGCGGGCTCGTCGTCGAGGGTCTCACCGTGGACTACGGCAACGGCTCCGGGCTGTGGGATTTCGATCTCGCGGTTGCCCCCGGTCAGGTGGTGTGTGTCATCGGACGCAACGGTGCGGGTAAATCCAGTGCCCTCCTGGGTATTTCCGGATTCGTCACCCCGGATTCGGGGACTGTCTCGGTCGGCGGGCACCGGATCACCGGAGCGCCGTTCAAACGGTGTCGCGAGCATTTGTCGCTGGTGGTGAAAGGGCGTTCGCTGTTCGGAAGTCTCACCCTCGCCGAGAATCTGGCACTGGCCAAGATCGACCCCGCGGAGTTCTTCGGTCTCTTCCCGCAACTGGAGGCCCGTCGGGACGTGCCGGCGGGGCACCTCAGCGGCGGTCAGCAACAACTGGCCGCAGTCGGCAGGGCGTTGCTACGCGATGTGCGTGTGGTGCTTCTCGACGAACTCACGTTCGGCCTGAGCCCAGCGGTACGTTCCTTGATCGCCCGGGTCGTCCGGGCCGAGGCGACCCGACGTGACCTCGCGGTGGTGGTCGTCGAACAACATGTCGAGACAGCGCTGGCAATCGCCGATCGCACGGTGGTCCTTTCCGAGGGGCGAACGGTGCTCGACCTGTCCGGTGATCAATTGGCCGTCGACGCCGACCACATCGAGTCGACGTATCTGCATCCTTGAAACGCCCAGTGCGTGAACGTGTTCGAAGAAAGAAAGTAGTCATCATGTTCCCTGGCAAGTGGTTTGCCGCAACCGTCGCGTCGGTCGCCCTGGTGGGGGTGGTTTCGGGCTGCTCGTCCAGCAGCGACGACTCCGACACCATCAACGTAGGTTTCGTGGCACCGCTGTCGTCGTCGGCATCGGCGTTCCAGGACCCGGCCCTGGTGGCCAAGGTCGCGGAGAAGGCGGTCAACGATCAAGGCGGCATCAACGGCAAGAAACTCAACGTGATCGTCTACGACACAAAGGGCCAACCCGCCAACGTCGTCGCGGGGGCTCGCAAGCTCGTCACCGAGGACAAGGTCGTGGCATTCATCGGCGGAAACAGCAACGACGGCCTGGCCGAGATCGGCAAGAAGGCCGGTGTGGTCAACTGGTTCCCGATGGGTTGCGCGGCCTCCGACGTCACCAACGACCTGTCCATGATCGCCGCATTGAACTGTGCGGGTGCGGCGCAGGGCACCTATCTCGGTGGTCTCCGCTTCAAGCCGAAGAAGGCCGTCTACGTTGCCTTCGCCGGCAACACCCCGTACATCGAGAACGCCAAACTCGGCTACCGCAACGCCGGTGTCGACAACGTGCAGATCGTCGAGGTTCCGCCGGAGACCACCGACTATGCGCCGATCATCGCGCAGGTCAAAGCGGCCAAGCCGGACGTCTGGGGCGGCATGATCTTCACCCCGGAGAAGCTCACCGCATTGCTGCGTGCGGCCGTGGACCAGAACCTGCGGATCCCGTTGGTGCTCAGCAACAACGTCATGGAGGACGCCACCATCAAGTTGGTCTCCGATTCCGGAATCCCCAATTCGGTCGCATTGGAGAAGGGTGAGGACGCCAACCGTTTTCCGACGTGGAAGCTGTATGAGGAGCAACTCGCGAAGTACGATCCGCAGCACGACATCAAGACCCCGCACGATGGCAGCGTGACCACCGACTGGCTGGCCGTGTGGACGTTTGCCCAGGAGGCGCGCAAACTGCAGACGGTGGACGCCGACTCCTTCCGGGAGCACGCCGAGGGACTGACGGACTTCAAGACCGACGTCCTGCACGACATCGACTTCACCAAGAACGGGCCGGTGCTGACCGCACCTCGACAGGCCAACCTGTGGGCTTTTGCCGGTCACATCGCCGACGGTCGGATCGTCGTCGACAACCCGACTCCGTACAGCGCGTTCCTGAAGACCTCGATCACCGGTTGACCGGTTGTATTCAGCGTGAGGTTAAGGGTGGTCGGCAGCTCCGGCACGGCGTTTGATGTGAAGGTTGTCCGACGAGCGAGGAGTGAACGATGAGCAGGGTGGCGGTGCTCACCAGCGACGAAGCCGTGTCGAGGGCGTCGGAACTCGGCGCTGAGTTCGCCAAGGGGGCTGCCGAGCGAGACCGGGACAAGGTGCTGCCGCGTGAGCAGATCGCGCAACTGGCCGCCAGCGGGCTGCTGGCCATCACCGTCCCGTCGGAGTTCGGAGGTGCCGGGTTGCCCGCCGTCACGGTCGCCGAGGTGTTCCGGCTGATAGCGCACGGCGATCCGAACATTGCGCAGATCCCGCACAGCCATTTCGTGTTCGTCAACCAGTTGCTGCTGCAGGGCACCCGCGATCAGCAGGCTCGCATCCTGCCGGAGGTGCTGGAGGGCAGGACGTTGGGGAACGCACAGTCCGAGCGCGGGACGAAACACATCCGCGACTATCGGACCACTCTTCGCCGCGACGGCGACGCGTGGCGGCTCGACGGCACCAAGTTCTATTGCACGGGAGCACTGTTTGCCGACTGGATTCCGACACTCGCCCACCTCGGGGAGGACGGACCGTTGCACGTCGCCTGGGTTCGTCGCGATGCGCAGGGGGTCGAGGTCATCGACGATTGGGACGCACTCGGGCAGCGTACGACCGCCAGCGGCACCGTTCGACTCGACGGCGTACGTGTGACCGACGATCTCATCACCGATTTCTCCGCCACGTTCACCGGCCCGACGACGTACGGGGCGTTCGCTCAGTTGTTGCATTCGGCGATCGACGCCGGTATCGCCCGCGCGGCGTTGTCCGACGCCGCTCAGTTCGTCACCACCAAGAGCCGCCCGCACCCGGATGCCGGGGTGGACCGGGCCGCCGACGACCCGTTGGTGGTGCACGCGTTCGGCGAGATGGAACTCACCGTGCGGGGCGCCGAGGCGCTGCTGGCCGACGCCGGGCGTGCGGTCGACCATGCGAACGCGAATCTCGACGAGCACACCAGCGCGGCTGCCACCCTGGCGGTCGCGGCGGCGCGTGCGGCGACCACCACGACATCGGTCGACGTGGCCAGTCGGCTGTTCGAGGTGGCCGGGACACGCTCGGTGGTCGCCAAGGAGTCGTTGGACCGACACTGGCGAAACGCGCGAACGCACACATTGCACGATCCGGCCGCGTGGAAGGTGCAGCACCTCGGGCGCTGGGCCGTCGACGGCACCCTGCCGCCCCGCACCGGGCAACTCTGACACCGTAGTCCGATACGTAAAGGATGTGATCGAAACCCATGAGCGCCTTGAAGTTCCATTGGTTCCTGCCGACCAACGGCGGTGATGGCCGCAACGTCGTCGGTGGCGGCCACGGCGTCTCGGCGGGCGCGGCCGGTCGGCCGGCGTCGGTGCCGTATCTCGGCCAGATCGCGCGAAGCGCCGAACAACTCGGGTTCGAGGCCGCGCTGACCCCCACGGGCGCGTGGTGTGAGGACGCGTGGATCACCACCGCGATGATCAACAGTCTGTCCGAACGATTGAAGTTCCTGGTCGCGTTCCGGCCGGGCGTCGTCGCGCCGTATCTGGCCGCGCAGATGGCGGGCACCTTCCAGAATCTGTCCGGTGGTCGGCTGCTGCTCAATGTCGTCACCGGCGGGGAAGACCACGAACAGCAGATGTTCGGTGATTATCTCGGCAAGGACGACCGTTACGCGCGCGCCGACGAGTTCCTGGAGATCGTCCGGCGTCTGTGGACGGGCGAGACGGTCAACTTCGAGGGCAAGTACCTGTCGGTCACCGACGCCGTGCTCCAACAACTCCCGGACCCGTTGCCGGAGATCTACTTCGGTGGTTCGTCGCCTGCCGGGATCGCGGTGGCCGCCAAACATGCCGACGTCTATCTCACCTGGGGTGAGCCGCCGGAGGCGGTCGCGGAGAAGCTCGATCGGGTGCGCAAGGCGGCCGCCGACGTCGGGCGCGAACTGAAGTTCGGTATCCGTCTGCACACCATCGCGCGCGACACCTCCGAGGCGGCGTGGGCGGAGGCGGATCGTCTTCTGGAGAACATCTCCTCGGAGGAGATCGCCCGTATCCAGGCCGGACTCAAACGTTCGGCATCCGAAGGGCAGCAGCGGATGCTGGCGCTCAACAAGGGCTCCAAGGACGGTCTCGAGATCTACCCCAACCTGTGGGCGGGTGTCGGACTGGTACGTGGCGGTGCGGGCACCGCGATGGTCGGTTCGCACAGCGAGATCGCCGACCTCATCGAGGCTTACCAGGCAGTCGGCATCGAAGAGTTCGTGCTGTCGGGCTATCCGCACCTCGAGGAGTCCTACTGGTTCGGTGAGGGAGTGCTGCCCGAACTCACCCGCCGCGGGCTGTGGGAGCACCCTGCCCCGGTCGCCTCGCGTGCCGCCGTACCGTTCGGTGCCGCGGCGCCGACGGTTCGGGTGGCGGCGTCGTGACCACGGCCGTCGTCGTCGGGAATCCCAAACCGGCGAGCCGCACGCTTGCCGCCGCCACCTATCTCGCCACACAGTTGACCGGTGACGAGCCGGATCTCGTGATCGATCTGGCCACCCTCGGCACCGCGATCCTGGACTGGTCGGACGAGACGGTGGCCGGACTCGTCGAGCAGGTCGGCAAGGCTGATCTCGTGGTGTTCGCCAGCCCGACCTACAAGGCCGCCTACACGGGTCTGCTCAAACTGTTCCTCGATCGATTCGCCGGTGGCACAGGGTTGTCGGGGTTGGCGATTCCACTCATGCTGGGTGGCAGTCCGGCACATTCGCTCGCACCGGAGTTCACCTTGCGTCCGGTGCTCACCGAGATCGGTGGCACCGTGCCGGGTCGGGGCCTCTACGTGGTCGACTCCGCCCACGACGACCCCGCGGCCTACGCGGATTGGCTGGCTGCCACCCGGCCCACGGTCGCCGCACTTCTGGGAGACCGATCATGACCGAGTTCTCGACGAATCAGGATCTCGATCCTGCCAAGCTGCGCAACGCTTTCGGCGTGTTCCCGACCGGTGTGGTCGCTGTTGCCGCCGAAGTCGACGGCTCGCCGACCGGGCTGGCGGCGAGTTCGTTCACCAGCGTCAGCCTCGATCCGCCGTTGGTGTCGTTCTCGGTCGCCAACACCTCCAAGACGTGGCCGGATCTGCGGCGTGCCAAGCATCTCGGTGTCACCATTCTCGCCGACCATCACGGCGAGGTCTGCCGTCAATTGGCCGGTCCGGTGGAGCGCCGCTTCGACGGTGTGGCGATCAAGGCGTCCGACGACGGTGCGGTGACCCTCGACGAGGGACTCGCCCAGTTCGACACGACGATCTACCGCGAGGTGGAGGCAGGCGATCACATCATCGTGCTGCTCGAACTCCATGCCGTCGAACACCCGCAAGCGGGAAATCCGTTGATCTTCCACCGCAGCGGATTCGGCAAACTCGCGGTCTGAGGCCGGCGGTCAGCACTGACCACGGGTGAGCGCTGCAGGCAGATCGCCGTTCATCTGGACTCCCGAGCCGGTCCACGTGAACGACACATCAACGGTGCCGGTCGGATTGGCGCTGATGTCACCGGGGTTCAGGTACCGGTAGTTGACGTCGACGGAGTCGGCCGTCGCGCCTGTGACGGTCTGATAGGCGAGGTTGCATTTCACCGCGGTGCCCACGAAGGAACCCTGATGGAACAGCAACAGCTGCATCGGTGACGACGCCGTGGCGCCCTCGGTGCCCAGCGTCGCGTAGCTGAGGTCGTTGCAGGTGTTGAAGTTCGTGGCACCGTCGTACACCCAGGGGACTCGGGGATTCGCGGCCAGCGGCGGAGGGATCTGCGAGGCGGCCGCGCCGATGGCGGACTGTCCGTCGGTCGAGCAGGAGCGGGTCGGTGCGGAGGTCGCCGGGGGTTGCGCAGATGTCGGTGCCGGCGACGAAGGCGCGGCCGAGGCGACGGTCGGTGACCCGGATGCCGATGCGGCCACGGTGGTGTCGGCACTGCTCGCGACGGCGTCGCGGGGTGCGACGATGGAGTCGGTGAACGAGTTGCCGCATCCGGCGAGAGCCAGCACGGCCGCAATGGCCATCACCTTGTGCGCAAGTCGTCGCATCGGGCACTCCTCGTGTCGGCACCCCGGACTGTACCGGTACCCGCGCACCATTCCGGTGCCGCTCATCGGAGTCGAGTGATCGGCAACGAGGACAGTGCGCAGGACCGACGGTTCAGTCGGGCACAACCACGGCCCGTCCGCGCAGCTTGTTCGCTGCCAGCTTCCGGTATGCCTCGACACCGTCGTCGAGGGAGAACCGCTCCACCGCGACGTCGAGCACCCCGTCGCGGGCGAGGTCGATGACCTCGATCAGCTCGCTGCGGGCTCCCCAGTAGGGCGCCCGCACCGACACCTCGTAGGGCTGGGCCCAGATGCCTACCTTGGCGGCCGCCACGCCATCACCGATGCCGACGATCGTGACGTCGCCCATGGTGCCGACGACACCCATCGCGATGTCGATCGTCGGCTGATACCCGACGAAATCGAACACCGCCGTGGCACCCTCCTTGCCGGTGATCGCCCTGACGTTGGCGACCGCGTCGGCGTTGCTGAGGACCGCCTCGTGCGCGCCAACCGACTTCGCGAACTCGAGCTTCTCGTCGGTGACGTCGAGAGCGATGATCCGGGCGGGACTGAGGTGCCGCAACATCTGGATGGCGATGTGCCCGAGCCCGCCGGCGCCGAGCACCACGGCGGTGGAGCCGCCGACGAGCTTCGGCAGCGACGGCTTGATCGCGTGGTACGGGGTGAGGCCCGCATCGGTGAGGGGCACGGTCTCGATCGGGTCGAGGTCGCCGATCGGCACGAGGTGTCGAGGATCGTCGACGATCATGTATTCGGCCATCGCGCCGGGGGCACCGAGACCGGGTGGTGAGATCTTCAGTTCCGCGGCGTTCGAGCAGTAGTTCTCGAGGCCGCGCGAGCAGAACGCGCAGACGCCACAGCCCCACGGCCCGTAGACGACGACCGACGTGCCCTCGCTCACGGAGGTGACGCCCGAGCCCACCTCGGCGACCACGCCCGCACCTTCGTGCCCCAGCGTCATCGGGATCGGATAGACGAAGCCCTCGGCGGGCAGATTCATCACGAAGTCGTCAGAATGGCAGGCACCCGCCGCGGTGATCTTCAGTAACACCTGGCCGGGCCCGGGGGACGGCTTGTCTATGTCACGCAGTTCCGGTTCGGCTTGCGGCTTCACCAGTTGGATCGCCTTCATCGACACCAGCTCCTCGGGTTGTGCGACCCCCCGAGGTCCGTCTTACCCCATTCCACAGTTTGCGGAGCGTTGTTGGCGTGACGGGAATGCGATCGCGTGCGACGAGCCACCTGCTCAGCGGGGTACGCAGCAGGATGTCGACGACGACGAGAGAGATGGCGAGCACCGTGGCGGTGAGGACAGTGGTGCGGATGGCCGCGGAATGCGGGAACCAGTCGAAGAGCAGCCCGAAGAATCCGGCTCGCGCGAGGATGTCGAGGATGAGCGGGTGCACCGCGAACACTCCGAAGGCGCGGAAGGTCGCGTAGGTCACGGCCTTGGAGGCTGCGGCGCGGCCCGATTCGCGGCGGCTGTTCCACGCCATCGCGATCAGCCACAGCAGCACCAATCCGCCCACGTACCAAGGCAGCGACGCCGGGTTCCACGGTGTGTTCGACTGCAGCGGGACATTGCCCGGCGACGTGGCGAGCACATACGCACCGATGGTGAATGCGGCGCAGACGGTGACCATCGAGATCACGGCGACGGCATGGTCGCGCAGCCATTTGCTCACCGCCTCGTGGTGGATGCCCGCGAGCATCCCGATCGCGACGAAGACGGCGTACATCGGCAGGGTCTTCCACAGGTTGTCGTAGACGGTGACCCAGGTGTCCCCGGCCGGTCGCGGAAGATACTGATACAGAACGAACATGGCCATCTGGATCACGAAGGCGGTGCCGAGCGTCCACCAGGGCCGGTGCGCGGTGCGGTTCACGATCCAGGAGAGCACCGGGAAGAACAGATAGATCTGCATGGAGATCAGCAGGAAGTACAGCTGATACTTGCCCTCGCCGGTGACCGCGTCGTGGGCGAGATCGGTGAAGAAACGGCCCGGCGACGGGAACGGATTGCCTTCGATGATCACGTGGTCGGTGACGGAGTAGATCAACGTCCACACCAGGTAGGGCCAGACCACCAGACCGAATCGTCGGCGCCAGAACTGCACGGGCGACATCGATCGTCCCTGCATGCTGAGCACCAGGACGAACAGGGTCACGGCGACGAAACCGTAGCGGGTCAGATGGCCGAGCGTGCCGACCAACTGGGCCGACCGGACCACATCCGGGGTGGTGTTGATGGAGTTGACGCTGTGCGCGACGACGACACCGGCGAACAGGACGACGCGGACGAAGTCTGCGGTGTGGGCACGTCCCTTGGACTTCTTCGGGGGCTTAGGGGGAGCTTCGACGCGTTCGACGACCTGTTGGGTCGTCGAACCGCTGTGAACTTCTTCAGCCTTTTCCTCACCGACGGTCTGCAACCGCACCCTCCCCGAATCGGGTCACTTGTCTCCGACTCCGGGCAGTGTACGGATGCTTCCTGGGAGCGACCTGTACGTCGGGGTGGGTTTGGTGAGCGCGGCCACACCGCAGTGGATGCGGCGCGTGACCGCCACAAGTGCTGATCGGCAGCGGCCGGGATCGTCGTATCAGGTGGTCGCGACGGTCGCCAGGCGTGGCAGCACGGTGTCCCGCCAACCCGGTCCCATACGTTCGAAAGCCGAGGCCATCCGGCTGTCGTCGAGGTCGAACCCGGAATGGTCGAGGAACAGCCGGGTGCCGGTGCCCTCGGCGACGAGCGTCCACGTGAGCGTCCAGTTCGCGGTGAAGGTGTAGACGAACCGGTTCGGCGGGTCGGCCTCGAGAACACGGCAGGGTTGGGCCCCGAACCCGGGCATGTCGAGAGTGAACTCGTGCCCGACGACGGGGGCGATGTCGCCGGCCGCCCACCAACGGGCGACGAGGTCCGGTTCGGTCAACGTCCGCCAGACGGTGGCCGGCCGTGCGGCGATGAACTGATCCACGTGGATCGTCGCCCACCGGTCGGTGGATGGGGAATCGTCGGTCATGTGTCGAGGTCCTCCGCGAGGTCGGCGATGTCGGACAGACGGCGGCGCCAGAACCGTTCGAACGGGTGGAGCCAGGCGTCGAGTGCAGCGAGCGGTTCGGCGGTCAGGTGATAGACGCGCTGGCGGCCACGGGCCTCGTCGGTCACCAGCCCGGCGTCCTTGAGGACCTTCAGGTGTTCGGTGACCGACGAGCGGCTCAACGCGAACCGTCCGGTGAGATCGCCGGCCGGGGCCGGCTGCTCCGCCAGGATCTCGAGGAGCTGTCGTCGTATCGGACTCGCGAGCGCTGCGAAGACCTGGTCCGCGGTGTGCACCCCGAAACAATATGACGGAAAAATCCGACATGTCAATGGAGTGCGAAACGACCCGCCGCGGCTGACGACCGAGGCGACTACCGTGACAGGGGGCGGTCGTCGTATCAGCGAGGTGCCGGAAGGGCAGGGCCATGAGTACCAGTGAGGACACGCCGGAGGCCGAGCGAAAGCGCCGGTTCTCGGCTCAGCGGGATCGTCTGCGCGAGGACTATCTGCGCTCGCCGGAGTCGCGGCCACCGTCGTCGGCCCGCGGGCTCCACCACACCGCACTGGTGAGCAGCGATGTCGAGCAGACGATCCGCTTCTATCAGGAGCTGCTCGAGTTCCCTCTGACCGAACTGATCGAGAACCGCGACTACCCCGGCTCGACGCATTTCTTCTTCGACATCGGCAATCACAACCTGTTGGCGTTCTTCGACTTTCCCGGACTCGACGTCGGTCCGTATCAAGAGGTGCTCGGCGGACTGCACCACGTGGCGATCAGCGTCGAACCGACCCGATGGCAACGCCTGCGCGACAAGCTGACCGAGGCAGGCGTGGATCTCGTCGAGCACAGCGACGTCTCGCTGTACTTCCGTGACCCCGACGGCGCACGGCTCGAGCTGATCGCCGATCCGCTGGGGGAGATGTACGGCGATCACGTCCTCTGAAGCGCTGTCCCGCCAGCCGAGATGGATCATCGCGTATCGCGGGTGGATCGCTAGCGTGAGCCCTCGTCTGTTCCGGTGATTGTGCTCGGTGAGAGAGGCGGCAGGGTGTCCGACAACGTGAACGAACCAACACGTACCCAGAAGATCTTGGCAGCGGTGGTCATCAAGGTCTACCAACTCAAGGAGAAGGCCAAGCAGCTGCGCTCGCGCACCTAAGCGACACGGTGCGAACATCTCCGGGCGACACGGTGCGCGCGCACCCAGATCACACCGCGCGAACGCACCCAGGTGACACCGTGCGATCGACGGTGCGGCACGCCGATCCGCTGCCGGCTCCGCTCCGGATGCTCGACTGCGTCACCGCGATCGCTTCGGCCGGCCGGGAATTCGGCGACGTCCCGGTGTACTATGTCGAACGCGGTGTCACGTCCACCACCACCGTGGGGGAGCTCGTCGACTCGGCGATCGCGGTTGCCGGGTCACTGCAGAACATGGGGGTCGGCGCGGGAGACCGTGTCGTCGTACAGCTTCCGAATGGGCGGCACTGCTCCATCGCCTACCTGGCGGTGCTGTTGACCGGCGCGACGCTGGTGCCGGTGGTGCACATCTACGGTCCCGCCGAGGTCGGCTTCATCGTCGACCAATGTCAGGCGAGCGTGATCGTGGTGCCGGATCGGGTGGGTACGACCGATCACACCGCGCGCTACGCCGCTCATCTGGCGCATACCTGCGTTCGGCATCTGGTCATGGTCGGGTCGGCGACCGTGAGCGAAGCCATGTCGTGGTCGGACCTGGAGGGCAACGCGGCATACTCGGCGCCCGCAGTGCGTCCCGAGGACACCGGCCTGGTCGTCTACACGTCGGGGACGACCTCCGAGCCCAAAGGTGCGCGTCACACGCACGGTTCGATACTCGCCGAGCAGCGTCATGGTCGGCGCATGCTGCGGATGGATTCGGATGCGGTGCACCTCGTCGCATTCCCGCCCGGTCACATCGCAGGTGTGCACAACGTGCTGCGGCCGATCCTGCACGGCCGCACCGCGATCTATCTGGATTCCTGGGACCCGGTGATCGCCGCCGACATCATCGAATCTCATCGCGTGACGTCGACCGCGGGCACACCGTTTCATCTGCGGGCCCTCCTCGAAGTGCCCGGTGCGACAGGGAAATTGGCGTCGCTGTCGGAGATGATGGTCGGGGCCACCGGGGTGCCGGCCGCGCTGGGGCGAGAGGCCGCGGCCGCCGGCATCGCCACCTTTCGGTGTTATGGCTCCACCGAACATCCGACCGTCTCCTGCGGTCGGGTCGACGACACCGAGGAAACACGTGTCCGCACCGACGGATACATCCTGCCCGACGTGGCGGTCCGGATCGTCGACGACGGCGGTCGCGAGGTCGCCGACGGTGACGTCGGCGAGATCCAGACACGCGGTGACGACCGCTTCGTGGGATACCTCGACTCGCGTCTCGACACGACGGCCTTCACCGTGGACGGATGGTTGCGCAGCGGTGACCGGGGTTTCGTGGACACCGAGGGGCGGCTGACCGTGACCGGCCGGATCAAGGACGTCATCATCCGGGGCGGCGAGACCATGTCACCGGCCCAGATCGAGGACGTGCTGAACACCCATCCGGCGATCGCCGACGGCGTCGTCGTCGGGGCACCCGACGAGAGATACGGCGAGATCGTGGTGGCCGTGGTGATCCTGCGGCCGGGCCACGCTCTGGACACCGACGACCTCCGTGCACACTTCGCAGAAGCGGGACTGGCGAGACAGAAGACCCCACAACGGATCGTGGAGGTCGACGAGTTCCCCCGCACGGCACTCGGCAAGATCCAGAAATCCGTGTTGCGTGACCGGTTGAGAGCAGGCAGCTGAGCGGGCCTCATCGACGTGGCGATCGTGCGGGAGCGGCGCGCCACCGCCCGCCCGGACGATAGATCGACAACACCACCGCGAGGATCAGCGCCAGCCCGGACACCAGCGGTGGTGCCAGCAGGTCCTGCACGGAGACCCCTGCCCGCACCGCGTCGGCGCCGAGGCGTGGATCGGGAATGTCCACCGACAGCGCGGTGGGCAACAACAACGCACCGACCAGAACCGTGAGGACCGTCCCGATCGCCAGTTTGGTGGTCACCCACTTGTAGGTGATCAAGCCCCAGGCGGTGCCGACACCCAGCACGACGCCTGTTGCGAGCATCGTTGCGGCGAGCGCGGGCACGACCGCGGGAATGATCGCGGTCACCGCCTCGACCCCCGCCGCGGCCACGGCACCGTCGTCGGTGAGCAGTGTCATCGCGAGCAGCGCCAGCAACGCGAGATCGACGCCGAACCACGACACCGACGAGATGATGTGCAGGGACAGAACGGCTTTGCGTGTGCGGCGACGCTTCTGGAGGAACTGATGTGTCGACATGGTGTGTCTCCGGGTCCGGTGACCGCGCTCAGGCGGTCACGTCACGTCGGGTCACGACGGCGATCGTGGCTATCGCGGCCACGGCATAGATCGCCAGTGCTACAACGACCTGCGTTGGCTGCGTGCCGGCGGGAGTCGGGGTGAGGACGTTGCGCAGCAACAGTCCGGGAAACCAATCCCGCGCCCAGGCGCGGCCGTCGCCGAGAATGTTCTCCACCGGTCCGAACCACACCAACAGCACGCCGAGAGCGATCGGGGTGGACCGGATGACCGTCGCGACAGCCGTTCCGATGAGCGCGTACATCGCAACGAACACGATGAGCCGCACCAGGTTCTCGGCCGTGGTCGTCACCGTGGTGACCGATGCCCACGCGCTGGTGTCGAGGTCGCGCGAGAGCGCGATGAGCTGGGTGGTGACCGCGCCGGCGACCATGGCGGCGGCCAACACGATCAGCGCCACCGAGACACGTGCGGCGAGTCTTCCGGTGATCAGTACGCCTCGGCTGCGTTGGCGCAGAAAGGCGGTGCGCAGGGTTCCGCGGGCCAGATCGTTACCGGCGGCGGCGGCGAACGCGGCGACGACGAGCAGAGCCGTGAATCCCATCGCGGACATCGTTGCGGCGGTGGCGCCCCCGGTTCCGGTGACCGCGTGCACGTCGAGTGTGACGGCGGTTTGTCCCCGTCCCATCGTCGTCGACGTCGCGACGAGCAGCCAGGTGACGAGAGCGGCCAAGACGACGGCGGTGCCGACGAGGCCGAACCAGAGGCGACGGCGGCCGAGCACGATCCATTCGGCGGTGAACGCGTGGGTGAAGGTGGAGGGGGACATGATCGCTCCTGTGAGTAGTTGTCGGATGGGTGAGAGGGCAGGTCAGCGTGTGGACGACACCAGCTCGAGATATCGGGACTGCAGATCGTGATGGTGTCCGGAGATCTCGGTCAGTGTGATCCCGGCGTCGTGCGCATCGGAGTTGATCCGCCCCGACAGCCGATAGGCGTCGTCGTGGGCGGGAACCGGAACCGCGACCGCATCGCCATCGGGGGTCGCGTCGGACACGACACCGGTGATGATCGACGTCAGTCGGGACAGTTCGGACTCGCTCGTCGGACGAATCCGCAGTGAGATCGACGTGTTGCCAAGCGATTCGGTGGCTCCGGCGTATCGGACGCTACCGTGTTCGACGACGATCAGGTCGTCGCAGCAGGCCTCCAGTTCGTGGAGCAGATGCGAGGAGATGATCACGGTGCGTCCGCCGCGGGCGATCTCCGAGATGATCTCGTGGATCTCACGCATGCCCACCGGGTCGAGGCCGTTCGCCGGTTCGTCGAGCACGACCAGTTCCGGATCGCCGAGCAGCGCGGCGGCGATCCCGAGTCGTTGCTTCATGCCGAGCGAGAACGTTGCGTAGGTGTCGTCGGCGCGGTCGGCCAGCCCGACCGTGGTGAGCAGGTCGTCGATGTCGTGGCCGGATTGTCCGGCGAGCGCAGCGGTCGCGGCCAGGTTGGCGCGTGCCGACACCGAGGGATGGAATGCCGGGGATTCGATGAGCGCGCCGACGCGGGGCAGATACTGATCACGCTGTGCCGGTGTGTATCCGAGAACCTCCACGTGCCCGGAGGTCGGGCGAACGAGTCCAAGCATCATCGCCATCAGCGTGGTCTTTCCCGCGCCGTTGGGTCCGATCAAACCGGTGACCGATCCGCGTGCGACGGTGAAGGTGGCGTGATCGACCACGGTGCGCCCGCGGAAGGTCTTGGTGAGATCGGTTGCGGTGACAGCGGTCGTCGCGGTGGTCGGCCGGTCGGGGTGGTGTGTGAGGGTGCTGTTCGTCATGACGACAACGGTGCTCCGCTGCGGCTGCAGAGTCGTCCGTCGAGCGTGGAGATCGTGCTACGTCAGTTGTTGAGCGGACTCGTCATGGCGTCCGCACCCCGGGGAACGTCTCGGTATCGCGCGAGGTCGAGGGTGAGCGTCTCTCATCTCCCGACGATCGTGCTCACGTGGTCAGGTCCGCGGTGGTGTGGCCAAGCCCAGGCGGTACGCGAACACCACGAGTTGTGCACGGTCCCGAGCGGCGAGCTTCGTCATCGCCCGGCTGACGTGGGTGCGGACGGTGGCGTTGCTGACCACCCAGCGTTGCGCGATCTCCTCGTTCGACAACCCGTCGGCGACCAGACGCACCACGTCGGTCTCGCGTTCGGTGAGGGAGGCTGCGGGTCCGGTGTCGGGCGGCGTCGAAGGAGTGTCCGGCGGCGGCGTCGAACTGGTGAACCGGCTGATCAGACGCCTGGTGACGCTTGGTGAGAGCAGTGCGTCACCCGCCGCGATCACCCGCACCGCCCGGATCAGTTCGTCGGGTTCGGTGTGTTTGACGAGGAAACCGCTGGCTCCGGCGGCCACTGCCTCGAAGACATACTCGTCGAGCTCGAAGGTGGTGAGGATGAGCACCTTCACGTCGGCCAGGTCGGGATCGGCGGTGATGGTGCGTGTCGCAGTGAGCCCGTCGGTGCCGGGCATCCGGATGTCGAGGATCGCCACGTCCGGGTGGTGCGCCCGGGCCAGGCTGATCGCCTCCGCGCCGTCGCCGCCCTGCGCGACCACTGCGATGTCGTCCTCCGCATCGAGCAGGGCTCCGAAGCCGGACCGCACGAGAGGCAGATCGTCGGCGAGCAGGACGCGGATCTCGGAGGCCACGTCTCGACCGTGCCACACCGGTCGCGATCTCAACACCGGTATGACGCCACCGGGCGTGGTCGCGGCATACCGTCGGGACATGACCCGAATCCGGTGGATCGACTGGCTGATCGTCACGGCGCTCGTCGTGGTGATCGTCCTCGGCACCCCGAACGCGCCGGTTGCCGCGGGGACCACCCGGCCCGGCCTGCTGGCGATACTCATCGGCACCATCGGAGCGCTCACCCTTGTCTGCTGGCGAGCATTGCCGGTGGTACCGGCCGTGGCGGTCCCGGTCGCCGTCTTCACCTACCTGGCACTGGGGTACCCGGGTGGGCCGGTACTGCTCATCGGTCCCGTGGCGATGGCGTTGGTCGGATTCGCGGCGACCTGGCGGGTGGCTCTCGGGGCAGCGTGCGCGATGACGGTGGCCGTGGTGGCGGGGCAGTTGGTAGGGATCGGTGAGCTCGGTGGCATCGGGATCGCCGGACCGGCATGGGCTTTCGCTCTCGCGGCCGGTGGTCAGCTGGTCGCGATGTGGTCCGAACGTGCTGCCGCGCAACGTGAACGCGTCCGGATGCTGGAGCGGCAGGCGGTCGATCGGCAACGCCTCGAGATCGCACGCGATCTGCACGACTCGGTCGCGCATGCGCTGGTCACGGTGACCGTGCAGGCCGATGTGGCAGCCAAATTGCTCGACCGTCGTCCGGAACAGGCGCGTGCGGCACTGGCCGCGATTCGGCAGGCCGGTGCCGACGTGCTCGACGACCTCGGCGCCATCCTGGGCGCGTTGCGCGACGATGCGGCTGTGGCCGAGCGGTTGCCGGCACGTCGACTCGCCGATGTGGGGGAGCTGGCCGACCGGGCCCGTGACGTCGGCTCGTCGGTCGACCTCGTCGTCGACGGCGATCTCACAAGCGTTCCGTCGGCGATCTCCGGGGCCGGGTACCGGTTGGTGCAGGAGGCGCTCAGCAATGTCGCCAAGCACGCCGGGCGCGGTGCACGCGTGACGGTTTCGGTGGTGGTGGCTGGTCCCCGCACGGTGACGGTGCACGTGGTCGACGACGGAGGGTCGGTCTCCGCCGGCCTGACGGCGAACTCGGGTGCGGGACTGGGGCTGATCGGTATGCGTGAACGCGTGGTCCTCACCGGTGGCACATTCTCGGCCGGGAGGCGTACCGGTGGTTCGGGTTTCGAGGTTCGCGCGGTGTGGGAGTGAATGCGTCAGCGGTCATGCGCAAGTCGTCTCGGCACCCTCCGACGCTGACAGTTCAACCCGTGCAGCCCATTCGCTCGCTAGCGCCGATACCCCGATGAGCTGGGGTGGCCCCCGAGAGACGCGGTCACCATCGCCACCGGACGCTGTGACATCGCGAGATTGTGGCGTTCCTCCGGAGTGAGTGGTGCATGTCGACGGAAGGGGTGCGCTCCCGCACACCGGCGCCACGCAGCGGTCAGAGACATGAAAGCCATCGTGATCCTCCTCGAGCAGGTGGTGGAATCACAACATCTTGCGGCATCGTGAATCGCAGCGGCGTCATTTCGAGGAACAACCCGATTCCGGCGTGTACTCCGGAGATATCGGCGATAATGCGGTCAGTCGCGGTGCGCGTTCGCCTTGATCTCCGCGTAGAACGCGCGCATCGTCGGCGAGATCTCCGCCAACTCGATGTAGGGGACACCCGCTGCCGAGCAATCGAGATACGCGAAACGCATCGTGCCGTCACCGATCTCGCCGTGCAGAGGAATCGAGATGTCCCGTCCTCGTGCGTCGTCGACCGCATTGTCGAAATCCTCCGGTTCGAAGCACACATGATGCAGCCCCGGGCCGCTGCGTGCCAGGAACTCGGTGTAGACGCTCTCGCCCGATACCGGCTCGATGAGTTCGAGTTGCATGTCGCCGACATACGACAGCGAAACATGTGTCACGAAATCG
Source organism: Gordonia sp. CPCC 206044 (assembly GCF_048537895.1). Classification (NCBI taxonomy): domain Bacteria; kingdom Bacillati; phylum Actinomycetota; class Actinomycetes; order Mycobacteriales; family Gordoniaceae; genus Gordonia; species Gordonia sp. CPCC 206044. The sequence continues at coordinate 43,656 of NZ_JBCLVL010000022.1, forward strand.
GCTGGATTGCCGCGGTATTCGCAGTTGGCGCCGAACTCCACATTCGGCATCCGCATCCACCGGCCTGCGCCGCACAGCCCCGTCAGCAGCTCTTCGGTGGCCGCGATGTCCTCGACCACCCAGGCGACCTGGGTGATGGGTCCATAACTCTTGTCACTCATCGTGTCCGGACCTCCGGGGGGCAGGTACTGCGGTCGTCACCGACAGCATGCCAGGTGTCGACGAACGTGCTCCGGTCGGTCCGGCCATGGATTCCTGCTGTGAAACCGGGTTCATCGAGATATTTGGCGCGACGCGTCCTGCCGTTTTGTGGGTGGCAGTAACGCGCGACCGGCGAAATCGGATAAAACGGTCAAGATTCCGTCGGGGGCGTTCCGTGGGGTCTGTCATCCGTTCTGCCCGAGGAGACTTGCATGCGAAGGACGATCGGAACCATCGGCGCCCTCGCGGTGGCGGGAGCTGTCACCACCGGGGTCGGTGCGGCACACGCGGCGCCTGTCCCCGTTTACCAGATACCGGCCAGTGCGGTTGCGGTCAGCGGCCTGGTCGTTCCTGGTCCCTACTTCGCCAACGTCACCGCGGCGACCACCGGTATACGCGGCGAAACCGCGTTCTCGGCGCCTGCGAGTCCGTCGATCTGTTCGAGTTCGGCCGCCGGTGCGCTGGTACGCATCGGATATCTCAATACCGCGACGGGCCGTAGTGGTGTCACGACAGTGAAACCCTGCCCCTACTACCTGAATCCCACACCCGTGGTGTCAAAGGTCCGCACCGGCAGTGGACAGATCATCGTGACCGTTCAGGTCACCGGTTCCGCCGCGTACCCGAATGCCGGGCAACCCTCTCTGCCCGGGATCGGAACCTTCACCGCGCCTTGACCGACTTCGAGGGGCAGCAATAATCCGCGGGATGCGCGGACTATTGCTGTGCATCTGGATTCAGTCCGGTGACGCGAGGCGAAATGCGCTGCCCGCCACGGCATCGCGGACCATCTGAAGCGTCTGTCCGGGTGTCTGGTCGCCAGTATCGAGGACGTGGCGCTCGAGGTTGCCGAGGTCGGCGAATTGGTCCCACATCGCGAGGATCGGTTCCGCGTCGGTCAGGTCGTCGGGGCCGCTTCGGCCGACGGCACGCGCGAGGGCCGTCTCGCGGGAGGGGCGCAAGACGAGGTAGTGGACCGTGATGGCCTCGCGCACGGCGGCGTCGAAGTGGTGCAGCATCCATGGGCCCACGACCCCGTCCACGACAACCGTGTACCCGCCCTCGGCGTAGGTGACCGTGGTCAGGGCGATCGCGCGCATGGCGGTCTGGTTCTGCTGATCGGATTCGGGAAGATACGGCGGTATCGCGCCGGAAACGATGTAGTGCCAGAAGTCGTCGGTGTGCAGATGGACAGATTTCTCGAATCCGGCCGCCAATGCGGCGGCGGTGGTGGACTTGCCTGCTCCGGGAGGCCCGGTCAGCAGCACGATGTCGCCTCGCATGCACCAGACCCTAACGGCTGACGCTCCCCGTCCTCGTTCTCGCTGACTCGGTGCGGTGTGCGGGAGCAGAATGAGTGAGCGGGACCCGCACAATGTGACTTGAGCGGAATACGCTCAACTTTGCTGGCGTTGGACCACTCGAATGGCTCATACTTGAGCCTGTTGGACTAAAGAGAAAGGTACACGCGAGTGGACAGCTTCAACCCGACCACCAAGACACAGCAGGCGCTGAGTGCTGCCGTGCAGGCCGCGGCCGCTGCTGGCAATTCCGACGTGCGTCCGGCTCACATCCTGGTCGCCCTGCTCGATCAGTCCGACGGCATCGCGTCACCGCTGCTCAAGGCGGTCGGCGTGGACCCGTCGAGCGTTCGTGCGCAGGCCCAGGCACTCGTGGATCGTGCACCGACGGTCTCCAGTGCAAGCGCGCAGCCGCAACTGAGCCGCGAGTCGATCGCGGCGATCACGGCTGCCCAGCAGCTCGCAGGCGAACTCGACGACGAGTACGTGTCGACCGAACACATCCTCGCCGGCCTGGCGACCGGCGACTCCGACACCGCCAAACTGCTGGCCAACGCGGGGGCCACCCCGCAAGCGCTGCGTGAGGCATTCGTGACCGTGCGCGGTAATGCCCGGGTCACCTCGGAGGACCCCGAGTCGACGTATCAGGCGCTGGAGAAGTACTCCACCGACCTGACCGCCGCCGCTCGCGAGGGCAAACTCGACCCGGTCATCGGCCGTGACGCCGAGATCCGTCGCGTCGTGCAGGTCCTGAGTCGCCGCACCAAGAACAACCCGGTCCTCATCGGCGAGCCCGGCGTCGGCAAGACCGCCGTCGTCGAGGGCCTGGCCCAGCGCGTGGTGGCCGGAGATGTGCCCGAATCCCTGCGGAACAAGACGGTGGTCTCCCTCGATCTGGGATCGATGGTGGCCGGCGCCAAGTACCGCGGCGAGTTCGAGGAACGACTCAAGGCCGTCCTCGACGAGATCAAGGGTTCGGCAGGCGAGATCATCACCTTCATCGACGAGTTGCACACCATCGTCGGCGCCGGCGCCACCGGCGAGTCCGCGATGGATGCGGGCAACATGATCAAGCCGATGTTGGCACGTGGTGAACTGCGCCTGGTGGGCGCGACCACCCTGGAGGAATACCGCAAGTACATCGAGAAGGATGCCGCTCTGGAGCGGCGGTTCCAGCAGGTGTACGTGGGTGAGCCGTCGGTGGAGGACACCATCGGCATCCTGCGTGGACTCAAGGACCGCTACGAGGTGCACCACGGCGTGCGTATCACCGACTCCGCATTGGTCTCGGCGGCAACGCTTTCCGATCGGTACATCACTTCGCGCTTCTTGCCGGACAAGGCCATCGACCTGGTCGACGAGGCCGCCTCGCGGCTGCGCATGGAGATCGACTCCCGTCCGGAGGAGATCGACGCGGTCGAGCGTGTGGTCCGCCGCCTCGAGGTCGAAGAGGTTGCGCTGCAGAAGGAAACCGACGCGGCGTCGAAGGAACGACTGGAGAAGTTGCGTCAGGAACTGGCCGACGAGAAGGAGAAGCTCAGCGAGCTCTCGGCACGTTGGCAGTCCGAGAAGTCGGCGATCGATGCGGTCCGTGACCTCAAAGAGGAGCTGGAGACGCTTCGCGGCGAGGCTGATCGGGCCGAGCGCAACGGTGATCTGGGACGCGCCGCGGAACTGCGCTACGGCAAGATCCCCGGCTTGGAGAAAAGTCTCGAGGCCGCGCTGGAGAAGACCGGTACCGATCCCGGCCAGGACGTGATGCTGCAGGAGGAGGTCGGCCCCGACGATGTCGCGCAGGTCGTGTCGGCGTGGACCGGCATTCCCGCGGGACGCATGCTCGAAGGTGAGACCGCCAAGCTGCTGCGCATGGAAGACGAACTCGGACACCGGGTCATCGGTCAGAAGAATGCCGTGCAGGCGGTCTCCGATGCGGTGCGGCGTGCGCGTGCGGGTGTCGCGGATCCGAACCGTCCGCTCGGGTCGTTCATGTTCCTCGGCCCCACCGGCGTCGGCAAGACCGAGCTGGCCAAGGCGCTCGCGGAGTTCCTGTTCGACGACGAGCGGGCCATGGTCCGGATCGACATGAGCGAGTACGGCGAAAAGCACAGCGTTGCACGACTCGTCGGTGCCCCTCCGGGTTACGTCGGCTACGAGGCCGGGGGACAGCTGACCGAGGCGGTACGGCGTCGTCCGTACACGGTGGTGCTCTTCGACGAGATCGAGAAGGCGCATCCGGATGTGTTCGACGTGCTGTTGCAGGTGCTCGACGAAGGACGTCTGACCGACGGTCAGGGACGCACGGTCGACTTCCGCAACACCATCCTGATCCTGACGTCCAACCTGGGTGCGGGTGGAGACAAGGAACAGGTGATGACGGCGGTCCGTAGTCGGTTCAAGCCGGAGTTCATCAACCGTCTCGACGACGTGATCGTCTTCGACGCGCTGAGCCCGGAGGAACTGGTGTCCATCGTCGACATCCAGATCGGACAGCTCAAGTATCGTCTGGCCCAACGACGTCTCGACCTCGAGGTGTCGTCCAAGGCGAAGGAATGGCTGGCCGAACGCGGTTTCGACCCGCTCTACGGTGCCCGGCCGCTGCGGCGGCTCGTGCAGAAGTCGATCGGCGACAGTCTCGCGAAGGCGTTGCTGGCCGGCGACATCCACGACGGTGACGTGGTACCGGTCAATGTCGGCGCCGACGGAGAGTCGTTGGTGCTCGGCTGATCTCGACCGAGATCGTCCCCGTGATGGTGCTCCGAGGAAACCCCTCGGCGCCGGTCACGGGGACTTTTCGGTTGCCGGTGGTGCCGTCGGCGGCCGGTCAGGTCTCGGCGGCGGCCCGGTACAACCAGGCGATGACCAGCGCGCCGGGATCGACGACGCCGCGGGCGTTCTCCCCGACGTAGCTGGCGCGACCCTTGGTCGCGATGGTCTCACGCGTCGACTCCGCTCCCTGCTCGGACCGATCGGCGGTGGCGCGCAGTGTTTCGGCGTTTCCCAGGGCATCCACGGCAGGTGCGAGGGCGTCGACCATCGTGTTGTCGCCGACCTGGGCACCACCGAGATCCTGGATCTCGGCAAGTGCCGCTGTGCTGCCGTCCCGAAGGGCCGCCGTGAAATCGTCCGCGCGGTCGAATGCAGAGGCCAACTCCCGGAACAGGTCCCCGAACACAGCGCCCGAGGTGCCGCCGGCGCGAACGAGGTACGACGTACTGATCGCGGTGAGGACCTCGGCATCCGAACCGCGCAACGGCAGCACGAAATGCTCGAGCGCGGCACTCATGTTCGCGCCGAAATCCCCGTCGCCCGCTTGCTGATCGAGCTGGGTCAGATCGTCGATCGACTCCATCACGCGTTGGACAAAGGCGGTCAGCCAACGACATTCGGGTCCCTCGTCTGCGGCGTCGCCGGGCTCGGCGGTGCTGGTGTCGACGAGCGTTCCCGACGGCTGCGGCACCGTCGACGGCCATGCCGGGGCCGTGGTCGGTGCGTCGAGCAGCGGCAGGAACTCGTCGTGCGCGCGCATCAGGGTGATCGAGAAGCCGGACATGTCCAGCGCGGTGACGAATGTGCCCACCATGGACCTCGCGATCGTGACGCCGCGACGGTCGAGCGCAGCGACCGCCTCGCCGAAGGCGAGATACAACTCCAGCGGATGCGCCGAGCCGAGGCCGTTCACCAGGCAGACAACCGATTCGCCGTCGGACAACGACAACGACTCCGCGACCCTGTCGACCATCCGGTCGACGAGTTCTGCCGCGTCGACCTTGTCGGTCCTCTCGGTGCCGGCCTCGCCGTGGATCCCGACGCCGAACTCCATCTGTCCCGGAGCGAGTTCGAACGTCGGTGCGTCGGAGCCCGGCAGCGTGCATGCCTGATAGGCGACGGCGATGCTGCGTGCGTCGGCCGCTGCGCGCCGACCCAGAGCGGCGACCTCGGCCAGCGTGTCACCACGCAGTGCTGCTGCGCCACAGATCTTTTCGACGAGAATCGTGGCACCCGTGCCCCGGCGACCGGGTCCGGTGTCGGATTCGGTAGCGACATCGTCGTCGACCAGGACGTGGTCGGTGGCCACCTCGTCGCGCAGCAGATGACGCGCGATCCGGAAGTTCATGACGTCACCGGTGTAGTTCTTCACCACGTGCAGTACCCCGGCGCCGTGGTCGGCCCACCGTGTGGCGCCCGCGATCTGCAGCGCGTTGGGAGAGGTGAACACCAGCCCGGGGCAGGCGGCGTCGAGTATGCCGTCGCCGATCATCGCGGCATGCATCGGTTCGTGGCCCGATCCACCACCGGAGATGACCGCGACGCGCCGTGTGTCGTCGGGGTCGCGACGGTGCAGGAACCCCGGATCGCGCTGCCAGGCGATGGTCGGGTGGGCGGCGACCAATCCGCGCAGGGCGTCGGGCAGGAAGGTGGACGGTGAGTTGAGGACGTAGTCGTGGGCGCTCACGCCTCCCCACGGTAGATGAGGGCGTGGTCGCCGGGACCGGATCACACCGCTGGTGTACGCGTGCTGTTCGCTCCCTCGTTTCGTGTTCGCTCCTCGGATCTGAGGAGCGAACACGAAACCGGGGAGCGAATTCGGTCTACGCGCGGAGCGACCGGGTTGTCGGGCGCCGACGATAGGCTGGCCGACATGGCGAACGTGATCACTGACGGCGACGGAGTGACCCGGTGTGCGTGGGCCGCGGTCGAGCCCGAGACCACCTATCACGACGAGGAGTGGGGCTTTCCACTCGCCGACGACACTGCGTTCTTCGAACGCGTCACGCTCGAGGGCTTCCAGTCCGGTCTGAGCTGGCGGACGATCCTGAACAAGCGGGAGAACTTCCGAGCGGCTTTCGCCGGTTTCGACATCGAGAAGGTCGCCCGTTTCACCGACGCCGACGTGTCGCGGCTGCTGGCCGACGCCGGCATCATCCGACACCGCGGCAAGATCGAGGCCGCCATCAACAATGCACGCCGCGCCGAAGATCTGATCGACGGCGAGGGATCGCTGCATACGTTCTTCTGGGGGTACGAGCCGGCGACCGAACCCGAACCGCACACCCAGACGACGTCGCCGGAATCGGTTGCCCTGTCCAAGGAACTCAAGAAGCGCGGTTGGCGGTTCGTCGGCCCGACGACGATGTTCGCCCTGATGCAGGCCAGCGGCATCGTCAACGATCACGCATTCGAGTGCGTGACGCGCACCGCGGTCACCGATGCGCGTGCGAAGGTACGGCGCAACTGACTCGTGTGCTTGACCTCAAGCGCGCTTGAGGTCTTAGCGTCGCGTCCATGACCAACACACGAAGCGCACTCGATCGGCCCGCCGTCGACCGGGCACCATCGCCCGTCCCGATCGCGGTCGACGCACTGCTCGCGCATCTGCAGGACGGGCTCGACACCGGGGCGGCCGACGTCTACGACGCCATGTTCACCGACGACATCCTGTGGGGGACCCCCAAAGGCGAAGTGTTGCAGGGCTACCGCAAGCTCAACACCATCCATCACCGACTCCTGGCCGAAGGTGTGGCGCCTGCGTCGGACTTCGAGGTCGCACAGACCATCACGCCGGCGCCCGGTGTGGTGGTGACTCAGATCCGCCGACGCGCACGTGCCGGAGGCTTCTCGGAGATGGCGATGTACGTGCTCGTCCAACGCGGCGGGCAGTGGTGGGTCGCAGCCGTCCAGAACACCCCGATCTCCGCCGGTGTCCGTCATGGATGACCGACGACTCGACGACGCCGACGTCCTCGATTACCTGGCCGGCCAGCGCCTCGGCCGGTTGGCCACCGTCGACAGGCACGGAGCACCGCAGAACAGCCCCGTCGGCTTCCGGATCAACCGCGAACTGGGCACCATCGACATCCGCGGCTGGAATCTCACCAAGAGTCGCAAGTTCCGCAACCTGGTCCACAACGACAGGGTGGCCTTCGTGGTCGACGACATCGCCTCGGTGACTCCGTGGCGCGTGCGCATGGTGGAGATCCGCGGGCGGGGTGAGCAGGTCGTCGGCGGAACGGACCCCACGGACGGAATCGACGATGCGCTGATCCGGGTTCACCCCGAGCGCGTCATCGTCTACGGGATCGGTGACTGACCTGCGCAGACATCGGTAACACAAACGTCACTCGAACAAGATTGTCGACAATCCGACGATATGCCATCATTCCTGCATGAGGCCGGTCGAACTCCCTGACATCCCACCGCAGCAGCAGGTGGGGATCGGTATGGTCTGCCCGTTCGACATGGCCCTCGATCGTGAGCTGTGGCGGTGGATGCCGGAGTCGGTGTCGCTGTACCTCACCAGGACCGGATTCCTCGACGCCCCGGTCGACGTCGACCTGTGTCGCGATCTCAACAACCACACCGAGGTCGCCGCCGCGGTGCGCAGCGTGCTCGCGGTGGAGCCGCGGGCGTTCGGATACGCCTGTGCATCAGGCAGTTTCGTCTATGGCATGGCCGGTGCGCGGGAGCTCTCGCACTGCATGCTCGCGGCGGGAGCCGCCGCCGCGGTGACCACCTCCGAAGCGCTGGTCCGTGCCCTCGACGCCATGCAGATCTCCCGTATCGCCGTCGCCACGCCCTACACGTCCACGCTCACCGGCCTGCTGTGCGACTTCCTCGCCGAAGCCGGTCGTAGCGTCATCGCACACGCGGAACTCGGACGCGACCACCAGATCTGGACCATTCCGTACCCGGTCACCTGTGAGCTCATCCGCGCCGCCGACCATCCGGATGCGGACGCGATCTTCGTGTCCTGCACCAACCTGTGGACCTACGACATCCTGGGGATCATGGAGGCGGAACTGGGCAAACCGGTGTTGTCCGCGAATCAGGTCACCGCATGGGCCACCCTCACCGACGCCGGGCTCGTCGCAGATTCCCTCTGCGCACATGATGGGCAGTCGCTGTTCGCCCGCGTAGCCTGAGGGACATGACCGACGCCGTGGACAACCCGTTCGGAGATGTGGCACAGGCGAAGTACGTCGTGCTGACGACCTATCGCAAAGACGGCACTCCGGTGTCGTCGCCGCTGTGGGCGGTGGCCGACGGCGACGAACTCCTGATGTGGACGCCGTCGGACTCGTGGAAGGTCAAACGCATCCGGCGAGATCCGCACGTGGTGGTGCAGGCATCCGACGCCCGTGGGAGCACGGTGCACGGGAATCCGGTGAACGCGACCGCACAGATCCTCGATGCGGCCGGTACCGAGCGGGTCCGACGCCACATCATCGGCAAGTACGGCCTCATCGGCCGACTGGTCGTCAAGGGTAGCGCCTTGCGGCGCGGTAAGTCGGGCACGGTGGGTCTCGCCATCACCGTCGCGACGCCCTGAGCCCTGGCCATCGTCTGATCTGACGCTCACACCGAGGTGTCCTGCGCTGGGCGCCTCGTGAGCGGCGTCGGAACGGCCGCGTTTTCTGCGGCGTGCATACGGGTCGTCAAGAAGTCGACGATGCCCGTATGAATCCCGTTAAGACCACTCGTCCACCCCACCCGGTGGGGTGATCCTGTCAGTCGCACCCGGCGCGGGCAGCGCACCGGGAGCAGCGATGACGAGGAGTGGAAGTGGCTGACGTGCTGTATCTGGTCGCGGCGGTCGTGGGCTTCGTGCTGTGCCTGCTGACCGTCCGTGGAATCGACGCGAGGATCGGTCGATGACCGCCGACGGCGTGACGAACGTCGTTCTGGTGGCGCTCGCGGCAGCGGTCGTGGTCTATCTGATCGTGGCGCTCGTCGCGCCGGAGAGGTTCTGACGTGTCCGCGACGGTGGCCGGCGTGGCTCAGCTGGCAATGGTGATCGTGGTGTTGGCCGCGCTCTATGTCCCCCTCGGCGACTACATGGCCCGGGTGTACGAGAGTGGCCGCGATCTGACGGTCGAACGTTGGTTGTACCGACTCGGCCGGATCGATCCGCGTCGTGAGCAGACCTGGAAGGGCTATGCCCTTGCCGTGCTGGCCTTCTCGTTCATCTCGTTCCTCCTGCTGTATCTGCTGCAACGGCTGCAGGGCGTGTTGCCGTGGGCGGACGGCAAACCCGGGGTGTCGCCTGCGATGGCGTTCAACACGGCGATCTCGTTTGTCGCCAACACGAACTGGCAGTCGTACTCGCCGGAGGTCGTGATCAGCAACATCACCCAGATGCTCGGGCTCGCGGTGCAGAACTTCGTATCCGCGGCGGTCGGCATGGCCGTCGCGGTGGCTCTGATCCGCGGCATCGTCAATCGTCGGGGTAGTGGAGAACTCGGTAACTTCTGGGTCGATCTGGTCCGCGGTGTGATGCGCATTCTGTTGCCGATGGCGTTCATCGTCGCGCTCATCCTGCTGACCCAGGGTGCCGTCCAATCGTTCCACACCGGTTTCGATTTCACGACGCTCGACGGACAACAGGCGCACAGTGTCGTCGGGCCGTTCGCCTCTCAGGAGGCGATCAAGGAGCTCGGCACCAACGGTGGCGGAACGCTTGCTGCCAACTCGGCACACCCGTTCTCCAATCCGACCCCGTTGTCGAACATCGTGGAGATCCTCGCGATCCTCGCGATCCCGGTCTGCCTGACCCGCACCTACGGCACCCTGGTCCGTGATCGGCGTCAGGGCCTCACCCTGGTCGGGGTCATGGCGGCACTGTGGGCGACGATGCTGACCATCGTGTGGATCTTCGAGTCGCGCACCGACGGAGCGGCGGCCCGGGCGGCCGGCGCGATGATGGAAGGCAAGGAACTACGGTTCGGCATACCGGGTTCGGTGCTGTTCGCGGTCTCCACCACCGGTACGTCGACGGGGGCGGTCAACTCCGCACACGACAGTCTGTCCGCGGCGGGCGGTGGCGCCGTCCTGTGGAACATGCTGCTCGGCGAGGTCGCGCCCGGCGGGGTGGGTTCGGGGCTCTACGGCATCCTGGTGATGGCGATCATCACCGTATTCGTCGCCGGCCTGTTGGTCGGTCGCACACCGGAATTCGTGGGCAAGAAGATCGGCCAACACGAGATCACCATGGCCGCACTGTATGTCCTGGTGATGCCTGCGTTGGTCCTTGTGGGAACCGGGATCACGGTGATCCTGGGGTCCACCACCGGATTCCAGGGCAACAGCGACGAGCCCGGCACAGCCGGTTCGATCCACGGTTTCAGCGAAGTGTTGTATGCGTTCGCGTCTGCCGCCAACAACAACGGGAGTGCCTTCGGCGGGCTGACCGTGACCAGTGACTGGTTCCAGACCTCGCTCGGTTACGCCATGCTGTTGGGGCGGATGCTTCCGATCATCTTCGTCCTCGCACTCGCGGGTCTGTTGGCGCGGCAGAAGCCGCGGGCCGGACGCGGCGATCTCGCCGACACGGCCGAGCCGGGCGACCCGGTACTCCCCGGAACCCCGGAGGCGAGCGCAAACGGTGGTACCGCGGTTGCCGTCCGTACCGAGACACGCTCCACCACAGTCGATAACGACCCGTCGACCTTGCCCACGCACGGCGTGCTGTTCGGACTTCTACTGGCCGGCACCATCGTCTTGGTCGCCGGACTCACCTTCTTCCCGGCCATGGCGCTGGGCCCGATCGCGGAGGCGTTTCTGTGAGAACTCGTAGTCGTGGCGATTCCCTTCGTGACGCCCAAACGCTCGCTCCGCAGGGGGCGGAAGGGGATTCGGACAGGTCACGTGAACAGGTCCCGGTGCCGGGGGATCGGACGGGTCGCCCGGTTTCCGAGGAGATCGGTGTAGGCGCGAGGACACACCGGCCGGCGCGGGCCGACAGCGGCGACGGCGCAGATGTGGTGAGCGCCGGTGCCTTCGACGTCCGGGCGCTGGTGACGTCGATCCCGCAGGCGGCGCGCAAACTGACGCCGCGCGATCAGGCGCGCAATCCGGTGATGTTCGTCGTCTACCTCGGTGCGATCGTGACCACGGTGTTGGCGATCTGGCAGTCGTCGTGGTTCGCCTGGGCGGTGGCTGCGTGGCTGTGGTTCACCGTGGTGTTCGCGAACCTTGCCGAGGCGGTGGCCGAGGGGCGCGGTCGGGCACAGGCCGACAGTCTCCGAAAAGTCAAGCAGGACACCATGGCCCGACGAATCGGTGACGACGGGTCGATCGCCGAGGTACCCGGCAGCGAGTTGCGTGTCGGTGATCGGATCGTGGTGGAGGCCGGTGAGGTCATCGCCGGCGACGGTGACGTGGTGGACGGGATCGCGACGGTCGACGAGTCGGCGATCACCGGAGAATCGGCACCGGTGGTCCGTGAATCCGGTGGTGACCGGTCCTCGGTGACCGGTGGCACAGTGGTGCTCTCGGATCGGATCGTCGTCGAGATCACCACGGCGCCGGGGGAGACCTTCGTCGATCGGATGATCGCCTTGGTCGAGGGCGCGTCGCGCAAGAAGACACCCAACGAGATCGCGCTGGACATCTTGCTGACGAGCCTCACGGTCGTCTTCCTGCTCGCCGTGGTCGCGGTGGGCCCGATGCAGCAGTACGCGGGGCAGCAGCCCGATCCGATCAAACTGATCGCCCTACTGGTCTGCCTGATCCCGACCACCATCGGTGCGTTGCTGTCGTCCATCGGTATCGCGGGCATGGACCGCCTGGTACAGCGCAATGTTCTGGCGATGTCGGGCCGCGCGGTCGAGGCGGCCGGCGACATCGACACCTTGCTGATGGACAAGACCGGCACGATCACCTTCGGTAATCGGCGGGCCACCGCGCTGCGGCCCTCGTCCGGCACCGACGAGCAAGAACTGGCCACCGTCGCCTATCGGTGCAGTATCGCCGACGACACCCCGGAGGGACGCAGCATCGTCGACCTCTGTGCCGGTGAGCACGGTGTCGTCGAGTTGGATGCCGACGACCTGGCGGCAGCCCGCGATGCAGTGAATCCCGGTTACGAGGTGGTGGCGTTCACGGCTCAGACGCGGATGAGCGGCGTTGACGTCCACGGCGTGAACGGGACTCTCGAGTACCGCAAGGGTGCCGCGGATGCAGTCGGTCGGTGGGTGCGTGGGCACGGAGGGATCGTGCCCGACGACGTCGACGCGCAGGTCGAGGCGGTGGCGTCGCACGGAGGTACGCCGCTGCTGGTGGCGGTTCGCGATGCCGCCGACGAAACACCGGTTGCTGTCGGCGGAAAATCGGTTGCTGTCGCGGGGAGGGGGGCGCGCGTGCTGGGCGTGATCGTTCTGTCCGACGTGGTGAAACCCGGTATGGCCGAACGGTTCGCGCAGTTGCGGGCGATGGGGATTCGCACCGTCATGGTGACCGGTGACAATCCGTTGACGGCCAGGGCCATCGCCGCCGAGGCCGGTGTCGACGACTTCGTCGCCGAGGCGACACCGGAGGACAAACTCACCCTGATCCGCAAGGAACAGGCCGGTGGACGGCTCGTCGCGATGACCGGCGATGGCACCAACGACGCGCCGGCCCTCGCGCAGGCCGACGTCGGTCTGGCGATGAACACCGGTACGTCGGCGGCCAAAGAAGCAGGCAACATGGTCGATCTCGACTCCGACCCGACCAAACTGATCGACGTCGTCGCGATCGGCAAGCAACTGCTCATCACGCGGGGCGCGTTGACCACGTTCTCGCTCGCCAACGACCTGGCGAAGTACTTCGCCATCCTGCCCGCGTTGTTCAGCGCCATCTATCCGCAACTCGGCGCGCTCAACGTCATGCATCTGCACTCGGCCCAGTCGGCGATCGTCTCGGCGGTGGTGTTCAACGCCCTGATCATCGTGGCGCTCATCCCGCTGTCGTTGCGCGGCGTGCACTATCGCCCGTCGTCGGCGTCCCGGCTGCTCGGCCGCAATCTGCTCATCTTCGGCGTCGGCGGTGTGATCACCCCGTTCCTCGGGATCTGGTTGACCGACCTCGTCGTGCGCTTTCTCCCGGGAATGGGGTAGGGGCATGAACACGATCATCACGGGCTTCGCGCGACAATGCGTCGCCGCGTCGGCGGTGCTGCTGGCGCTGACGGTGGTGCTGGGCGCGGGCTATCCGGCCGCGGTGTGGGCGGTGTCGCGGATCGACTCGCACTCAGCGGAGGGTGCACAGGTGGTCAGTCGGCAGTGTGATCTGGGGTCGTCGATGATCGGCGTCGACCCCCAGGTCCCGCCCGGCGAACCCGACCCGTATCTGCATGCGCGTGTGGTCGGCGCAACCGGCGAGCCCATGGCACCCGGCGATCCGGCCGCGTCGGCGGCGAGCAACAAAGGTCCGGGCAATGAGGAACTGCGGGAGTGGATCACGGCTCGGCGCGCCGTGGTCGCCGAACGCGAAGGGGTGAGGCCCCAGCAGGTTCCCCCGGACGCGGTGACCGCCTCTGCGTCGGGTCTCGACCCCGACATCAGCCCGGATTACGCACGGTTGCAGATCCCGCGACTCGCCCGCGAGAACGGTCGGTCCGTCGCGCACATCCAGGAGATCATCGACCGGCACACGTCCGGCCGACAATGGGGATTCCTCGGTCAACCGCGGGTGAACGTGCCTGCTGTCAATCTCGCGCTCGGGCACGCCCCGGCCGCGTGCCGGACTCCGGCGTGACGGCCGGTCGATACACTGGTCGGCATGGCCGAGGCGAGTGAGGCCAGGGGACGGCTCGAGGTCTTCCTGGGGTGTGCCCCGGGCGTCGGCAAGACGTACGACATGCTTGCGACGGCCCGGGGCCTCGCCGAGGAAGGCGCCGATGTCGTTGTGGCGGTGGTCGAATCCCACGGTCGCGTGGCAACGGCTGCGCTGGCCGAGGGATTCGAGGTGGTACCGCGACGCCCCGTCGAGTATCGGGGCACCGTCCTCGACGAGATGGACCTCGATGCGGTGCTCGCCCGTCGCCCTCAGGTCGCGCTCGTCGATGAACTCGCCCACACCAACGCCCCGGGTTTGCGGAACCCGAAGCGGTGGCAAGACATCGAGGTGCTCCGGGACGCAGGCATCGACGTCTTGTCGACCGTCAACATCCAGCACCTGGAAAGTCTGAACGATGTGGTCGCGCAGATCACCGGCGTGGTGCAGCGCGAGACCGTACCCGACGATGCGGTCCGGGCTGCCGACCAGATAGAACTCGTCGACATCGCACCCGAGGCGCTGCGACAACGGCTCTCGGCGGGCAAGGTCTACCCGGACGGCCGCATCGACGGGGCGCTGTCGAACTTCTTCCGCCAGGGCAACCTCACCGCGCTGCGCGAACTCGCACTGCTCTGGCTGGCCGACCGGGTCGACGACACCCTGGCCGATTACCGTGCAGCACATGCGATCACCGACACCTGGGAGGCCAGAGAACGGGTCGTGGTGGCGATCACCGGAGGCCCCGAGTCGGCGACGTTGATCCGTCGGGCCAGTCGGATCGCATCACGGTCCAGCGCGGAACTCGTGGTGGTGCACGTGGTGCGCCCCGACGGACTGTCGGGCACCAGGAGCGTCGACGTCTCGGCTCTGCGCGACCTGGCCGCGGGTTTCGGCGCCAAGATACACACCGTCGCCGGCGACGACATCCCGGCGACCCTGCTGGATTTCGCCCGCGGGGTCAACGCCACGCAGTTGGTCCTGGGTACCTCACGTCGACCCCGGTGGCAACGCATCCTCGACGAGGGGGTCGGCGCAACCGTCGTCCGCAACAGCGGTCGAATCGACGTGCACATGGTGACCCACGACGAGACCAAGCACCGTCATCGCCTCGACATCCGAGAGACCCGATTCCACCGGCCGCTGAGTTGGGTCGTCGCTGTGGTGGTGCCGTTGGTGGTCACCGCCGTGCTGGCCGTCTTGGATCGTTGGCTGGGCTTCGCCAGCGAGACGGCCCTGTTCTTCGTCACCGTGCTCGCGGTCTCCATGCTCGGTGGGATCGGGCCGGCAGCGTTGTCGGCGGTGGTGTCCGGGTTGCTGCTGAACTACTTCTTCACCGATCCACGTCTGACCTTCACCATCGACGAGCCCGACAACCTGATCACCATCCTGGTGATGTTGGTGATCGCGATCGCGGTTGCAGTATTGGTGGATTCGGCCACCACGCGCCGCATCCAGGCACAACGTGCGAGTCGCGATGCGGAACTCTTGGCGCTGTTCTCCAGTGCGGTCCTCGGTGGTGCCGACGTCCCTGGGCTCCTCGAACGGGTTCGCGAGACCTACGACCAGGCGGGGGTGGCGCTGATCCGTCGTGCCGAGCGCGGTGACATCACCACCGAGGCGGCCGTCGGGCTCGGCGCCCCGACGGTCGAGGACGACGCGGTGACGGTGTGCCCGGTGCCCGGTGGGGAGTTCGAATTGTGGCTGCGCGGACCGGGACTCGGCGGTCGTGACCGCCGGGTACTGACCACGGTGGCCACCCAGGCGGCCGGCGCCGTGCAACGACATCGGCTCGAGGCCGAGGCGGCAGAGGCGCAGGCGCTCGCCCAGACCGACGAACTGCGTCGTGCGTTGCTCTCGGCCGTGAGCCACGATCTACGAACCCCACTCGCCGCCGCCAAGGCGGCGGTGTCCAGTCTGCGCAGTACCGATGTCACCTTCGGGCCGGAGGACACCGCCGAATTGTTGGCGACGGTCGAGGAATCGGTGGACCAACTCGCCGCGCTGGTCGGCAACCTGTTGGATTCCTCGCGTCTGGCCGCGGGCGCGGTGCGGCCGGATCTGCGCCGCACATACCTCGCCGAAGTGGTGCATCGCGCGATGGCCGCGGTGTACCGCCGAGACCCGTCGACCACCGGCGTGACCGTCGATCTCCACCAGGAGTGGGCGTACACCGACGCAGGACTTCTCGAGCGGGCGTTGGCGAACCTGGTGGACAACGCGGTGCGTCACGGTGGTGGCGAGGTGACCGTGCAGGCGCGGGTGGAACATTCCGGGGACGTGCCGCGGTGCGTGATCCGGGTGATCGACCACGGTCCGGGGATTCCGGCAGACGAACGCGACCGGGTGTTCACCGCTTTCCATCAGTACGGCGACCACCACGGCGCGAGTACGGGTGTGGGATTGGGACTGTCGGTGGCCGCCGGGTTCGTTTCGGCGGTCGACGGCACACTGTCGGTGGTCGAGACCCCCGGAGGTGGCACCACCATGGTGATCGCCTTGCCATTGTCCGAGGACCGGGAGGTACCCCGATGAGTACCGGGGTGCGGGTACTGGTGGTCGACGACGAGCCGCAACTGTTGCGGGCCTTGCGGATCAATCTCAACGCGCGCGGTTTCGCGGTGACCACGGCGGCCACCGGAGCAGATGCGCTCGCGGCGGCGGCCCGGATCAATCCGCAGGTCGTGGTGCTCGATCTCGGGCTCCCCGACATCGACGGATTGACGGTGCTGCAGGGGCTGCGCGGGTGGACCAACGTTCCGGTGATCGTGTTGTCGGCGCGGGCGGATGCTGCCGACAAGGTCGCCGCGCTCGACAGCGGTGCCGACGACTACGTGACCAAACCCTTTGGCATGGAGGAGTTCCTGGCCCGCCTGCGGGCAGCGGTGCGCCGGGGCGCGGCCTCGGCGTCGGGGTCGGACGGCCCGGTGGTCGATGCGGGAACGTTCCTGGTCGATCTGTCCGCGAAGACGGCACGACGTGATGGCACCGACGTCCATCTGACGCCCACGGAATGGGGCATCCTGGAGATGCTGGTCCGTAACGAGGGAAAGCTGGTGTCGCAGCGGGAGATCCTCCACAGTGTGTGGGGGCCCACCTATGTCAACCAGACCAACTACCTGCGGGTGTATCTGGCGAGCCTGCGGCGGAAACTGGAAGACGATCCGACCCGTCCGCGGCATCTGCTCACCGAGGCGGGGATGGGCTACCGATTCGTGCGCTGAACAGCGTTCCCAGGCCCTCGGTGATCGTCGGCTGGTCGACCAGCCGCAGGGCCTGCCAGACGGTGACCTGGTTGGCCGTCAGCACGGGTTTGCCGACTTCGCGTTCGAGATCGGTGAGCCAGCCGATCGTGTGCAGCGCGGTGTCCGGGACCAGAATCGCCTGTGCCTCGGTGTGATTCGCAGACGAAACCATCGAGAAGAGTTGGTCGCCGTCGAGAATGCCTGCCTCGGTGGCGGTCTCGATGCCGTGCGAGACGGTCTCCAGCACAGCGACGCCGGCGTCGGCCAGGAAGGTGGCGAAACCGTCGGCGACCGGTGCCGGGTAGGTGGCGGCCACGGTGACGGTGTCGATGTCGAGTGCTCGGCAGGCGTCGGCGAATGCCAGCGACGTCGACGACACCGGCAGGCCGGTGGCCGTGGACAGCCGCTGAACCTGCGCATGGGCACCGTCCCAGCCGTAGAGGAAACTGCCGGACGTGCACGCCCACATCAGGGCGTCGGGTGCATACGCGGTGGCGCGCCGTGCGCCGTCGAGCAGCGGCCGGTCGGTGCCGACGGCCCGCATGGCGGCCACGGTGTGATCGTCGGACTCGACGTCGGTGATCACGACGGGGAGCCGCGCCGCGCCGTGTAGCGCGGACTCGACGAGCGGGAAATCGCGTTCGGCCGCATGTCCCGGATAGAGCATTGCGATAGTCGGCGTTTTGGTTGTCACTCACGTACCTCCAGAGTAGATTGTCGACAATCTACCAATAATTGACGTCGTTGCCCGAAGGATCCGATGGACGCAACCGAGACCGCCCGCTGGTGCACTGCCACCGAGCTCAATGCCGCGTACACGTCGGGCGCGCTGTCGCCGGTGGAGGTCGTCGACGAACACCTCGCCGCGATCGACGTGCAGAACCCGGCCGTCAACGCGTATTGCCTTGTTGACGCTGAGGCGGCCACCCGGGACGCGCGGGCGTCGGCAGAACGCCATCGGGCCGGACGCGCGCTCGGTCCCCTCGACGGAGTGCCCGTCAGCGTCAAAGACCTCTTCCTGACCGCGGGCTGGCCCACGTTGCGGGGTTCGGAGCTGCTCGATCCCGGCGACGATGCCTGGACAGTCGACGCGCCTGCCGTGGCGCGGCTGCGTGAGGCCGGTGCCGTGCTGCTCGGCAAGGTCACCACCCCGGAGTTCGGCTGGAAGGGCGTCACCGACAGCCCGCGACAGGGCATCACCCGTAACCCGTGGAGCCTGGACAGAACCTCTGGCGGCTCGAGTGGTGGCAGTGCCGCAGCAGTCGCGGCCGGGCTGAGCACGCTGTCGGTGGGTACCGACGGCGGAGGGTCGATCCGGATTCCGGCATCGTTCTGCGGCATCGTCGGGTTCAAACCGACGTTCGGGCGTGTGCCGCTGTACCCGGCCAGTCCCTTCGGCACGCTGGCGCACGCCGGGCCGATGACCCGGACCGTCGCCGATTGTGCGGTCATGCTCGACGTCCTCAGCGGTTTCGATTCGCGAGACTGGTGGGCCATGCCCACACCCACCCGGAGGTCCGCAGACGTGCTGGGACGGCCGTACCAGGACCTCTCCGGCATGCGGATCGCCTACAGCCCGACGTTGGGCTACGGGACGAACGATCCCCAGGTGCAGCGCAACACCGATGCGGTGATCGATGTGCTGGCCGATCTCGGCGCGCAGGTCACCCCGATCGACCTGCGGTGGGAAGACCCCGCATGGGCCTATCACATTCTCTGGTTCAGCGGGATCGAGGTGGTGCTCCGGGCCTTCGGTGACATCGCGGACAAGGGCGGCGTGACCGAGAAGATCGATCCCGGACTCGCGCAGGCCGTTGCCCGTCACCACGGCTTCACCGCGACCGACTATCTCGACGCGACCGCCGTGCGGATGGCGCTGGGTGTGGAGATGGGGACGTTGCACGAAGAGTTCGACGTGCTCGTCACCCCGGCCACGCCGACTGCGGCTTTCGAAGCGGGACTGGATGTTCCCGCCGACTCGGCGAGTCCGGACTGGACGTCGTGGACGCCCTACTCCTACCCCTTCAATCTGACCGGTCAGCCGGCCATCACGGTGCCGAGCGGCTTCGACGATTCCGGCGGGACGGCCTTGCCCACCGGCGTGCAATTCGTCGGGGCCCGCCATCACGACGACACCGTGCTGCGTGTCGCCGCGGCATACGAGACCGCCGTACCGTCCGCAACCCGGAAAGGACTTCGATGACCGATCGGTTCATCTCGGTGAGCCTCGCGCAGCGGGGCGTCAAAGCGATTGCACGCCTGCACGACGACGAGGCGCCCCGGACCGCCGCCGCCGTCTGGGATGCGTTACCGGTCGGCGGACAGGTTTATCACGGCAAGTTTGCCCGAAATGAGATCTACACGTTACTACCGGCGTTCGCGGCCACCGAACCGGGGCCGGAGAACACAACGGTGACACCGATTCCAGGGGATTTGTGTTACTTCACTTTCGACGGGATCTTGAAGAATCCCGCTTATGGCTATGACTCCGGATCCGCGCCCGGCGAGCATCAACTCCTGATCGATCTCGCGGTGTTTTACGGACGCAACAATCTGCTGGTCAACGGGGATGTCGGTTGGGTTCCGGGAAACGTATTCGGCACCGTCGTCGAGGGTTTGGCAGAGTTCGCAGATGCGTGCAACGACGTCTGGATGGGGGGTGCTCGTGGTGAAGTACTGTCCTACGCGCGTGAATGAGGGTAAGAACAAGGGGTAATGTCGATGAGTGCTTCGCAGGACCAGGGTCAGGGGCGGAAGAGAGTTCTGACGCCTCTGGTGCAGGAGTCCACACCCGCGATCATCGCCCGGAAGTTGCACGACGCGATAGCCGGCGGCGACTTCCCTCCGGGGTCGCAGCTGACCGAATCCGGGCTGGCTGCCGACCTCGGCGTCAGCCGCGGACCTCTGCGTGAGGCCATGCAGCGGCTCACCGCTGAGGGGTTGCTGGTCGGACATCGCAACCGCGGCTTGTTCGTCGTCTCGATGGAGGCCGACGACATCCGGGACATGTACGTGGCGCGGACAGCTGTGGAGCGCGCAGCGATCGAGCAGGTGATCGCCCGCCGATCACCGTCGGCGGTTGAAGAGCTCGGGACCGCAGTGGGGAGGATGCGGGAGTTCATCGACGACCCGAACGGCGCCGAGATGGCGGAGGCGGACATGGTGTTCCACCAGACGCTGGTGGAACACGCGCACAGCGAGCGCCTTTCGCGTCTACACGAGACGATTCTCGTCGAGACGCGAATGTGCTTGCGTGCGATGCGGGGAACCTATTCCTCGGGGAAGGAGCGGATCGACGAACACCAGGCATTGGTGGACGCCGTGGCGGCGGGGGACGCACCAGCGGCTGACGAATTGATGATCGAACACATGAAGGATGGACTGCACCGGCTCGTCGGGACCGACGAGCGCCCGGAAGCAGCCTCGACGGCGTGACGTCCCATGGACGAAGACGCGATCTCATTCCACCGATGTGAGTTGAGCTAGAAGACAACTGGCCGAACGACCCTTTCTGGAGGCACAGATGACTGAAGCATCATCCTCACCGGCGACGTATGAAGAACTCGCCCCCGATCCGGAATCACCGGAAGGAAAATCCCTGCTGCGCAAGGCGATCGGCGCCTCTGCGATCGGCAACGCGACCGAGTGGTACGACTACGGCGTCTACGCGGCAACCGCGACCTATCTGACCGACGTCTTCTTTCCTGGTGATCTGGGATCGATCGGCACCATGCTCGGGTTCGCGATCTCGTTCGTCCTGCGGCCACTGGGTGGCATGGTGTGGGGGCCGATCGGCGATCGGGTCGGGCGCAAATCCGTTCTGGCGATGACGATCCTGCTGATCTCCGGAGCCACCGCTCTCATCGGTGTCCTGCCCACCCACGCGGTGGCCGGCATCTGGGCGCCGATCCTGCTGATCCTGCTGCGGGTGATCCAGGGCTTCTCCACCGGTGGTGAATACGGTGGCGCCGCAACGTTCATGGCGGAATATGCGCCGGACAAGAAGCGCGGCAAGTACGGTTCCTTCCTCGAGTTCGGCACCCTCGCCGGGTTCAGCGCCGGTACCGCCATCGTCCTGCTCATGGAGCTGGCGTTGACCGATGCGCAGATGGCCAGCTGGGGTTGGCGTATCCCGTTCTTCGTCGCCCTGCCGCTGGGTCTGATCGGCCTCTACCTGCGGTCGCAGATGGAGGACACGCCGGTGTTCCAGGAGCTGGAACAGGAAGACGAGATCAAGGGCAGCGCCTGGACCCGTTTCAAGGATCTGCTGACCAACTACTGGCAGCCCATCCTCATCATGTTCGGCATGGTCATCGCGCTCAACATCGCCAACTACACGTTGCTCGCCTACCAGCCGTCGTACCTCAAGAACACGATCGGGTTGTCGGAGACATCGGGGTCGGTGGTCGTGCTCATCGGTCAGCTCGCGATGATGGCGATGATCCCGTTCTTCGGCCGGTGGTCGGATTCCACCGGGCGAAAACCGATGTGGTGGGGTTCGCTGGTCGGCCTGTTCGTGCTGTCATTGCCGCTGTACTGGCTCATGGGTCAGGGATTCGCCTGGGCCATCGTCGGATTCGTGATCCTCGGATTGCTCTACATCCCGCAGTTGGCGACCATCTCCGCGACGTTCCCGGCGATGTTCCCGACGCAGGTGCGCTACGCGGGCTTCGCGATCTCGTACAATGTCGCGACCGCGGCGTTCGGTGGTACCGCGCCGCTCGTCAACGATGCGGTGGTGGACTCGACGGGGTGGAATCTTTTCCCCGCGGTGTACATGATGGGTGCCTGTGCGATCGGCATGGTTGCGCTGTTGTTCCTCAAGGAGACCGCCGGTGTCTCGATCCGCGGCACCGAGATCCCCAGCAAGGAGAACGATTTCCGGGAACTCGCCGGAATGAAGGCCGAGGCGTCGAAGTAGCGTCTGCAGCCGTTCTTCGCTCCCTCGTTTCGTGTTCGCTCCCCCGGTCGGAGGCGCGAACACAGAACGGGGGAGCGAACTGCGTGTCAGGCAGGTACCAGCCCGAGGCGGATGAGCCAGGGCCGCAACAGGTCGGCGAGGCCGTGGGCCTCCAGAATCTTCCAGGTCCAGCGGATGACCATCACGCCGAGCGCGCGGAGTTCGTCCTCACGGAGCTTCTCGCGGGTGACCGCGTCGTCGATGCGTTCGCCGGCACGTCGCAGTCGACCGTATTTGGCCATGCCGTCGAACTCGCCGACGAGGAGCCCCGACCAGTCGTAGTCGGTGCGGTATGTCCGGCTCGCACAACGGAAGCGGTGCTGCAGACGTGGGATCGGCAGATCCGCATCGATCATCTGCGCACGGCTCCAGGATTCCCCGACGCTTTCCGACAACGCGTCTGCCAACGGCAAGGCGCGCCGTGCCGCGCGTGCGCCCTTGCGCCGGGATGTCCGCAGCATCTCGACCATCGTCTCGCGGTCGGCACCCATGCGACAATGCGCCGTCGAAGACGGTCAGTGCCTGTGCGAAGTCGCCATCGATCGCGATGTCCACGGCGGTTCGTTCGAGCGTCGTCACCCGAACTCCGTCGATCTCCGTGATGTCGTCGGGCAGCAGGCGGCCCGGATGGATGTGGCGATGGGTCCGGATGGACCCGCCGGTCGCCCGGCCGTTGGTCACGTGGACATGGGTGTGTGCGGGTTTCAGCAAGGGCAGACGGTGCATGGCCGCACCGGATTCGTGGCTCAACGGAGGTGTCCGGGCGCCGACGAGTTGCGATGTTGCCACGGCGATGCACGTCAGGCGATAGAGCGCGTCGGCTCCCTCGGCGCCGTCGAACTCGTCGCTTGCCGCGACAGTGACGCCGGGGATCAGGCGCACGAGGTCGCCCTTCTTGACCGCCGCGGTGAGCGCGACGTCGGAGATGTCGCGGGCGAGTGCGGCCTCGCGACGGATCAGCCCGAAACGATCGGTGGGGTAAGTCGCCATGAAGATCAGACGTCGTTCGCGATCGATCGGTTCCGTCGCCACACGTTCGCTCCTTCGTTGCGTGTTCGCTCCCGCGATCGGAGGAGCGAACATGGATCGGGGGAGCGAACACCGCACGTTCGGGTATGACGCAGCCGGGCGACGACGCAGCGGGCTACGCGTCGGTGGTCAGCAGCCGCAGCGCGGCGAGAGCATAGGCGCGCGCAGCGGTTTCGAGATCGGCGATCGCGACGGATTCGTCGGGCTGATGTGCCTCGGCGTTGATGTCACCGGGGCCCAGGACGATCGTCGGGATGCCGAGGTCGCGGCTGACGAAGCCGCCGTCACAGGCAGCGGTCCAGCCGCCGACCGACGTGGACCGCCCCGCGTCCGTCACCGACGACACGGCAGTGGTGACCAACGGGTGGTCGGCGGAGGTGGCAAAGCCAGGCATCTCCATGGTGACCCGCACATCGACCTCGACCCCGTCGGTGTCGATGGCGGAGTCCCGGATCTCCTTGCGTAACTGCTCGGCGATCCGGTGCGGGTCCTCGTCGGGCATCAGCCGACGGTCGACACCGAGGTAACAGGTCGGTGCAACCACCGAGATCCCTTGTCCGCCTTGGATGAGCCCCACATTCCAGGTGCCGGAGCCGAGGAGGTCGTCGGCGGTCATGGCGAGCTGTCGATGGTCGAACCGGATGAGGTCGACGATGGAGGCGGCGGCTTCGATCGCGCTGCGACCGTCCGCCGGTCGTCCCGAATGCGCTGCACGCCCGGTGATGTCGATCTCGATGTAGGACGCGCCGCGGCAGCCGCGGACGATCGCGAGGTCGGTGGGTTCGGCCACGATACAGCCCGCGAACGAGTGTTCGGGCTGCTGGGCCACGAAGTCGCGCACCCCGAGCCCGTGTTCTTCCTCGTCGACCGTGCAGACCAGTTGCACCGGGCCGGACAGCTCGATGCCGTACGCGGAGGCATGCGACAGCGCCTGCATCGCGATCACCGCGGCCGCGAGCCCGCCCTTCATGTCGGTGGTGCCACGACCCCGCAGGCGCCCGTCGGCCCAGTGCACGCGGTAGGGATCGGTCGACCAGCCGGGCCCCGCGGGCACCACGTCGGAGTGGCCGAGGAACATCAACCCCGGACCGTCACCGGCGGCCAGGGTGGCCACCAGATTGGGCCGCTGCGGCGCCACCTCGCGGGTGCCGACGGAGAATCCGGCCGATCGGCACGCCTTCTGCAGCACGTCCACCGTCGCCGCCTCGGTGCCGCCCGGATTCTCACTGGGCGCCTCCACCAGCGATGCGGTCAGCATGGCCACGGTGTCAGCCGTGATGTGGGACAGGACGCCGGCCTCGGCCTCGGTCAGCGACTCCACACCTTCACCTTTCGTCGACGTACCCCGGTGCGCGGGGATCCCTCATGGAGTATGCGCCATCTTGTCGAGACTCGTGGTGAGGCGGCGGATGCCCTCGTCGATTCGCTCGGGGGTGCTGGATGCGAAACACAGCCGCAGCGCGTTGCGGAAACGCCCACCCGGTGACAACGCCGGGCCGGGAATGAAGGCCACACCGTCGGCCAGGGCGATCTCGAACAGCTCCCGGGTGTCGATCTCGGCCAGGTCGTCCTCGAGTGTGAGCCACAGGAAGAAGCCGCCCTCGGGATCGGTGGTCGTGACGCGGTCGCCGAGGTGCCGACCGATCGCATCGATCATGGCCTCTTTGCGTTCGCGGTAGAGCGCCCGGATGTTCGACAGGTGGTCCTGCAGGCCGCCGCGCGCGATGTACTCGGCGACGATGTGCTGATTGGGCACGTTGGTGCACGTGTCCATGGCCTGCTTGCCGTTGATCAGCAGTTGCCGCAGCGACGGGTCGGCGTCGACCCAGCCGACCCGCCAACCCGGGGCCAGGATCTTCGAGAAGGTCCGGACCGAGAACACCAGTGGGTCGTGTGGACTCAGCGTCTGGAAGGTGGGCACGTCGGTGCCCGCGAAACGCAGCAGACCGTACGGGTCATCGTCGATGATCACCGCACCCCACTGGTGTGCCAGCCGCAGCAACTCGCGACGACGCTCCTCCGACAGCGTCACGCCCGACGGATTCTGGAACGTCGGGATCGTGTAGATGGCCTTGGGTGTCTGGCGGGTGTGCGCGACGAGATCCACCAGCGTGTCCACCTGCATGCCCTCGTCGTCGACCGGCACCTCGAGCAGTTGCGCTCCGTACGACAGGGCGGTGGCACTTCCGTTGGTGTAGGTGGGGGATTCGACGATGACGAGGTCGCCGGGGTCGACGAAGATCTTGTTCGCGAGATCCAGGCCCTGCATGCCACCCGTGGTGATGACCAATCGTTCCAGGCTCGACGGGTCTGGGGTGGTGGCGAGGTAGTCGACGAGCAACTCGAGCAGTCGTGGCTCTCCCTCGGTGGCGCCGTAGGTGAACGACGAGTTGTCGAGGATCTCGCCTGCGATCCTGCGGAACTCGTCGGCGGGCACCGCTTCGTCGGCGGGCGAACCCATGGCGAAGCGCACGATGTCGTGGGATTGCTTGGCCAGCAACGACGTCGACGAGTCGATCATCGATCCCACCAGATCCTTGGCACGACCGGCCAACGGCAGGGTGGGGGCGGTGCGGCGGAGATCGTGGATCGGTTCGGTGGCGGTCATGTCATTCACCTCTCTCGAAGGGTTACTTCCGGATCAGCTCTCGCGGGAAACTCGTAAAGGTCTCGACGCCGGTCGGGCTCACCCGCACCGACTCGGAGAGTTCGAAACCGTAGTCGTCCATCCACATTCCGCAGACGATGTGGAACGTCATGTTGGTCTCGAGGATGGTCTCGTCCTCGGTGCGGATGCTGATGGTGCGCTCGCCCCAGTCCGGCGGATATCCGATACCGATCGAATAGCCCAGGCGTGACGGTTTTTCCAGCCCGTACTTGGCCAGCGACCAGTTCCAGGTGGAGGCGAGTTCGCGGGTGGCCACGCCCGGGCGGATGGCGTCGAGGACGTTGTTGAGGCCCTCCGCGGTCGCCTTGGCGACGTAGTCGAGTTCCTTCGTCGGCGACCCGAGCGCCACGGTTCGGGCCAGCGGACAGTGGTAACGGTTGTGCGCACCGGTGAGTTCGATGACGACGGCCTCGTTGTCGGTGAAGGTGCCCTGATGCCAGGTCAGATGTGGGGTGTCGGCGGCCGCGCCGGTCGGGAGCAGGGGGACGATCGCCGGGTAATCACCCCCGAACTGGTCGGTGCCGGTGATCTGGGCCTGTGAGATGGCAGCCGCCGCATCACATTGGCGCACACCGACGTCGATGGTCTCGATCGCGGCGCGCATCGCCTCCGAACAGACCATGCCCGCCTGTCGCATCAACTGCACCTCGGTGTCGGATTTCACCGACCGCACCCAGTTGACCAGTTCGAAGTTGTCGACCAGCTTCCACTCGGGGATGGCGTTGTGCAGAGCCCGATACGCCTTCGGGGAGAAGAAGTGTGAGTCCATCTCCAGGCCGACCGATCCGGCGCGCGATGCGGGCGCGATCAGATGCCGTTGCCGCAGCGCCCACGCCACCCAGTCGAAGGCGTGGACGTGCGGGCGGTGGACGTAGCTCTCCGGGTAGCCGACGATCTGTTCCTCCGAGAGCCACGAGGTGCGGTGCGCGCCATGGGCATCCATCTCCCGTGCGAAGAACACCATCTCACCCTCGATGGGAATGAACAGCATCTGTGGCGTGTAGAACGACCACGCGTTGTAGCCGATCAGGTAATAGATGTTCGCCGGGTCGGTGACGATGATCGCCGAGAGTCCCTGTCGGTCCATGAGTTCGCGCACTCGGATGAGTCGCTGTTCGTATTCGCTGTCGGTGAACAGTTGAGCGCCAAGATACATTCGTCACCTCCTGTCGGTCGTGGGTCCAGGTCTGGGTTCAGCTGGTTCGGATGGGGCGGGCAACGTATTTGACGTCGAGGAACTCCTCGATACCCAGGCGGCCGCCCTCACGTCCCAGCCCGGACTCCTTGACACCGCCGAACGGTGCGGCCGGGTTGGACACCAGGCCGGTGTTGATACCGACCATGCCCACCTGCAACTCGGTGGACAGCCGATCCGCACGGTCGAGATCCTGGGTGTAGGCGTATCCGACCAGCCCCCATGGGGTGTCGTTGGCCAGGGCGATCGCCTCGTCGAGCCCGTCGGAATCGGGCCCGCCGAAGGGGATGATCGCGGCGACCGGGCCGAAGATCTCGGTGTGCATCAACTCGGCACCCGGGTGGACGTCGGTGAGCACCGTGGGCGGGTAGAAGTGTCCGGCTCCGGCGGGACGTCGACCGCCGCAGACGATCCGGGCGCCGTGTCCGACGGCGTCGTCGACCAGTCCGGCGACCTTGTCGGCGGCCTTCGCCTCGACGAGCGGCCCCACCTGCGTGCCGTCGGCGCTGCCGTCACCGACCACGAGCCCGGTCATACGTGCCGCGAGCTCGTCGGTGAAGTCGTCGATGACGCTGCGGTGCACGAAGATCCGGTTGGCGGCCGTACACGCCTGCCCCATGTTGCGCATCTTGGCGACCATGATGCCGTCGACGGCTCGGTCGACGTCGGCGTCGGCGCAGACGATGAACGGTGCGTTGCCGCCCAGCTCCATCGAGGTGCGCATGACGCTGCCGGCAGCCTGCCCGAGCAGCAGCTTGCCGACCTCGGTGGAGCCGGTGAAACTGACCTTGCGGGCGCGGCCCGAGGTCATCCACTCGCCGACCACGGTGCCCGGGTCCGACGTCGTGACGACGTTGAGGACGCCGTCGGGAAGGCCTGCCTCGCGCAGGATGTCGGTGAGAAGTAGGGCGGTGAGTGGCGTCAGCTCGGCCGGTTTGAACACCATCGTGCATCCGGCCGCGATCGCGGGACCGATCTTGCGGGTCCCCATCGCCAGGGGGAAGTTCCACGGAGTGACGAGGATGCACGGTCCCACCGGTTGCCGGGTGACGACGATGCGGTTGGCGCCGTCCCCGGTGATCGTGTGGTCGCCGCCGATCCGCACGGCCTCCTCGGCGAACCAGCGGAAGAACTCGGCGCCGTAGGCGACCTCACCGCGGGCCTCGGGTAGCGGTTTGCCCATCTCGGCGGTCATCACGGCCGCGATCTCGTCGGTCCGATCGATGATGAGTTGGTAAGCACGGTAGAGGATCTCGCTGCGCGATCGCGGTGAGGTGGCGGCCCAGGCGGCCTGGTGGTCGACCGCTGTCTGCAAGGCCCGGCGAGCATCGGTGGCGTCACCGTCGGCGACGTGGGTGAGGGTTTCTTCGGTCGCGGGGTTGTCCACCGCGAAGGTGGCGCCGGATGCGGCGGGTACCCAGCGGCCGTCGATGAACAAGTCGGTGGGCACGCGTCCGATGATCTCGGCGGTGGTGGACGGGATGGTGGCGGTCATGGTCGGTGTCCTCCCTGCGGCGGCGTTGCTGTCGGTGATTTCGAGGTTGCTGTCGGCGGATTCGCGGTTGCCGTCGGCGGTGGCTGGGCGCGGTCGGGCGAGGTCGGCGCACGGGTGAGCAGCTCGGCCAGATGCTGTCCCGTCGAAGTGATCCCGAGCGAGGTGGCCGACAGATGTGCCACCGACATCGCGCAACTGAACCCGTCGGTGACGACCGGACGGTCGGGTGCCGCGTGGAGTGCGGGCGCGAGGGATTGTTCGGCGACGGCCACGCTCACCTCGAAATGCCCCTGCTCGAAACCGAAGTTCCCCGCGACGCCACAGCACCCGTCCGCGGTGTGCACCTCGACACCGAGGGACTCCAGGGCGGCAGCCCCGGTGCGGGCGCCGAACACCGCGTACTCGTGGCAGTGGGTCTGCAGGGTGACGGAGCCGGGGAGCCCAGCGGGGCGCCAACCGGACTCGATGAGGTGGGGGAGGTGGTCGGCAAAGCTGTGGACCCGAGCCGCGACGCGTCGGGCAGCCTCGTCGCCGAGGAGTTCGGGCATGTCCTTGCGCAGGGCTGCGGCGCAACTCGGCTCGGGGACCACGATGGGTCGCTCGGTGCCGTCGTCGAGATTCTGTGCCGTGCGGGACAGGACTTTTCGGGCATGGTCGAGCTGACCGGTGGAGATCCAGGTGAGGGCGCAGCAGTTGTCGTCGGCGCACCCGACGGAGTCACCCGTGGCGCCGAGGACCGTGGCGGTCGCCGCGGCGACCTGTGGACGGAACCCGCGGGTGAACGAATCCACGAACAAGATGGTGTCGGTGGTGTCGGTGACCGGCGGCAACGAACGCAGGTGTCGTCGGCGCTCGCGTCGGGTGGCGAAGCGAGGCATGCTGCGACGCGGATCGAGACCGCCGAGGCGTGCCGCGACACCGCGCAGCGGGCTGTCGAGGGATGCGTTGATCAGCGGCGCCAGGGAGCCCGCCGCGCCGAGCCACGCGGGCATCCAGCCCAACGAATAGTGCGAGAGCGGGCGTCGTCGACCCTGGTAGTGATGGTGGAGGAACTCGGATTTGTAGGTTGCCATGTCCACGCCGGTCGGGCAGTCGGTGGAGCACGCCTTGCAGGACAGACACAGGTCGAGTGCCTCGGCGACATCGTCGGAACGCCAACCGGTCTCGATGTCGGGAGCGGTGCGCACCATGTCCTGCAGGACGCGGGCACGACCTCGGGTCGAATCCTTCTCGTCGCGGGTGGCGCGATAGCTGGGACACATCACCCCGCCCGAAGTGGCGCGGCAACGGCCGACACCGATGCATGCCTGGACGGCGTGCACGAAGGGGTCGACGCCCGACTGGTTGCTGTCGACCGAATTGTGGTTGCCGTCGGTGGGATTCGGGTTGCTGTCGGCGGGATTGTGGTTGCTGTCGGCGAACATGGTCAGCCACCGACGGTTCGGGACGTCGGCGAGTGCGAGGTCGGCGGTGATCGGAGGTGGGTCGACGATAGAGCCCGGATTGAGGGTGCCCTGCGGATCCCAGATCCGTTTGAACTCCGCGAAGGCGGCGAGCATGGTGGGCGAGTACATGATCGGCAGCAGCGCCGAGCGGGCGCGCCCGTCGCCGTGTTCACCGGACAGCGATCCCCCGTGGTCGACGACGAGTTGCGCTGCATCCGTGCAGAACCGGTCCATCGTCGCGCGGCCCTCGGCGGAGCGCAGATCGAAGGTGATGCGCACGTGCATGCAGCCTGCGCCGAAGTGTCCGTACATCACCCCGGTCAGCCCGTGGCGGTCCAGCAGGGTGGTGAAGTCGTCGAGGTAGTCGGCGAGGCGCTCGGGGGCCACCGCCGCGTCCTCCCAGCCCGGCCAGGATTCGTAGCCGGAGCCGATGGTCTCGTCGTCGGGGTCGGCGAGCCGTGACGAGAGACCCGCGCCGTCCTCACGGATCCGCCACAGGGTCTTGCGGGCAACCGGGTCGGGAACCGTTGTCCCCGCGATCATCCGGCCCCGGGAGCGCAATTCGTCGAGGAGGAGTTTCGCGGTCGCCGCGACATCGGTCTCCGAACGGGTGGTCGCGCTGTGCTCGTCGAGGTCGATGAACAGCCATCCGGTGCAGTCGGGGTCGCTCACCCCGGGCAGCGACGCGATGGTGTCGCGGCCACGGCGGGCCGCCATCGTCGCGACGATCTTACGGTCGATGCCCTCCACCGCCGACGGCGTGTACGGCAGGATCGCCGGCACGTCGCGTGCCGCGTCGATCACGGTCGGATACGCAACGCACAGCAGCAGTGACGAGGTGGGCGTCGGAACCAGTCGTACCCGGGCGCCGACGACGACAGCGCAGGTGCCCTCACTGCCCACCAATGCACGCGCCACGTCGAAGCCGTTCTCCGGCAACAATTTCGCGAGATGGTAACCGGATACCTGGCGGGGAATCGTCTCGAGGTCGGTACGAAACGGCCCGAGGTGTCGTGCGGTGAGATCACGCAGGTTCTCGGTCAGCGCCGCGGCTCGGGCGGCCGCACCGATATCGCCCTCGCGCGTGGCGCGGATGCCCTCCCGTGTCGCGGTGAGCGCGTGGCCGTCGGCGGTGACCAGATCGAGTTCGATGACGTGATCGGTCGTACGGCCATGGCGCACCGAGTGATTCCCGCACGCATCGTTGCCGATGGCGCCACCGAGTGTGGCCCGCGACGCCGACGACGGATCGGGGGCAAAGGTGAATCGTCCGTCGGTCGCAGCCCGGGCCTCGGCCGCCAGGGTGGTCAGCACGATCCCGGTTTCCGCGGTCGCGGTGGCGGTCTCCGCATCCACGTCGAGCACTCGGGTCATGTGCCGGGACAGGTCGATGACGACACCGGCGCCGATCGCGTTGCCGCCCATCGAGGTGCCGCCGCCGCGGGCGATCAGCGGGATGTGACGTGTGTGGCAGTAGGTCGCGATGCGCGCGACCTCGTCGGCATCGTGTGGAAACACCACCGCGAGTGGACGGATGCGGTAGTTGGAGGCGTCGTAGGAGTATTCGGCGAGACGACGCGACGAGACATCGACCTCGATACCGAGAGCATCGAGATCTCCGGTGATGTCGAGGTCCTGGGCAACACGTGTCATCTCTGCCCGAGCGTATCGCCTGAGAAGACCTCCGTCAGGGCAGCTGCGAAACGGTCGAGACCCATCGCGATCTCGTCTTCGGTCACCACGAGGGCCGGGATGAGACGCACGACGTTGCCTGCCGGACCGCAGGTGAGCGTGAGCAGGCCGTGCCGGGTGGTGGCCTGTTGCACCGCGGCAGCGGCCGCGGCGTCGGGCACACGGGTGCCGTCGTCGGTGTCGGCGACGAACTCGATGCCGGCCATCAGGCCGAGCCCACGGACATCGCCGATCCCACCGAACCGTGGGGCGATCTCCCGCAACCCGTCCAGCATCTGGTCACCGCGGATGCGCGCGTTGTCGACCAGGTTCTCGTCATGGATGACGTCGATCGTCGCGACCGCGGCGGCCGCGGCCACTGCGTTGCCGCCGTATGTGCCGCCCTGCGAGCCCGGCCACGCCTTGCTCATCAGCTCGGTGGGTGCGGCGATGGCCGAGATGGGAAAGCCCGATGCCAACCCCTTGGCGGTGATGAGGATGTCGGGTGTCACCCCGGCGGCGTGCTGGTGTCCCCAGAACTTACCGGTGCGGCCGAAGCCTGCCTGCACCTCGTCGAGGATCAGGACGACACCGTGGCGGTCGGCGCGTTCCCGCAGGCCCTGCAGGAATCGCGGCGGAGTGGGCAGGTAGCCGCCGTCGCCGAGCACCGGCTCGATGAGGAAGGCGGCGGTGTCGTTGGGAGCGACACGTGATTGCAGCAGGTAGTCGAGCTCGCGGAGAGCGAAGTCGACGGCGGTGTCGGTGTCCCAGCCGTAGCGATAGGCATACGGGAACGGCGACATGTGCACCCCGGCCATCAGCGGGGAGAAACCGGCCGAGAACTTGGTTCCCGCGGTCGTGAGGCTGGCCGCGGCAACCGTCCGGCCGTGGAAACCGCCCTGGAAGACCACGATGTTCGGCCGCGCGGTCGCCATCCGCGCCAACCGAATCGCGGCTTCGACCGCTTCGGAGCCGGAGTTCGCGTAGAAGACCGAGTCGAGACCGAGGGGCAGGACGTGCCCGAGCTTCTCGGTCAGTTCCAGCAACGGCGGATGCATGACGGTCGTGTACTGCGCGTGGATGATCTTGGCGCACTGGTCCTGTGCGGCGGCCACGACCCGCGGATGGCAGTGACCGGTGCTGGTCACGCCGATTCCGGTGGTGAAGTCGAGGTAGTCGTTGCCGTCGGTGCCATGTATCCACGAGCCGAGCGCATGGTCAACGACGACGGGCGTGGCCTGTTTGAGTGCCGGGCTCAGGGTCGCGGTCTGCTGGGTCCAGGTGCTCTCGGCGGTGACGGTCATGGGTACACGGTGACGCCAGATCGTCGGATTGTCAACAATGTGACATTCGATGTCGCCGGTCGTGCTGCCGAGCCCAGTGGCGATGCTCGGGGTTGAATGACACTGGCCCGTCGTGGGCAGGAATGTCCGTCACGATCAGTAGGAGCATCACTCGATGACGATCTCGTCCGCCGAGACGCCCGAAGTCCAGCGAACGTCTTGGCTGCCCATGGTCGGGTTGTTCCTCGCGCAGGTGATGATGTCGTTCAACGTGGCGGCGCTGCCGGTGTCGCTGGGCGGCATGGTGGAGGACTTCGACGTCGCGGCCACGGTCGCGAGCACGACGATCGTCGTCTACGGGTTGGTCGTCGCCGCACTGGTGATGGTCGGCGCCAAACTGGGCCAGCGGATCGGCTGGGTGCTGTTGTTC
The DNA here is from genome assembly GCF_048537895.1 of Gordonia sp. CPCC 206044. Lineage (NCBI taxonomy): Bacteria > Bacillati > Actinomycetota > Actinomycetes > Mycobacteriales > Gordoniaceae > Gordonia > Gordonia sp. CPCC 206044. The sequence goes on from NZ_JBCLVL010000022.1 coordinate 77,110, forward strand.
CGGGTGGTCGTCGCCGTGTTCGCGGTATCGGCTCTGCTCATGATCATCTCGCCGAACGTGACCTGGGCAATCGTGGGGCAGGCGCTCGCCGGGGCGTCGGCCGCCATCATCGTGCCATCTCTCGTCGCGTTGATCGCCGCGAACTATCACGGTGAACAGCAGGCGACTGCGGTCGGATCGCTCGGTTCGGCGCGTGCCGTCTCCGGGATGAGCGCCTTCTTCATCGGCGGCGCGCTCGGCACACTCGTCGGGTGGCGGCCGGTGTTCGTGATCGTGCTGGTGTTGGCCGTCCTGATTTTCGCGTTCAGCTTCACGTTGACGCCGATCGCGCCGGACAAGAGCGTCGAGATCGACGTGGTCGCCGCAGTGCTCATCGGTGTCGGCGTCGTGTTGCTCACGCTGGGCTTCAACAATCTCAACAACTGGGGCGTCTTCTTCGCCGACTCGGCAGCCCCGTTCGACGTCGGCGGGCTGTCGCCCGCGCCGCTGATGATCGTGATCGGCATCCTGCTCGGCCAGGGGTTCTTCATGTGGACACGTCGTCGCATGGCGAACGGGCTCGTGCCGCTGGTCGACCTGTCGGTGCTGCGGAGTTCTCGTGAGCGGGCCGCCGTCTACGCGATGTTCATCATCGTCAGCATGGAGGCGGCGCTGAACTTCACCGTGCCGCTGTACACCCAGATCGTCCAGGGCCGAACGCCGTTCGACACCGCATTGGCGATGATGCCCTTCAACCTCACGGTGTTCGTCACCGCGATGCTGGTCGTGAAGCTGTACAAGCGCTACAGCCCGCGCGCGATCGGTGTCTTCTCGTTCTGCCTCACCACCGTCGCGCTCGTCTGGTTGTCGTTCGTGGTCACCAACAACTGGGAAACCTTGCCGACCATTCTGGGGCTCATCGTGTTCGGCATCGGTCAAGGTGCGCTGGTGACCCTGGTGTTCAACGTGCTGGTCACCTCGGCGCCCAAGACGCTGGCCGGCGACGTGGGCTCGGTCCGGGGCACCACGCAGAACCTCGCCTCGGCCGTCGGCACGGCCGTCATGGGCGCGCTGCTGGTGGCAATTCTCGGACTGAGCGTCGGGCGTGAGGTGGCCGATCACCCGCAACTGCCGGAATCGCTGGTGGCACAGGTGAATCTGGACAACGTCGACTTCACCAGCAACGACGACCTACGCGCGGTGCTCGCACGGACCGATGCGACCCCCGAGCAGATCGACGAGGCTGTCGCCCTCAACGAGGACGTCCGCCTGCGCACCCTGAAATACGGTCTGCTGATCCTGGCCGCGTTGAGCGCCACCGCCATCATCCCCGCGGGACGTCTGCCCGGCTACCGTCCGGAGGAGATTCCCGAGCACGTGTGACGACGGCCGCGGCGCTGTCAGCGTGTGTGTCGGTATCTGACCGGCGCGCCGAATCGTCGTGGGAGCGCTGCGGTGATCGGTCGGATCTGGTTACGGTGGGAGCGTGGCCACGCACCGACCGATCGTCGCAATCCTCGGGGCCCCCGGCGTCCCCGACCCGGTGAACCTCGATGAGATCGCGGAACTCGCCGAGGTGAGACACTGCACCGCCGACACGCTGGTGAGCGCTCTCGACGGTGCCGAGATCCTCATGCTGTGGGACTTCTTTTCCGGTGCGCTGAAAGACAATTGGGGCCACCCGACCCAGGCGCTGCGATGGGTGCACGTGTGCGCGGCCGGTGTCGACACGCTCCTGTTCGACGATCTGCGCGCATCGTCGATCGTGGTGACCAACGCGCACGGGGTGTTCGACCGGCCGATCGCCGAGTTCGTCCTCGCATCGATCCTGGCGCGCGACAAGCAATTACACGTGTCCAAGGCCCTGCAGCGGGAGAAGCTGTGGCGGCACCGGGAGACCACCCGCACGGAGGGGACGTCGGCGCTGGTGATCGGCACCGGTGGGATCGGTCGCTCGATCGCACGTCTGCTCGGTGCCGTGGGTATCACGGTGACCGGGGCGGGGCGCGTCGCCCGCGCCGACGATCCGGATTTCGGTGTCGTCCTGGAGACCGCCCGTCTCGCTGATGTCGCCGGCGATTTCGACAACGTGATCGCGATCGCCCCGCTGACCACGCAGACCGAGCGGATGATCGACGCCGACGTCCTGGCCGCCATGCGGACCGACGCCCATCTGATCAATGTCGGACGCGGACAGCTCGTCGACGAGGCGGCGTTGATCGACGCATTGCGCACCGGTGCGATCGGTGCCGCGTCGCTCGACGTGTTCACCGACGAACCCTTGGACCCGGACAGTCCGCTGTGGGCGATGGACAACGTCGCCGTCTCGCCGCACATGAGTGGTGACGCGGTGGGGTGGCGCGACGTACTGGCCGCGGGATTCCTCGACAACCTGCAGCGCTACCTGCGGCGGGACTCGACGCCGGCCGTCGAGGTGCTCGGCAACGTGGTCGACAAGCAACGAGGTTATGTCGTGTCCGCCGGATGACCGACCGGCAATAGTAGGCTGTACCGCGATGACCATCGTGTATTTCGTGATCGCCGTGTTCGCACTCGCCGGTGCTGCGGCCCTGTTGTGGCTGGATCGTCAGCGCTCGAGCGTTGCGCGGCATCAGCGTGCCGTCTGGGGCGACAAACACGAGTTCACGTTCCGTGAATCGGACACCAAGCTGCGCAAGATCTTCCACCGCGCCACCATGAACGCTCCGGACCGGGCCAACGTTCAGGATGTGGCGTTCGGCCATTACCGGGGCGTCGAGGCCGTGGTGTTCGACCTGACCGAGACCGCGACCGTGATCGCCATGCGACGTTCGACCCCGTCGTCGGTGGTGGTGGACCTGCGTCACGAGGATGTCCTGGCACCCGCCGAAGAAGACGTCGAGTTGCTCGGTGCGATGGGCCCGCGTGTGATGTTCTCCAACAACCTCGACGTCGCCCGCCGAGTCTGTGATCGGCGGATGGTGACATTGGCCAACACCGCTCCGGCATACCTCGAGGTGTTGTGGAACGAGGGCCGATGGGTGCTCGGATCGATGCCCCTGACCACCGACGACGACCACCTCGACACCGGTCTCGAGGTGGTTCGTCGGTTCGCGGATCTGTTGCGGGTCCTGCCCCCCGCCGTCGACCCACAGGATGCGCCGGACCCCCGCGACCCGCACGGCCCGATCCGTGCGGAATTGGCGGACGAGAAGACCGATCACATGCGCGACGACGAGCGTCGCGCCCGCATCGCGGCGGCCGAGCAGGCCAAGGCCCGCGTCGAGGACGAACAGTCGGTGCAGCCGCCCACCCGCGCGTGGAGTGCCACCGACGGGCCGCGGTCGGCGCCACCCACCACCGGCCGCCGGATGCAGCCCATGCCGGTGCGTCGCCCCACCCCGCCGCAGGGCGGCCCACGTGAGCGCGGCGACGAACCGACCCCACCACCGGCGACCGGTCGCACCGCGCGCCAGTACGATATGCCCCCGAAGAATGCGTCGCCGTCGGATCGTCCGAACCGTCACCGCAAGGGATGATCGACGGCCGTCCGCACCGGAACCGCCCTGCACGAACTCTCCTGCGAAATGAGCCGTGACATGACCTCGTCAGCCTCCGTGCCCCCCACCGTCGACGTCGATGGCCGCGCCCGACTGGCCGCCTTGGTCACCGAGCTCGCCGTGGTCCACGGTCGGGTGACGCTGTCGTCCGGCAAGGAAGCCGACTACTACGTGGATCTGCGTCGCGCGACCCTTCACCACGAGGCCTCGCGGCTGATCGGCAGCCTGATGCGTGAACTCACCGCCGACTGGGACTACACATCGGTCGGCGGCCTCACCCTGGGTGCCGACCCGGTGGCCACCTCGATCATGCATGCGCCGGGTCGCGACATCGATACGTTCGTCGTCCGCAAGTCCGCCAAGACCTATGGCATGCAACGCCGCATCGAAGGCCCTGATGTCGCTGGTCGTAACGTGCTCGTCGTCGAGGACACGTCGACGACCGGCGCTTCGCCGTCGGCTGCCGTGGAGGCCGCGCGTGAAGCCGGCGCGACCGTCGTCGGCGTGGCCACCGTGGTCGATCGTGCGACCGGCGCTGACGAGGTGATCGGCGCGCTCGGGGTGCCGTACCGGTCGCTGCTCGGCCTCGGTGACCTCGGACTGGCCTGAGGCGTGCATCCCTCCGGACCGGACGATTCGTCGGGCCCGACACCCGACGACTCTGCGTCCGACGAATCTGCGGCCGGCCCCACCGAATGGCAGGCAGGCGCCCCGGTCGGTGTGGGTCCGTGGAGCGACGAGCACGACGAACCGCCGCCCGACGATCCGCGCCTCGACCCGGACCTGCTCGCCGAGGGCGACAGGCGAAATGTGGTGGACGCCTACCGTTATTGGCGCCGTGAGGCGATCGTGGCGGACATCGATACGCGTCGACATCCGTTCCATGTGGCGATCGAGAACTTCGCCCACGATGCGAACATCGGCACGGTGGTGCGCACCGCGAACGCGTTCGCCGCTGCCGCGGTGCACATCGTCGGGCGGCGGCGGTGGAATCGCCGGGGCGCCATGGTCACCGACCGATATCAGCATCTGATGCACCACGATTCGGTTGCCGACCTCATCGGCTGGGCCCGTACCGAGGGGCTTGCCGTGGTGGCCGTCGACAACACGCCGGGATCGGTACCGCTCGAGATCGCCGACCTGCCCCGCGACTGTGTGCTGCTGTTCGGTCAGGAAGGTCCCGGCGTTAGCGCCGACGCCCAGGCGCATGCCGACCTCACGGTGTCGATCGCGCAGTTCGGCTCCACCCGAAGTATCAATGCCGGTGTGGCGGCAGGGATCACGATGCACGCGTGGATCCGTCGACACGCGGACCTGGATCGGGCGTGGTGACCGTCCCGGGCGTGATCGCCGTGAGGAGCGCGTGGCCGGGTCTATCGCTGATGGTCGAGTAGCGACGTCCGAGCGCAGCGCGTGGTCTGGTCTCTGCTGTTGGTGGGGTGGTTGCGTTGGCGTGTGTGGTCGGGTCTATCGCTGATGGTCGAGTAGTGACGTCCGAGCGCAGCGAGGCCGTTGCGTATCGAGACTGTGAGAATGAGGTCAGGTGTTCGCCGCGGTGTGGCGAGCGCCAGTGACGGC
>NZ_JBCLVL010000023.1:0-62889 GCF_048537895.1 Gordonia sp. CPCC 206044
GCCGTCACTGGCGCTCGCCACACCGCGGCGAACACCTGACCTCATTCTCACAGTCTCGATACGCGTCGGGCTCGCTGCGCTCGCGCGGCGCTACTCGACCGGCGGGTGGTGGCGGTGTTTGTTGGTGGTGGGTTGGGCGGGTCTCGATACGCGTCGGGCTCGCTGCGCTCGCGCGGCGCTACTCGACCGGCGAGAGATGGCAGTGTCTGCTGCTGATCGGCGAGTGGTGGCAGTGTCTGCTGCTGATCGAGTAGCCCGGAGCGCCAGCGGAGGGCGTATCGAGATCCGGTGACCCTCTGCTGATCGAGTAGCCCGGAGCGCCAGCGGAGGGCGTATCGAGATCCGGTGACCCGACTCAGAACAACGTGTCCGGCCGCACGTAGTTGGCCAGATCGACGAGCATGAACCGATGGTCGCGGTTGGTGCGGGTCTGGCGCGCCAGCGCTCGCAGGGAACGCTCGGTGCCGACACGGAGACCCTTTTCGGTGAACGGGTAACCGAGCAGTGTCGTCGGCGTCAGCGTCGCGTCGGCGTCGGGGTGACTGTGCACCCAACCGAGCGCGCTGCCGAGCACGATGAGCAGGAGGCGCTGCTTGCGGGGTTCGCTGTCGGGCATCGCCTCGATGCGCCGCGCGGCCTCCACGACCTGCTCGCGGGTGACGTCGGCCAGGGGGCGGCCGTGCACCAGGGCGATCACCGCCGTCGCCCGGGCGGTGTTGAAATGCCTACTGGTCGGCGGCACCTCGTCGAGCGGCGCGATCGCCGCCGCCACATTGCCGTCGGCCACATGTAGACGGGCCAGACCGAACGCGGCGGTGACGATGCCGTGGTCGGTCAGCCACAGATCGTGGTAATGGTGTGCGGCGATGTCGAACAACGCGGTGATCCGCTCGTGGTGTTCGTCGGAAGACGGCTGTTCGTCGGACAGCCAGCGGCCGATCAGCTCCGCGGTTCCGGCGACGGCGAGCTTCGGCGCCACCTCACCGGGCATGGCCTGCAGGACGTCGCTGAACCGCTCGTAGGCGAGTTCGGGTTCGTCGTTCATCAGGGCGCAGATGGCCATGTACCACTGCACGCGCCACGAATCCCCGTGGTGCACCGACACATCGCGCAGCAACGTCAGCGCGGTGTCCACGTCGTCGAGTTCCAGATGCGCCCGCGCCTCGGCCAGATCGATCTCCAACGACGGGTGTTGGTCGGGAGTGGACTTGCCCAGCAGCGAGATGAACCCCTCGGCCCGGGCGGCGTGAATGGAATCCAGCGTTTGCCGTGGATCCGACAATGCGGCCGAGGTCAGCAGTCGCGCCGCCGGATCCTGCGGATTGACCAGCGGCAGTGGCAATGCGCGTGCGATGTCCACCGGATCGTAGAACGCGGCCTGTTCCGGGTCGAAGAATCCGTCGACCGGTGCCAGCATGAGATCCGTGCCGAAGGTGGACCGTTGGGGCGTGAACACCGTCGACATCGACGGACGTGGAACGCCGGTGTGCACCGCGACGATCTCACGCAGGACGTTGAGGACCTGGGTGGTCATCTCGTCCGTCGAGGCGAACCGATCCGCCGGATTCGGGGCGGTGGCCCGTTGCAGCAGAAGGTAATACGACGGATTGTCGCGGAACACCGGTGTGGTCTCCGGGTCCGGGAGGCCCTCGACGTAACGGCCGTCCTTCTTGGGCATGTCGACCGTGAGCGCGGCCAGTGTCCGGCCGATGCTGTAGATGTCGGTGACGATCTGAGGGCCGGTTCGGACGATCTCGGGAGCCTGGAATCCCGGGGTGCCGTACAGGTGGCCGTACCCGTTGATCGACGAGACGGCCCCGAGGTCGATGAGCTTCACCTCGTCGCTGCCGACCATGATGTTGTCCGGTTTGACATCGTTGTAGACCAACCCCACCGAATGCAGATAACCCACGGCGGGAAGAACTTCCAGCATGTAGGCCATCGCGTGTTCGACGGGCAGCAGGCCGGTGCCGGAGGTGTCGTCGGCGGTGATCTGTTTGAGTGTCCGGCCGCCGATGTACTCCATCACGATGTATCCGAACCGGTCGTCGTACTCGGTGACGTGTTCGACGAAGTTGTAGATCTTGACGATGCCGGGATGGTTCACCGAGGCGAGGAACTGGCGCTCGGCGACGGCGACGGCCTGTGCCTCCGCGTCCGACGAGTTGAGCAACCCTTTGAGAACCACCGGACGGTCGGAGACGTTGCGGTCGATGGCCAGGTAGATCCACCCCAGGCCGCCGTGTGCGATGGCGCCCGCGATCTCGTACTGGTCGGCGACCAGGGTTCCGCGCTTGAGGCCCGGCACAAACGAATACCGCGCACCACAGTTGGCGCACTCGCCGGTCAGGTCACCGTGTCCGGGGCCGACCGAGCGACCGACGGGCTTTCCGCACCGCCAGCAGTTCCGTTTGCCCTCGGGGATGATCGGATGTTCGAGTACGGCGTCGGCAGGCTCGATGTCGGTGATCTTGGGCAGTTCGACGAGACCGCTGCCGAGTCGACGATCGTGCACCATCGGTCGATTCCGCGGTACGAGCCGCCGTGACGTACCCAGCGATGCCATCGGATCGTTCGGGATCGTCGGGCCTGTCCTACCCGAGACATGATCGGTCGGTGCATCTCGATCGTCGGGTACGGCTGCCTGGGTGCCGATCTCGAGCTGGTCGAGGTCGGCTGCCTGGGTGCCGAGGTCGAGTTCGTCGCGGACAGCCGCTTGGGTGCCGAGGTCGAGTTCGTCGCGGCTGGCCGCTTGGGTGCCGACGTCGAGATCGTCCCGACTGTCCGCTCTCGTCGCGTCGGCGGGATCGTCACCGCACAGTTCGTCCCGGCTCACCGCCTCGGTGCCCACGTCGACCCCGCCTCGGTCAGTGGCCGGAGGCGTTGCGTCTGGGTCGTTCTCGTGATCGGTCATAGCTCGTCAATCGCGGTAGATCGGTTGCGGTGGTCCGTTGCCGGGGCCCAGGATCGAGAGCCACCGATCGTACATCTGCTGCCAGCCGCCGTCGGCTCGCAACTGTTCCAACACCCCGTTGACGAAGCGCACCATGTCGTCTTGGCCCTTCGGGAGCCCGACACCGTAGTACTCCTCGCCGAGGCCGGGACCGACGAGTTGCACCCACGGGTCCTGTTCGGCGAGACCGGCGAGGATCGCGTCGTCGGTGCTGACCACATCGACCTGGCCCTGCTGCATCATCACGAGGCAGTCCGCCCAGGTGGTCGTGGTGACGAGTCTGGCCCGGGGCGCGATGGACTGGAGACGTCCGATCGAGGTGGATCCGCGGGCGGCGCAGACCCGTTTGCCCGCCAGATCGTCGACGCCGTCGATGGACGAGTTGCGGGTCGCGAGAATGCGTTGGTAGGCCGTGTAATACGGGCTGGAGAAGGCCACGTCACGCAGCCGGTCGCAGGTGATGCTCATGGTCTTGATGACGACGTCGACCGAGTGGTCGCGGAGGGCCTGGGTGCGCTCGGCCGAGCTCAGCACCCGATACTCGATGCTGCTGGCGTCGTCGAAGAGCGCCTTGGCGATCGCCCGGGCGAGGTCGACGTCGAAACCCTGGATGTCGCCGGTGATCGGATCGCGGAAGCTGAACAGATTGCTGCCGATGTCCAGGCCGACGATCAATCGTCCTCGGTCGATGATGTCTGCCATCGTCGATCGGATCGGCATCTGGCCCGGGACCGGCATCGGGCCCGGCCGCAGACTCTGCGTCGCATTGCACGACTGCGAGTCCGGTACCGGTTCGCGGGGCACGTTGGTCTGTGCGCCCGGCGGGGTCGGGTTGGCGGCGAAGGCGATCGGCGGTGGCGATTCGGGTGCGGGGAAGCGGACGCATCCTGCACAGCAGATCACGATCAGTGCCGACAGCAGCGCGATGACCGGGCGGCGGCGTGGGCCGGTCGGGCGAGGATGCCTTCGCATGATGTGGTGGCCGCTCATCGGTACTCCCGGATTCGTGGGATCAACCCGATCACGACCGCCACACCCGCGAACACCGTCAACAGCAGGATGCCGGTCCCCGTGTAGCCGAGCACGCGTTGGGCGGTGTTGATGTCGTCGCGGAAGGACGCTCGCGTGGTGGTGATGGTGTCGGTGAGCGCCCGGTCGAGGTCTTCGTAGGCCTGCGCGGTCGATTCGTCGGCGTCGTCGCCGACGGTGAGGGTGCGCGCCGTGAGGAAGTCGCCCGCGGTCATCAGGTCGCGGACCCGCGCATCACGTTCCTTCCACCGCTCGAGAACGTAGTTGGCGTTGTAGAGCTGCGATTCCGACACGGCACTCGAGTCGGCCCGGTCGTCCCGGACCTGGTCGAGGATGGCGCCGATCTGGTTGGTGGTGTCGGCGAAGGTGCGGTCCAGGTCGCTCTGGTCTCCGCGGCGGGCCAGCGACAGGGTCTCGGCCGAGCGGGCCTGCTGGGTCAGGATGCGGGCCGTGGTCAGCGCCCGCAGCGGATCGGCGCCGTTGGTGCGGGCATCGGAGGTGGCGGCCACCGACAACAGACCGGAGGCCAGCAGCCACACCGTGCCGCCGACGACGGCCACCAGCGCCGCCAGGACACCGATGTTGAATCGGCGGCGCGTGCGTCGAGCGAGGTATCGCGTGGCCAGCGCCAATCCGATGATCAGCACGACCAGTGCCGTGTAGACACCCCAGGGCGGCACCGTGAGGGTGCGTTGGGGATCGGCGATGGCCGACGACCGGCGCTCGTAGAGGCGTTGCGCCGCCGGCAGGATGGTGTCCTGCATCAGCGCCGACGCCTGGCCCAGATACGCGGAGGCGACCGGGTTGCCGAGTCGATTGTTGGTGCGCGCCGTCTCCACCTGGCCGCTGTACACCGGAATGCTGGTCGCCAACGTGCGTAGGTCCTTGGCGACCTCGCGGGCCTCCGCCTGGGTCTCTTCGGATTCCTCGGAGTTGCCGGCGGCGATGATCAACGACGCGGACGCGGTGGCCAACGCGTCGGAGTACCGGGTGCGCAGATCGGACGACTCGAGTCCGCCGGAGATGAACGCTGAGTTCGCGGTCGCGTCGGCGATGGACAGCGAACTATAGAGGACCTGCGATGCCTCGGCGAGTGGCTCGGTGCGGTCGATCATCGCCCGCAGGGACTCGGTACGCCGTTCCAGCGTCGTCGACGCGTACAGACCGGTCGCCAGGCAGGCCGCCATCAGGGCGATGAGGATCAGAACCAGCTTGCCGGGGCTCGTGGTGGCATAGTGCCGCAGCGTCGACAGCGGAGACTGCGCGCGTTGACGCGCCGTGGTCATCAGGTCACGCCGGTCGGCGAGCACCTGCCGGATGGGCGGTGCCGAGGGACTGGAACGGAAGGTCCGGCCCGCGCGGTTGAGCGCGGTGCGCATGGGCGATACGTCGCCGGTCACCTCAGGATCCTTCCGAGTTCTCCATGGTGCCGACGTCACTTCCCTTGGTGGTCCTGCCATTCGTGGTGCAGCGTGGTGCCGGCTGTCACCGGCATCGATTTCACGTCCTCCACCTAGTCTGTCGCCGAGCGCGACTCGCCCGTTTCACCCGTCGCGGGATCACGCCGTCGGCGATCGCATCCCCGCGTTCGGCGGCTGCCGTGCCGGGTGGATCACCTACGGTCAACCCTAGTCCTCGGGGCCTCGAGGAGCGCGACTTGTGAAGGCCGTGTCCCCAGGTCGTCGTGAGGCTCTCGAAGGTGTGGAGAGCACAGCTATGAGTCGTCGTGGCCTGGCCACAGTGGCGTGACTCACCTACCGTGGAGGACGTTCGGGGCATTTTCGGGGTGGGAATGAGCTGCAGGAGGCAGTGTGCGCGGAGACGGTGACGGCTGGGTGATCGATCCGGATGGTTCGCGCTACTGGGGGCGCAACGGTGCAGCCGGTCTCCTGCTGCGGGCGCCGCTGCCCGACGACGACACCACCGCGATCCTGCTGCAGCACCGTGCGATCTGGTCGCATCAGGGTGGCACCTGGGGCCTGCCGGGCGGTGCACGCGATTCGCATGAGAGTGCCATCGACACCGCACTGCGGGAGGCCGACGAGGAGGCCGGGATCGGTGGCGAGGCAGTGCGGGTCATCGCCGCGCTGGTGACGCATCAGGCACCGAGCGGTTGGACCTACACGACCGTGATCGCCGAGGTCGACCAGCCGATCCGCACCATCGCCAACGGCGAATCCGCCGAATTGCGATGGGTACCCGAGTCCGAGGTGGCGACCCTGCCGTTGCATCCGGCATTCGAACGCGCCTGGCCGGGGTTGCGGGAACGGATCACGACGCTCGACCTGCAGACGGATCGCTGACGACCGGGCTCGTCGCTCGGGAGACCGTCAGCAGCTCAACAGCCGGTTGGCTCCCGCGATCAAGGCGTTGATGCCTGCCTCGTCTCCCGTCTGCCCATCGCCACACGCCCAACGTTGACGGCCGTCGCGCTCGCAGAGCAGGAACGTGGTGATCGTCCCGTCGACCTCGCGCTGATGAAGGCTGACGATCTGCACCGGTGCGCCGAGGTCGTGGAGCATCGATGTCATCGCACCGATCGGGCCGGCAGCCTGCGCCTGCAACGACATGACGCGGCCGGCGAACGCGATGGTCGCGTGACAGACGACCATGTCCTGGCGGCCGGGCGCGACGCTCCAGGAACCCAGACGGATGGAGCCGGCGGGCGCGTAGGTGTCGGTGAAGCCCTGCCAGGTCATGCCTGCGGCTTCGGCGCGCATGCCCTTCGGCAGGGCACACCCGAAACGGGTGGCGAAGGGATCACGGGGGCGGCCCGACGACGTCGTGTCACCGGGGCGTGGATTCGGAGAATGGTGAAGGCGGTGCATCTCGAGTCTTCTTCGGTCGAAAGGATTGCGACCGACGAGACGAGAACGCGACGACCCCGCAGCGGGGGGTCGGTCAGATCAGACCCCGCTGCGGCGGGTTACGAGCGCGCTCTGCATGCACAACATGATGGCGACCAGGATAGACCCGCCTCCAGCGCGTCGGCAAACGGATTTCCGTGCCGACCCGGCCGACAGTGTTCGGCCGACTCTCCGGCCGATCGAATCGGTGTTACCCCGCCAGTCGAGTTACGTCGAGTTCAGCGAGCCGTCGTATCGAGATCAGCTGTGGTGCACCAGGTCTCGATACGCCTCGCCTAGCGGCTCGGCTACTCGACCGGCAGGGGGTCGTCGGCGGCTCGGCTACTCGACCGGCGGGGGGTCGTCGGCGGTTCGGCTACTCGACCGGCGGGGGACCGTCGGCGGTTCGGCTACTCGACCGGCGGGGGACCGTCGGCGGTTCGGCTACTCGACCGGCAGGGGGCGTCGGCGGTTCGGCTACGCGACCGGCGCGGCGGGGCCCTTACCCGGCGGCGGACGCCAGAGGCTCGCGCAATGCGTTCGCCGCGGCGGCGGGATCGTCGGCGGCGGTGACCGCGCGCACCACGACCACGCGCTGCGCGCCGGCGGACTGCACCTGCGGCAGCCGCTCGGCGTCGATGCCGCCGATCGCGAACCACGGCTTGCCCGGGGCGGCCGCCGCGGCCGCTCGCACCAGGTCGAGTCCGGGAGCGGTGCGGCCGGGTTTGGTCGGGGTCGGCCAGCATGGCCCGGTGCAGAAATAGTCGACGTCGTCGTCTGCGACCGCGGCCCGCATCTGCGACTCGTCGTGCGTGGACATCCCGACAATGACGTCCGGGCCGGCGATCCGTCGTGCCAGGTGTGCAGGCAGATCACCCTGCCCGACGTGCAGTACGTCCGCGTCGGCGAGCACCGCGATGTCGGCGCGGTCGTTCACCGACAGCAGGGCACCGTGGCGTGCGGTGAGCTCGCGCAGCCGGCCGAGTATCTCGAGTTCCTCACGCGCCTCCAGCACTCCGAAGGTCGCTTCGCCCGGTGAACCCTTGTCTCGTAGCTGCACGATGTCGACGCCACCGGCGAGCGCCGCGTCCACGAACTCGACGAGATCGCCGCGTTCACGGCGAGCATCCGTGCACAGGTACAGCCGTGCTGATGACAGACGGGCGATTCGCGGGGCACGCAACTCGGTCACGACGGCAACGGTAGGCTAGGCGGCACGACACGGGAGCCCGGGGTACGCCGGGCTGAGAGTGCGGGTGGAGCCCCCGCTGACCGTTTGACCTGATCCGGGTAATGCCGGCGAAGGAAGGATGTCATCGATGGGTGATCCGATCAAACAGCAGACGAGTCGACCGACGCTGGCCGTCGTCGGCGGCGGTGTCATCGGCCTGACCTGCGCCTTGGCCGCGGCGGATGCCGGCCGACGGGTGCAGGTGTTCGACGCCGGTGCGCGGGATCGTGCCGCCTGGGTGGCCGCTGGGATGCTCGGATCACTCGGAGAGGGACATCCCGGCGAAGACGAACTGCTGCGGCGCACCGTCGAGTCCGTGCGTCGGTGGCCCGCACTCGTCGAACGGCTCGCCGACCCGTCGATCATGGCCGCCCACGATTCGCTTTTCGTCGCGGCGTCGTCGGCAGACGCCGAGCACCTGAGGAACCTTGCCGACTTCGTGTGGTCGCAACAGCCACGCGTCGCCGACGATCTGCGGCCGGTGAACGCGGGTGACATCAGACGCCTGGAACCGGTCCTCGGGTCCCGCCTGCACAGCGGATACCTCGTCCGCGGAGAGGGCGCCGTGGACAACCGGCGGCTACTGGATCGTCTGCGCGAGGCGTTGCTGGCGGCGGGCGGTTCGGTCGTCGATCGCCGGGTCGGCGACCTCAGCGAGGTCGACGCCGACGACGTCGTGGTGGCCGCGGGCCTCGGCACGCGTGCGTTGCTGCCCGACATCGGGTTGCACGCCGCGAAGGGAGAGATCCTGCGACTGCGACGTACCCGGTGGTCGGTGCCGCCGCCGACCCACGTGGTCCGGGCACGGATGCGCGCCCGCTCGGTCTACCTGGTGCCACGTGACGACGGAATCGTCGTCGGTGCAACACAATACGAGCCTTTCGAGGAGTCGAGTGCGGCTCCGGAGGTGGGTGGCGTGGCGGATCTGCTCGCCGATGCCGTCGACCTGATGCCCGGTCTGCGAACGTACGAACTCGTCGAGGCCGGTGCGGGTATGCGTCCGTGCTCGGCCGATGGGCTGCCGATCATCGATCGCGTCGACGAGCGTGTCGTCGTGGCGACCGGACACGGGCGCAACGGAATCCTGTTGGCGCCCTACACCGCCGAACGGGTCATGGAACTGCTGGACGAACAACGACCGACCGCGTCTGCGAGTGCGTCGGCCGGAGGGGAGAACCGATGCTGACCGTCCTCGTCAACGGTGAGACGACCACCGTGCGACCGCAGTCGTCGGTGGGTGATCTCGTGGCGCAGATGGGCCTGCCGGACCGTGGTATCGCGGTGGCCGTCGACGGTGAGGTGGTGCCCAGGGGTGGCTGGGATCGTCTGTTGCGCAGTGATGCCCAGATCGAGATCGTCACGGCGGTGCAGGGTGGCTAGCCCCGTCGAATCAGACCTGGACGCTCCGCTGCGGATCGCGGACCGGGAGTTGACTTCCCGGTTGATCATGGGTACCGGCGGCGCGAGCAATCTGGCCGTTCTCGAACGTGCGCTGAGGGCGTCGGGGACCGAGTTGACCACGGTCGCACTGCGTCGGGTCAGCCCGGAGTCCAGGACCGGCCTCGTCGAGCTCCTGCGCCGCCTCGACATCGCGATCCTGCCCAACACGGCCGGTTGCCACACGACCGCCGAGGCGGTCCTCACCGCGCAGCTGGCGCGCGAGGCCGTCGAAACGCACTGGGTGAAACTGGAAGTCGTGGCCGACGAGCGCACCCTACTGCCCGACCCGATCGAATTGGTCGAGGCGGCAAGAGCATTGGTCGACGACGGGTTCGCGGTCCTGGCCTACACGAACGACGACCCGGTGCTGGCAGCGCGTCTGCAGGACCTCGGTGTCGCAGCGGTGATGCCGCTCGGGTCGCCGATCGGCACCGGCCTGGGAATCGCGAATCCGCACAACATCGAGATGATCGTCGCCGATGCGCACGTGCCGGTGGTGCTCGACGCCGGCATCGGGACTGCCAGCGACGCCGCGCTCGCCATGGAACTCGGCTGCGACGCAGTCCTTCTCGCATCTGCTGTTACACGGGCCGACGATCCGGAACGGATGGCGGCGGCGATGCGCCACGCGGTGACGGCCGGGCGGTACGCTGCCGGGGCGGGGCGGATTCCCAAGCGGTTCTGGGCCCAGGCGTCGTCGCCCGCGAGGTGAATGGCGCATACCGTGGTCGCGCCCCAGGCCTCAGACCCGCCCCCAACTCGTCTCAGCTCACCGCCGCCGGAGCGTTGTCCACCAGTTCGTGCGACACACCGTAGGCGCGCCGCATCCGGTCCATCTCGTGATCGCGTGACCGATAGCCGCGCCGCGACAATCGATCCCGGCCGCCGACGATGATGCGGGCGCGGCCTGCCGCGGCCATTACCGGGGCGGCCAGGCGCAGCACGTGTTTGGTCCGGCCGTCGGGGATGTGCAGTGCGTCTGCGTCGTCGTCGCTCAGAAAGACCCGCTGCAGGCCGTGGATTGCGCGGCCGGCCACCGCCCGGCGTACACGTCGTGGCCCGGGCAGGGCATCGGCCAGTTCTGGGATCAGATAGTCATCGGTCAGCGCGACGACGAACTCGCGGTCGGCGTCGTCGGGGCCGGGGGAGGTGAGTCGATACAGCTCCTCGATGCGAATGTGGTCGGCGGCGCAGGTCGGATTCAGCCGCGGGTCCATCCCGACGACGTGTCCGACGTAGCGCCACAGGTGGTAGATCGCCGTGAGTTCGTCGTCGTCGAATCGCACGCCGAGGTCGTACATGCCGTCGAGGGCGATGTGCCCGAACTCTGCCATCGTGAACGCCATGTAGGGCTGGGGAATCGGGACGCCCCAGGCGGTTTCGTCCCAGGTGCCGAGGCGATACATCGCTCGGCGGACGTGAGCGTGGATCAGCCGGACCCGCACCGTGTACGCGAAACCGTCGCCGTCGCGGCGCATCCCGCCCGGAGCGATCACGTGGCGCAGCCACTCGCCGACCTCCACCGAACGCACGGCGGGCATGGTCGCGTATCTCCCGGTGAGCACTAGAGGCTTTCCGGCGATGCTGTTGCCGGCGCCGCGCAGCAACGATGCCGCGCCCAACACGATGCCGAGGGCCGCGGTGTGCCGGACGAGGGCGTCGGCAGCACGGTCGAGCCGGTCGTGGTCCACCCATGCCGGTTCGGCGTCGAGTGCGGTGAACAGTGCGCGCAGTGAATCCGGGGCGTCGTCGACGGTGTCGATACCGCCCTCGAGCGCCTTTCGCACGGCGTCGGTCGCCGACGATCCTCCGAACTCGTCGCTCACCACCGCATCGGCGAGCGGGTCGGCCGACCACATGCTGTCCAACCAGATCCGGCCGGCATCGCCGTATCGGTCGACCGCGACGTCGGTGTTCACCAGTGCTTGGGGCGGCTGTCGATCCACGAGATCAGTCAAACACGAGGAATCCTCACTTACTATTCACTTTGTGGCAGCTACCGGAAAGCGTCCCGCACGAGGGTCCGCGCGGGCACGACCTCAGCAGGATCGCAGTGCTGGCATGCGGCGACGACTCCTCGACGGCACCGTGTCGCTGCTGAGGAATCACCCCGGGCGGCGACCGACGACCCAGCAGCTGGCCGACCACGCTCACGTCAGCATCGGCACCGTGTATCGCTACTTCGCCGACATCGACGCAATCATCGAGGAACTGCGCGCCACCGCGATCGGGGACATCACGATGTCGCTCGCCGCCGGCGTCGGCCGGGCGATGGACGCCGATCCGATGGCGGCGATGGTGACCATCGTGGAGACCCTGACCGCGGCGTTCGAGAAACACGACGCGGTGTTGCGCGTGTCCTACTCGTCGGCCGAGGCCGAGTTCGGACAGGCGTGGGCCGAGGTGGAGGAACCACTCCTACCGCTGGCCCGCATCCTGCCCAACCGGCTGCGGCCGGATCTCGACGCCGACGCCCTCGACGATCTCGTCTTCTTGACCATGGGTGCGACCGCCAACCTGTGCCTGCGCATCGCATTGCTCCGCCCGCCGCAGGCGGATCGCGCCGCACTGATCGCCACCGCGGCCCGCATGTTGCTGGCCGCCTTCGACGTGTGACTGCTCGGAAAGCGGAGTCCTAGGCGGTCTCGACCCGCCACAACCGGGTGCGGGAGATGCAGGCGTCCCGACGATCGGCCATCGCCACCCGCCGCGGATCGGACATGTACGCGTCGAAGGCTGATTCGTCGGCGAACTCGATGATCTGGGTCTCGGACGGATCGTCGGAGTCGGTGTCCACTCGGCGCACCCGGGAGACGATCCGACCGCGATGTTCGGCGACGAGCCGCAGCACGTCGTCCTCGTAGGAGTGCAATTGCGCGTCCCGTCCGTCGACGGACCACAGCAGTACGGCACAGGTGATCGACACGCTGTGCAGCGTACGACGCGCCACGACCGCCCGCGCTCGCTACTGTCTGTCTGTGCTGAGAGTCGAGAACCTGACCAAGGACTTCGGAAAGGTGCGCGCCGTCGACAACCTCACCTTCGAGATCCGGCCCGGTCTGGTGACCGGGTTCCTGGGTCCGAACGGCGCGGGAAAGTCGACGACGATGCGCATGATGCTCGGTCTGGACCGGCCCACGGCAGGCCGGGCGACGATCAACGGACAGGCGTATCGGGATCTCGACCATCCGCTTCGGCAGGTGGGCGCTCTGCTCGACGCGCGATGGGTGCACCCCAATCGCAGCGCTCGCTCGCATCTGCGCTGGATGGCAGCCGCCAACGGTATTCCCGCCCGGCGGGTCGACGAGGTTATCGGGCTCGTCGGCCTGTCCTCGGTCGCCTCCAAGCGTGCGGGCGGATTCTCGCTCGGTATGTCGCAGCGACTCGGCCTGGCCGGAGCGCTGCTCGGCGATCCGCACACCCTGCTGTTCGACGAGCCGGTCAACGGTCTCGACCCCGAGGGCATTGTCTGGATCCGCGGGTTCATGCGGCACCTGGCCTCCGAGGGCCGCACCGTCCTGGTGTCGAGTCACCTGCTCACCGAGATGTCCCTGACCGCCGACCATCTGGTGGTCATCGGTCAAGGCAGGCTCATCGCCGACGCCTCGGTCGCCGAGTTCACCAGCCACGCGGCGCGCAGCGTGCGTGTCCGCAGCCCACAGTTGCCCGATCTGCACCGGGTGCTCGCCGAAGCGCGTCTGGCGGTCACTCCCGGAACGGGCTCCGACGGCCGACCGTTCCTCTCCGTCGCCGACATCACCACCGACCAGGTGGGTGACATCGCGGCCCGGGCCGGTATCGCACTGCACGAGTTGACCGGGACCAGTGCCTCTCTCGAAGAAGTCTTCATGTCCATGACGGCCGGCGCGGTGCAGTACCAAGGTGGGGCGCCGACCCCTGGTTTCCCGGAGGGACCGCGATGATCGCCGCGATGAATGCCGAACGGATCAAACTGCTTTCGACCCGCTCTCCGTACTGGTGCATCGCGATCGTCGTGGTCTTCGCGATCGCGATCGCGACGATCATGGGCATCACCGTGAACGGGGCCATCGCCTCGACGCCGGAGGAATCCGCGTGGACGGCGCTGATCGGGATCAACAACATCGGTGTGCTGGTGCTGATGATCATGGCGGTGCTCGCGGTGACGAGTGAATACCGCTTCGGCACGATCCGCATCAGCTTCCAGGCGATTCCCGTCCGCTCGACGGTGCTGCTGGCCAAGGCCGCGGTGTTCGCATTCCTGTCCTTCGCGGTCACCCTGGTCCTGTCGGTGCTGGCGCTCGCCCTGGTGCGAGGCTTCGCCGGTGCGGACAGCATGATCGAGTTCGGCGATTCCGGGGTCATCCGACAGATCTGGGGTACACCGATCCTCGCGGCACTCTATGTCGTGATCGGACTCGGGGTGGGCGCCATCGTGCGCCAGACCGCGGGCGCGATCGTGATCGTATTGATCTGGAATCTGGCGTTCGAGTCGATCCTGTCCATCCTGCCGAAGGTCGGGGAGCACATCGCGCCGTTCCTGCCGTTCGCCAACGGAAACCGTTTCCTGCACGGTGGTGCCACCGACACCGATTACCCGTGGAACGAATACGGTTCGCTGATCTACTTCGCGGTGTTCGCCGCGATCGTGTTCGCGATCGGCGTCGTCATGACCGAACGTCGCGACGCCTGACCGGATCCGACGGATCGTCGGTGCGCAAGAGCCACCTGGCCCATATCGGCCAAATGGGTCGGGCACTAGACTCTGTCCATGTCGTCGAATTGGCCCCTCGTCGAGCGTGAGAAAGAGTTCCGCATCATCCAGGCTGCGCTGCGCGGCGAGACGGCCGCGTGTGGCGTTGTCCTGACCGGTGATTCGGGTGTGGGTAAGACGACGCTCGCGCGGCACGTGACCTCTGGACTCGATGCAGGCGTGCGGTGGGTCGCGGGCACCGAATCGGCGCGCAGCATTCCTCTCGGCGTCTTCGCCCATCTCGTCGGACCGGCGACCTCGAGCGACCCGGTGACCTATCTCGCCGCGGCGCGCGAGTCCCTGCTCGCCGACGGCAATGTGGTGATCGGCGTCGACGACGCGCATCTGCTCGACGAGTTGTCGGCGACCCTATTGCACCAACTGGCCATCGACCGGGCGGTGCACATCGTCGCGACGGTGCGCAGCGGCGAATCGGTGCCCGATGCGGTGACGTCACTGTGGAAGGACAATCACCTCACCCGGATCACCCTGTCACCGTTCACCAAGGAGCAGAGCGTCGAGCTGATCGAGTCGGTGCTCGGCGGACAGCTCGAAGGACTCTCGGCCGACCTGATGTGGGAGGCGTCCGGCGGAAACGCGTTGTTCCTGCGGCATCTGGTGGAGGGCGCGCGCCAGGCCAGCACGCTGCGGCAGGTCAACGGTGTCTGGCAGTTGCGCGGCCGTGCGGCCATCACGTCGGAACTCGCCTCGCTGCTGGAGAGTCGTATCGAGCAGCTCGACGACGCGGTGCTCGCGGTGTTGAAGTATCTGGCGCTGTGCGAGCCGCTGGACATCGACATCCTCGCCGATCTGGCCGGTGAGGAGGCCGTCGAGGAAGCCGAGATCGCCGGACTGGTCCGCATCGTGCGCGACGGTCGTCGGCTCAACGTCCAGTACAACCATCCGCTGTTCGGTGAGGTCATCCGACATCGCCTGGGGCTGGCGTCCTCGCGGCGCCTGCGTGGCCAACTCGTCACCTCGCTGCAGGCTCGGGGGACCGAGAGCGCTGCCGAACGCATCCGGCTGGCCGACCTCGCGCTGGAGAGCGACGTCGCGATTGACACCGCACTCATGTCCGCTGCGGCCCGAGACGCCCTCGGGTTCGCCAATGCGCCATTGGGAGAGCGGTTTGCGCGTGCGGCGGTGGCGGAGGGCGACGGTGGTCTCGCCGCTGCCGAACCACTCGCGCGGTCGCTGATGTGGCAGGGTTACGCAGCCGAGGCCGACAAGGTACTCGCCGAGTTCGACCCCGACGATCTCAACGAGCTCGAACTGATCCTGTGGGGCGGCTTGCGATTCGCGACCTTGTTCTGGGCGATCGGAGATGCCGACCGCGCCGACGAGGTGCTGGCCATGTTGCAGGACAAGATCACCGATCCCAACCTGCGTCTGGTCGTGAAGGGGTTCGCGTCGGCCTGCGCGATCTTCGAGAACCGCGTCGACGATGCCGTTGCGCTCTCCGACGAGGTACTCGAATCGCCGAATCCGTCACCGTGGGCGGTGGAATGGGCGGTCTTCGGTGGCAGTCTGGCACGGGCACTGTCGGGTCGGGGCCAGTCGGTGGCCGCACTCGCCGGGCGTGCCCGCGTCGCCGAAGCCGCCACCGACGGATTGCTGCGATTCCCCACGGGACTCGGCGAGATCCTCGCCCTCACGTTGACCGGCCGGCTCGACGAGGCAGCCGACCGCGCTGATCGCTACGTCCGCTTCTCCAACGTCGGCCAGTACCTCGGCTGGGCGATGGCCGGCATCCTGGTCTCCGTCGTCGATATGGCCAAGGGCAACAGCACGGCCGTGGCCAAGCAGATGGAGCAGACCCTGGCCACCCTCGACAGCGGCCGCGCCGCCGAGTCGTGGAACTATCCCGCCCGGTTCTATCTGGTCGCAGCGCTCAGCGCCGTCGGCAGTACCGCGTCCGCCGAAGCCGCACTGCGTAAGGCGCAGGACCGGTTCGGTCGACACATCGCCGTGTTCGGTCCGATGCTCGACATCAGCCGATCGTGGCAGGAGGCATCGGCCGGTACGGTCTCGCTCGCCGTCCAGACGGCCGCGGTGGCAGCCGACGCCGCACGCGAATCGGGTCAATTCGCGATCGAAGCCGAAGCTCTGCACACCGCAGCCAGGTTCGGTGATGCCACTGGGGCGCAGCGGCTCCGGGAACTGGCCGATCGGATCGACGGACCGTTGCCTGCGCTGTACGCACGGCATGCCCAGGCGCTCGTCGATCGCGATGCGGTCGAACTCGATCTCTGCGCAGCGGAATTCGAGGGCCTCGGGTTCGCGATGTCGGCGGCGGATGCTGCCGCGCAGGCGAGTGTGCTGCACGAGGCGGCCGGTGGTCGATCGGCGACGGTGGCGTCGGCTGCGGTCGCGAATCGTCTTGCCGCCCAATGTGGTGGCCTTCAGACCCCGGCCCTCGTCGAAGCGGCTCAGCCGCTTCCGCTGACCACCCGTGAGCGGGAGATCGCCAACCTGGTGGCCGCCGGTCTGTCGAACAAGGAGATCGCCCAACGTCTGACGGTGTCGGTGCGGACCGTCGAGGGTCACATCTATCGGGCGTGCACGAAACTCGACGTCACCGATCGTGCAGAGATCGCAGCGCTGTTGCTCAAGTCGAACCCAGGCACCGCCTGACCTCGTCGTCGTCGACCTGGCGGAAATCTTCGTAGGACTGCCCCACCGCGTGGAAGGGTTCCGGTGTGCTGACCACCACGACCGCGGTGACAGCGGGGTCGGATCGGAAGCGTGCCAACACATCCGACGGTGCCGTCGGCGCGGCGACGATGACGCTGCCGGCGCCTGCCGCCCGCACGGCCCGGATGGCCACCGCCATCGTCGACCCGGTGGCCAGACCGTCGTCCACCAGGATTGCCAGGCGACCGCCGAGTGCGATCGCCGGGCGGCCAGCGCGGTAGCGCGCCTCCCGCTCCATCCGTATCTCGTTCTCGCGGTCCACGATCGCTTGAAAATCCTTGTCCGACACACCGAGTCGGCGCGGGATGTCGTCATTGACGATGATCTCGCCCGCCGCGATCGCGCCCATCGCGAACTCCGGCTGACCCGGTGCGCCGATCTTGCGAACCACCAGGGCGTCGAGCGGCGCACCGAGGGCGTCGGCCACCGGACGCGCCACCGGTACGCCGCCACGGGCGAGGCCGAGCACCGCCACCCGCTGCGGCACGGTGTCCGGAGCCAGGGCGGTGACCGACGGTTCACGCGAGAGGCGCTCGGCGAGCACTCGTCCGGCCGCAGCACGGTCGGCGAACAGCTCACCGCGACGCCACGTCATGTCAGATCCGTACGGCGGGGCCGACGTCGAGCGAGAAGCTCGGCAGATCGGCCAGACTGAGCTTCGCCTCGTAGGTGCGGTCGTAGCCGGTGCCACTGATCCGCCACCCGTCGTCGGTGCGGCGGTACCGGTCGGCGTAGAACGCCGCACCGAAGAGCATGAACGAGAAGTCCGGCACGATCACCCGGTCCTGCAGATACCAGCGTCCGGTCGCGTCCTCACCGTCGACCTGGATCTCCGGGTGATCGACACGGTGTTCGGTGATCACGGCCGGTCCCACCGAACTGCGCATGTAGTCCACGAGTTCGTCACGGTTCGTGAAGCGCAGGCTGGCGCCGTAGTCGCCGGTGACGTCCGGTGTCAGGGTGTCGGCAAAGGCGGCCCAGTCCTTGGTGTCGAGGGCTCGCAGATAGCGGTATTTGAGGTTCTTGATCGCCTCGAGGTCATCCATGGTTCAACATGTACCGGCTCGTCCGCCGTCGCGGATCAAAACTCGCCGACAGTGCCGCCGCCATGTGGGGATCGGTTCGTCTGCGCCTGCCAGTATGGAGCCATGACCTCGACCGCGGACACTGCCGCTTCTCAGATCGCACGCCGGGCCTACGAGACGCTCGAGCCGTTCCATGTGCTCGCATACTTCAATCCGGGTCTGGGCGCCGCCCAGGAAGACACCGGCCTCGACCCGCACGGGTTCTATGTCGGGGCGCGTGCGGCGCCCATGGGCGAATGCCACCCCGCGCTGGTCACCTCCGCGTTCTACAACTTCGCGCCGGACCTGATCGCCACCGCATGGTCGGCGGCGCGTGAGGTTGGCCTCGACCGGGTCGCCGCCCGGCGCAACCAGATGCTCGACGAGCAATTGCGGGCCATCCTGGCCGAACGGGTCGAGGACCCCGAGGTCGTCGAGCTCGCACAGCGGTATCACGCGATGGCCGAGTCGGTACCGTTCGGTGGTCGGCCGCTCGCTGCGGCGTGGGCCGCGGACGCGTCTCCGGAAGAACCGCATCTGGCACTGTGGCACGCCATCGCGATCCTGCGAGAATGGCGCGGCGACAACCACATCGCCGCTCTCGTGCACCACGGCCTCGACGGGCTCGACGCCGTCGCCTTCCATGAGGCACAAATCGATGACCCGACTATCCGCCGCCGCGTCCTGGGCCGCAAACTCGTGCAGCTCACCCGTGGTTGGTCCGACGACGCCTGGGACGCCTCGGTCGAGCGACTCGTCGCCCGCGGGCTCGCCGCCGGCGACGGCAGCGGACATCGGTTGACCGATGCGGGGCTGGACCTTTACCAGGTTGTCGAGGACGAGACCGATGCGATCACCGGTCAGGCGTGGTCGGGGAGCGGGGTCGACGATCTGCTGACGCGGATGCGTCCCTACGTCAAGGCCGTCATCGACGCCGGCGTCCTGCCCGGCACTCGAAAGAAGGACTGACCAGACGCCGACATCGGTTTGCGTGCGGGGCGGTCGTGACACATCGCCCCGGGGGCGTCATGCTCGCCGGGACGATGCGTGGCCCGGCAGGAGCACACATGTCAGGGCAGCCAAGAGGAAAGCGACTGCACCTGCGCACAGCAGTGCGCCCACGTGTTGAGTGAACGAGGTGTCTGCCTGCGTTCCCGCGATCGCGCCGAAAAGCGCCACACCGATCGCTCCGCCCGCCTGCCGAGAGGTGTTGCCGGCGCCTGCGGCCATGCCGGGCGACTCCGGTACCGCGTGCATGGCAGATGACACGATTCCCGGTGTCAGGACGCCGATTCCACAACCCCAGACCAACAAGGAGCACACCAGCATCGGGTGGTTCGGCGAGCTGCTCGCGGAGCTGAGGCTCAACGACACCCAGACGAAGCCGATGGCCGCGATCAGCAGACCCAACGCACTGGTTCGCCAGTGACCGATCCTGGTGATGAGCCGGGCCGACGGGGCACCGAGCAGCGGGAGCGGCGCCATCGCCGGCAACATCACCAGGCCCGCGGCCAGTGGGCTGAGCCCATGAACGGTCTGGAAGGCGCGTGTGAGCACGAACAACGCACCCTGGACGCACAGGTTCATCACGGCGGCGACCCCGCAGGCCAGCGCGAGCGGGCGGCGTGCCACGGCGGCAACTCGCAGCAGTGGCTCCGACGAGTGTCGCTCGAGCCACCAGAGGGTGCAGCTGGTCAGGGCGGCGGCTGCCACCAGGGCAACCGCGAGCGCGGTGTTGTCGGTGCCCTGGATCAGCGCGGTGACCGCGCATCCCAACGAGATGGCGAGCAGGGCCGCGCCCGGCCAATCGACCGAGCTCAGTTCTGCGCGGACCAACGTCGGTGAACTCGGCGGGTCCAGCGCCGGCGACCTCGACATGAGCACTGTTGTCAGGGCGACAACGATGACCGGAACACCGATCCAGAACACCGATCGCCATCCACCGATCTGGACGAGTAGACCGCCCACAACCGGCCCTGCGGGCAGGGCCGCTCCGCCGACCGCGGCCCACAGGCCGACCGCCCGGGTGCGCGCCCTCTCATCGGGGGCCGCCCGCATCAGCAGCGCCAACGTTCCCGGCAGCATCAACGCTGCGGCGGTGCCCTGAAGAACCCTGCCGGCGACGAGCACTCCCAGGGTGGGCGCTACCGCGCACACCGCCGATGCGGCCCCGAATCCGGTAAATCCCGCCAAGACGATGCCGCGGTGTCCGATCCGATCGCCCACCGCTCCGACGGCGAGCAGTAGGGCTGCCAGCGGGACCGTGTATGCATCGACGACCCAGGCGAGCCCGCCGCCGGCACGAAAATGCGTGTCGAGTTGCGGCAGAGCTACATTGACCACCGTCACGTCGAGCAGGACGAGGAAGTACCCCGCACACAAACCGGCGGTCAGGAGCCGATTCATGTCGGTTCCGAGTCGGTTGTCGTCGCGCTGATCGGACGTCAGCTCATGATCGGGCTGCACACATCGATCCTTGCCGCGAAATGTTTCAGGGTGCGTCGAAGTGAATCGGACCTACGATCGGGACATGGGCAGCGACCCGTCACTGGGCAGAGGTGACCCGGACATCGCACGCACGGCGAGTGCGTTCGCCGATCCCAGACGTGTCCGTGTGCTGATGGCGCTCATCGACGGTCGAGCGCTTCCGGCCGGGCGCCTGGCCGAAGAAGCCGGCGTGGCCGCATCGACGATCAGCAACCACCTGGCGACCTTGCTCGAACACGGCCTCGTGATCGTCGAGCAGCAGGGACGCCATCGGTACTACCGACTGGCCAGTGTCGAGGTCGAACGGGTACTCGAAGCCCTAGCACCTCTCGCGCCGCGCATGCCGATCACTTCGTTGCGCCAACACACCAAGGCTGCGGCTCTCCGCAATGCGCGGACCTGTTATCGGCATCTCGCAGGGCACCTTGGTGTGCACGTCTTCGGCCAGATGATTCGCGCCGAGTGGGTCACCGGCGGCGACGGTCGCCACGATCCCACCATTGCCGGCGACCGGCTCTCGGCACCGGGCACAGGCGCCCAGTACCGGTTGACGGACCGGGGCGCAGAAGCGTTGAGCTGTTGGGGTATCCCCGTCCGCGTGCTCGATCGGGAACGACCACTGCGCTATTGCGTCGACTGGACCGAGGAAGCCCACCACCTCGCCGGACCGCTCGGGAGCGCCGTGACCGACCGCTTCTTCGAACTGGGGTGGATCATGCGGGGGAACATCCCACGCAGCATTCGACTCACCCCGTCAGGCGAGAGCGAGATCGCCGCCATCCATCCCGATGTCGACGACGGCATGGGCTCAGACGGTCAGCGAGAGTCCTCGGAGCCGATGTCGTCGGAGGATCGTTCCTTCGGAGGCGTGGACGGGCCGCGACCGAACAGTCCGACCCCGAACAAGTCGATCCCGTAGCCGGGTGCTTCGATCTCCCCGCTCGCCATGGAATCCGACGAGGACGAATTGACCCGGCCGCGACGCCAACCGCCCTTTTGCGGGGGTGCTTCACCGAAGTGGTCGGGGTCGCCCGATCCGTACCAGGCGACCAGCACGGCGCCGACGACGGCACCGATGAAACCGACGATCGCCAGCCATCCCAGGCCGGGCTTGGCGGTGTCGTTGAGGAACAGGACCCCGACGAGACTGGGGCCTGCCGTCTCGCCGACGACGAGTACCGCGGTGACACCGTTGACCGCGCCGACCTGCAGCGCCACGGTCTGCACGAAGAAGCCGACCGCGCCCGCGAACGCGATGGTCCAGGCGGCGGGGTCGGTCAGCAGGGTGGCGAGGTGGAAGGGGGCGACACCGTCGAGGACGCGCACGGCGATCGCGATCATGCCGAACAGGAGCCCGGCGGCCGCACCGCCGACGATGGCAGCGTGCTTGCCGAGCCGGTACACACCGAACAGCGCGATCCCACACAGGGCCAGCGTCGCGACGAACAGTTCCCAGTGGAAAACAGCGCTCTCGCCGCCGCCGGTGTGATGCTCTGCGGACAGTCCCAGCAGGCACAGCGACAACACCACCAGCCAGATGGCGATCCAGTCACGGGTGTGCAGCGCGATGTTCAGCATGATGGTGCCGAGGAGCGCGGTGATCACGAGATTCGCTGAGACGATGGTCTGAGAGAGGAACAACGGCAGGAATCGTGCGGCCAACGCGCCGCCGGCGAAACCGACGACCACCATCGTCGTCCCGAGTATGAACGACGGGTCGACGAAGGTCGACATCGTCGACTTCAGGGACGGCCCGCCGACCGAGTTCGTGAACTCGGCCTCGCTGCCCTCTTCACGCGCGGTGGTCGCAACCCTGCGCGCACCGAGAGCACGCAGTACGGTCGACATACCGTAGGCGACAGCCGCGAGACACGCCGCGATCACACCGATCACGAACATCGCAACTACCTCCGCCACTCGATCCCGGGTCCCCGGGCGGCCGAGCCACCCGTCGTGGCGTCGGACAACGGCCCGGTCGGCGACCCCGGACCCCGCATGCCTGGTGGTCGGGCTCCGGTGGTGCCGGCAGTTCGACCAGGTCGCCGTATATCAGCATTGTGCAACGTCCGGAGAGGATCGCCTATTCCTTTTCCGGGTCGGTGAGTCAGCCTAAACACTCATCTCTAGACTCGGAAAAGTGGGGACACCCGGACGCAAACACGTATTGATCACCTTCGGACGCTCGTTCCTGACCCTCGAACTCGCGCGACTGATGTCGGCGGGCGGGCATCGCGTCACCATCGTCGACAGCATCCCGATCGGCATCACGCGCTACTCGCATGCGGCCGACGGATTCCATCGGGTGCCCGCGCCCAAGTTCGAACCGCGCGCGTACTGTCACGCGCTCGCCCGCATCGTCGCCGACGAAAAGGTCGACATGGTCATCCCGATCCACGAGGAGACCGACATCCTGTCGATGATGGTGGACATCTTCCCCCCGGAATGCGAGCTGTTCCTCTCGAACTTCGAACTCGAGAACCAGCTGCACAACAAGTACGAGTTCTCCGAACTGCTGGTGGAAATGGGCCGGCCGCACCTGAAGTTCGCGCGCCTGCGTTCGCGCGAGGACGTGGCGGACCTCGATTTCGACAAACCGTTCGCGCTCAAGGAGAGCTACTCGCGTGGCTCGCAGAAGGTGCACAAGGTCCAGCCGGGGGATCCGCTCGACTGGCTCGAGTTCGACCCCACCAACCCGTGGCTCGCGCAGGAGTGGGCGTCGGGAAACAAGTACTGCACGTATTCGATCGTGCGGGAAGGCAAGATCTTCGCGCACGCCACGTATCCGGTCGACTACGCCATCGACGGCAGTTCCTGCCTGAATTTCCGATCCGTCGATCACCCCGGCATCTTCGACCGGGTGTCGTCGTTCGTGCGTGAGGTGAACTTCACCGGACAGATCGGCGTCGACTTCATCGAAGACCCCGATCGGGGATTGGTTGCGATCGAATGCAACCCGCGTGCCACCAGCGGCATCATGATGTTCGGGCCGGACGACGGCGTGGACCGGGCATTCTTCGGGGAGAACGAGGAGATCATCACCCCGGATCCCGACACACATCGGATGATCGGACTCGGCATGCTGCTCTACGGGTGGCGTAAACCATCGCGTGGGAATCGCAGCATCCGGCAGTTCATCCGCGACTTCCGTGCGTCCGACGATGTCATCTCGTGCCGGGGTGACCAGCGGCCGGCGATCATGTTGCCGTTCGCCTACATGTGGATTCTGCGCAGCTGTTTCAAGTACAAGGTGGGTCTCGCCGAGGGCTTCATGCACGATCACGAGTGGGACGGTCTGCGTATCTCGGAGTGACCGGCTGACCCTTCAAGTCGGGCCTTGTCGCTGGATATTTGGGGCCGGTCCTTGTCGCTGACTGTTTGTTGTCGTCCTTCGTCGATGGTTGTCCGATGCCCGCCCTTGTCGCTATCTGTTCAGCGTCGGTCCTTGTCGCTGTCTGTTCGATGCCGAGCTTTGTCGTCGATCGAGTAGGCGCCGAGGCGCCAGCCGAGGAGCCGTATCGAGATCCACGCCGCTGAAACCGATTGCGGAGATGATGATCTCGGCGCCCAGGTGAGGTCTCGCCGCTACTCGACTACCCCTGCTCCCGTGTATCGAACGTGACGAGCATTCCGGCCTGTCGGCAGGTGGTTTTCGGACGTCGCGATATGGCCGCCGTTCGGGTGCCCGCCGTGTCGCTGGTTGGCGGGCACCTGAACGGGGTTTCCGATTCACACTGTGGAGTTTTCAAGGGTCGTGCACGTCCCGGGGCTGTCCTGGGTCGTTGGTTGAGGTGTTGGTGAGAGTTGTGGTGGGTCAGCCTGTTTTGGCTTTGTGGATGTGCTCGGTATCGAGTCCGTGCCCGGGATGCTCACCCGCCGCCGATCGAGTAGCGCGCGAGGCGCAGCCGAGCGAGCGTATCGAGATCAACCTCCTGACTGTGCTTTCACTGCGGGCGGTGGCCCTGTGCCGCAGGGACCGGGGCAGGCCGGCGCTCGGTCGGGGGTGGTCAGGCGGCCAGTGTCATGGTGCGTCGGTTGTAGGCCGGTAGCGGTGTGCGTGTGGGGTCGACGTCGGCGGGTGGGATCAGCCAGGGGTGTCGGTCGGCACCCATGATGATCTCCCAGTCGGACGCGTGGATCTGGGCGTGGCAGGCGGTGCACAACAAGCAGCCGTTGTCGATGACGGTCGCACCACCGTGTGACCAGTAGATGATGTGGTGACACTGCGTATATCCGGCGGCGGCTCCGCATTTCACACAGCATTGGTCACGCACGATGAGTGCTTTACGCTGCTGGACGGTGAACAACCTCGTCCCGTTGCTCACGCCGAGGGGTGCTCCGTGCTCGTCGAGGTCGAACACGGTGACGCTGGCATCACAGGCAACCAAATGTGCGGTGGTTTGGGAGACCGGTCCCAACCATTCCAGGGTTGCCCGATCCGGATGGTCGGCGGGCACGGTCAGATTCACCTGTGTTTTCGGGGCGACCACCATGTCGGCGTCACCTGTTCTGGTGGCTTTGGCCGCGGCGTCGAGGATCATTTCCAACGCATCAGCGCGCCGCTGCCCGGCTGATCGGGCGTCTTCGGATCCGTCGGGTTCTGGCCGTTTGCGGGACAGGGATTCGACGGCGGACACGAGTTTTTCGCCGGTGACGATGTCGAGGTTGGCGAACACCTCCAACCGACCATCACCGGCCACGGTCGTGGAGACCTCGTTGATCGTCCGGTCTTCGGCGGCCGGCACACCGTCCTGGTCGTCGGCGATCTGATTGCCCCGCGCGCGTGCCACCGCCAACACCTCACGCGGGGTGGCACCGGAGAACGCCTGGGCGATCAACGCCAACTCGTGTTCGATCACCGACCCCGCCGACAGTGGTTCCGGTGCCCGTTGGTCGATGTGGGCCATCCCCCGGACCAGGGCGTCGACGTGTTCGCCGGAGAACACGCCGTCCGCAGAGTAGGCAGCGACGCGTTCCAACCGGTCCAGGGCGGCTCCGATGCGTAGCCACCGGTCGGCCACGGCGGGTGCGGCTCCCATCTCGATCAACAAGCTGCGGGTGCGGCCGCCGGTGCGTTGCGCCACCCCGAGACGGTCAAGGTTCGCGGCGTGCACGGCCAGTTGGTGGTCGACGAGGTTACGCAGACTCATCAAAGTCTTCGTGGTGTCGAAGACGTGGCGACCGGACGCATCGGCGTCGATCGTCACCTCACGCAGCAGGGGTATCAGGGTGTCCAACGGCATGACTCGATTGTAGTCGAACATACGTGCCCATGGAAGAGTCTATCCATAGTTATTTGACTGTGCGGCAACGTCTTTCACCACCACAGTCGTCACCCAATTGCCATTGTAAAGGCACCCTCCGACAGGTTCAGCGCGGTGAGTCCTGGTGGTGCACAGTGGTATTCCCGCACTTGCTGATCGAGTAGCGTTCGAGCGTGGCGAGGCAGTGTTTAATCGCTGATCGAGTAGCGTCCGAGCGCTAGCGAGGCCGCGTATCGAGATCCCGTACGAGAGCGTTGGTCTCGATACGGTGCCTCGGCTGGCGCCTCGGCGCCTACTCGACCAGCAGTGTGTGTGCCTGCCTGTGCCTGTCGAATCCAGTGGCGTTCGAGCGGAGCGAGGTGTGTTTGCTGTCTGTTGATTGAGTGGCGTCCGAGCGTGGCGAGGCAGTGTTTAATCGCTGATCGAGTGGCGTCCGAGCGTAGCGGGGCCGCGTATCGAGATCCCGTGCGAGGGCGTTGGTCTAGATCCGGCATCCTGGCGGCGGAACGGGTGGCGCCGTCACGCGCCTGCCCTGCACGTGGACCTCGGCGATCGCGGGTTCCCGCAGTCCCATCAACAGTCCGAACAGGATCTGATCGCGGGCAAGGGTTTCGTCGTCGGCTCGGACGCCGTGAGCGAGTATCGATTCCAGCGGTGCCCAGCGGCCCGCGTCGATCACCAGGAAGTCGGCCTGCTTGCCGACGTCGAAATTGCCGATGCGGTCTTCGAGATCGAGCGCCCGAGCACCCGCCAGCGTGCCGGTGAACAGCATCTCGGCCGGGTGCATCGCGACCCCTGCATCGCCGGGCTCGGACAGATGGACCTTGTAGGCGTCGGAAAGCACGCGGGAGATCAGCCATTCATCGCCTGCGCCGACATCGGTGCCGGCGGCCACGGTCACCCCGGCCGCTACGGTCCGCCGCCAAGGCATGGTCCCGGACCCGAGGAAGAGTTGGGAGACCGGGCAGTGCGCGATCGATGACCCGGTCTCGGCCATCCGAGACAGCTCGTCGTCGTTGCAATGCACCGCATGAGCCAGGATGGTTCGTCTGCCGAGGAGACTCGAACCGCCGGTGCGACTTCCACGCTGGAAGCGGCCGTCGAAGACGTCGAGGTATCCGTCGACACCGAACGATTCACGCACCAGGTCGATCTCGTGGATGTTCTCGCTCAGGTGGGTGTGCATGTACACCCCGCGGTCGCGTGTCGAGTCATACAGTTCGCCGAGCGCCGCGAGCGTCGTTGTGGTCACCGACAACCCGAATCGCGGCACGATCGCCACGTGTCGCAGTGACGATCGTGGATCGTCGGAATCGGTGCCGTGCCAACGACGTATCTCGTCGTCGGCGAGCTCGATCGCAGCGCGCTCGGTGGTCATCAACGGTGCGGCCGATGCCGGGCCTGCCGTCTGGATGCCGCGCCCGCTGACGATTCGCAGACCGGCCCGCTCGGTGGCGGTGAACAAGGCCTCCTGTGCATGTGGGAACGCCGAACCGAAGACCATCGCGGCGGTGGTACCTGCCGCGATGCGGCGGGCGGTGAAGTTCCGCGCTGTTCGTGCCGCGAATTCCGGGTCGGCGAGTCGGGCCTCGGCCGGGAAGACACACGAGTCGAGCCAGTTCAACAGATGCCCACCGCCGTACGCATCGGTCGAGTACGTCTGCGGGAAATGCAGGTGGGTGTCGACGAAGCCGGGGATGAGGAATCCGCTGCCGTGATCGTGGATCGCCTCGGCTCCGGGAGCCGCCGGTCGTGGTCGCGAATCCCGGGGGCCGCAGTAGATGATGTCACCGGCATCGTCGACGACCAACGCGCCATCGGGCAGCCACACGAGCGCCCGGGACGCGTCCGTCACCGTCGGCTGCCCGGCGACATGGAAGATCTGGCCGAGATGAGTGGTGGTCACTCCGACCAGGTAAGCACACGTCGGGACTTTCGGTCGGTTGAGAACATCAGGGCGCAGCCCTTCCACGCTGATTCCGGGTGGGAGCATGACGTCTGCACACATGGCGTGCCGCGAGCAGGTAGCTTCGCAATCAGAGGAAGTGCGACGGAAGCGGTTCGATGGGTGCGGTGATCGGTGATCTACTCCCGTTTGCGGTTGGCGTGGCCATCTCACCCATACCCATCATCGGCGCGATTCTCATGCTGCTGGGTAAACGGGCTCGTACCACCAGCATCGGGTTCGCGATCGGCTGGCTGGCCGGAATCGTCATCGCCACCACGATTTTCGTGTTTCTCGGCGGAGCGTTCGGCGACTCGACGTCGACCGCGACCGCATGGATCAAACTGGCTCTGGGCGTGGCGCTGCTGGCCGAGGGCATCCGGGAGTGGCGGGTGCGAGGTGTTGACCACGGCACCCCCAAGTGGATGACTGCGATCGACGACATGAAGCCGGTGACTGCTCTGGGGCTCGGTTTCGCTCTGGCCGCGATCAATCCGAAGAACCTGATGATGTGCATCGGCGCAGGTGTGACGGTCGGTGGGGCGGCGCTGTCGGTCGGTTCGGATGTCGTTGCGGTGGCGGTGTTCTCGATCCTCGCCGCGACCACGGTCGTGATCCCGGTGGTGGCCTATCAGGTGGCTGCCGATCGGCTTCGCGGACCGCTCGACCGCCTGAAGGCGTGGCTCGAGGCGAACAACAAGTCCGTGATGGCCACACTCATCCTGGTCATCGCGGTCGTTTTGATCGGTAAGGGCATCTCCGGCCTGGCCTGAGGTGTGCCGCCGCCGAATGTCGATGTAACCCCGCCGGGGTGGTGCTTTTCTGCAGGGAACCGGGCTACGGTCGTGACCAGGGGCCCGCACGATCTCGTTGATGAAGGGAAGCGCGTCGATGTCGGCATTCGCCAACGCAAAGATGACCGCAGAGTACGCCCGCACGATCGGTCGTACCGCCTATCTCTGGGGTTGGCCGCTGGTCAACATGCACAACCGGCGTGTGTTCATGGAACAACTGCCGGCTCCCGGCCTGCTCACAGGTATCGTCCCTGCCGGTCCCCCTGGGACCATCGGCATGCTGCGAGACTACATACGTCCGGAAGAGCGTGTGGTCGCCTGCCCGAACCAGGACGTGGTCTACGGCTTCGGTGTGTTGGACGCCGAACTCGGACCGTCGGTCGTCCAGGTGCCCGACTTCGGTGACCGGTTCTGGGTGTACCAAGTCGTCGATCAGCGTACCGATTCTTTCGTCCAGCTCGGAAAGATGTATGGCACCGAACCAGGCTTCTACCTTCTGGCTCATCAGGATTGGAGCGGGGAGGTGCCGAAGGGCATCACCGGGGAGTTCCGCTACGACACTCGCTGCGGCGTGGTCATCCCGCGGGTCTTCCTCGACGACACACCGGAAGATCGTGAAGCCGTCGCGCCGATCGTCGACCAGATCAGTATGTACCCGTTGTCGGAGTTCGACGGTTCGATGAAGACCACCGATTGGTCGGCGGTGCCCTCATACGGCAGCAGCGAAGCCACCGGGGATCAGCAAGAAACACAATGGGTTGACCCGAAGCAGTACTTCGCGGCCTTGTCAGAGGTCCTCGACGAGGTGCCGGCCCGTCCCGGTGAGGAAGCGCTCTACACGTGGTTTCGCGCCGTACTCGAGGCCGCAGAAGGAGATCCGCAGGTGGGGGCTGCGCTCGACAATGCGGCCATCGAGGCCGACTTCGTGGTCAAGGAGATGTTCGAGTTCCGGAACATCGGTATTCCGGTGTCACACAACTGGACCACCCAACGCAACGGCGCGTCGTTCGGCCTCGATTACATGTCACGCACCGCGATGGACAAGGCCAACATCTTCGTCAACACACCCAACGAGACCGCCTACTACTACCAGGATCTCGACGAGGCCGGTGATCGGCTCCATGGTTCGACGTGCTACCAACTCCATTTCGCCGCCGACAAACTTCCACCTGTTCAGGGATTCTGGTCGTTGACCGTCTACAACAAGCATCACTTCTTCCACCCGAACGATCTGGATCGTTATTCCTTGGGCACCAAGAACAAGAACCTCACGTTCGGTGACGACGAGTCTCTGACCTTGACCATCGGAGGTCCACGCCCCACCGAACCGGAACTGCTGGCCAACTGGTTACCGGCTCCCGACGACGAGTTCTCCGTCTATCTCCGTGCCTACTGGCCGGACGACGCCATCCTCGGCGGCTCGTGGGAGCCACCCGCCGTGACGGTGAGGGCGTGACGAGCACATTCGCATGAGTGTGCTGGTGGGCGTGCGGCCCAGTGTTTCCGTTCACTCCTCCCGCATCCACCGCTGCGCTTCGGCGTAGGCGTCGTCGAGCGCACCGAAGACACGGTCGGACGCCGGGAACACGTTGTGCGGTCCGAGCGCGTCGGCCAGACCGACACGCCGGATGGTCGTCATCATGGGTGGCCGCACACCGGCCAGGATGAGGCGCCCACCGGTCTGCTGGAGATCCTTGGCACGGTCACGCAACAACTTCTGCAGTGTCGCCGACGGGACGTCGGGTAGGCCGCGGACACTCAGGATGATGACGTGGTGGCCCGGTTCCGACGGCATCGCAGGCCAGGTCTCGGCGATGCGCGGGACTTCGGCAAACAGCGCCACACCCGAATAGTTCAGAACGGTGATGTCGTTGGTGGGCAGGGTCTTCGGGGGAGCCGTGACGTGCCAGCCGTCGTCGTCGGGGACCAGGGCCGTCAAACGGGCCGAGCGTGCGGCTTGCACACAGTAGAGGACCAGCGAGATCGCCGCGCCCGCCAGGATCGCGTCCTGGAGCGGAAACTGCGTGGTGGCGACGAACGTCGCGATCATCGCGACCGCGCTGAGCCGCGCGGTGCGCAGCACGAGAACGATGTCGGCCCAACGACCCTCGATCAGTTCGAAACCGATCACGAACAGCAATCCGCCGATCACGGCCATCGGGATGATCTCGGCGACCGAACCCAGCAGCAGGACGGCCACCACGAGCCAGGCCCCGGCGAAGATTCCCGCCCATCGCGTCTGCGCACCTGCCGACACGGCGACACCGGTCCGTGACAACGACCCTCCGGTGGGCAGCGAGCCGAAGAAGCCGCCGACGATGTTGGCCGCACCC
Source organism: Gordonia sp. CPCC 206044 (assembly GCF_048537895.1). Lineage (NCBI taxonomy): Bacteria > Bacillati > Actinomycetota > Actinomycetes > Mycobacteriales > Gordoniaceae > Gordonia > Gordonia sp. CPCC 206044. The sequence goes on from NZ_JBCLVL010000023.1 coordinate 30,810, forward strand.
TGGGCGGAGAAATCTCCGGATGCGCTCGGCCGTGACTTGTCGGGGTTCGGCACCGCCGCCGAGATACCGGCGGCCTGGGCCAACGCAACCAGTGCGATGGCGAAGGCCCCGAGGATCAGATCGGGGAAGGCCGTGATGTCGGGAACTGTGAACGGGGGAAGACTATTGGGCACCTGTGCGATGTCTCCGACGGTCTTGATGTCCGTGCCGATCGCGGCGGAGATCGCGGTCACGACGATCAGTGCGATCAACGTGGCGTACGACTTCAGCGGCTTGATGAACCGGAACACCGCCCACACTGCGATCGTGGCCAGCGCGACGGTCACCGCTGGGACGGACCATCGGGAGATGTGCGCGCCGGCGTCCACGAACTTCAGCACGGTGTTGTGCGCATCGGGGTCGTAGCCGGTCACATCTCCGAGGACGCCCGCGACGATCTGGACTGCGATACCGACGGTGAAGCCGGTCATCACCGCGCTGGAGACGAAATCCATGATCGCGCCGATCTTCAGGAGACCGAAGACCAGCATCACCGCACCTACGGCGACGGTGAGCATCGCGATGTTGCCGACGTCGTGGGGATCGAGACCGGCCGAACTGAGAACGCTCTGCGACGACAACGCGATGGCACTGGTCAACGTGGTGACCATAAGGACGGTGCGCGCGAAGACCGAGCCGACCAGTGTCGAGACCATGCCGGAGTACAGGCCATTGACCGGGTTGAATCCGCCGATCGAGGCGTATGCCATGCCCTCGGGAATCGAGAACAGGGCGGTTACGAGCCCCGAGACCGCGTCCGCCGGTCGCGGACGGGACAACCGACCGCCCCACTGCCGCAGCGAGTACCGAATGTCATTCACCTCCGGGTCGATGACCTGATGTCTGCGGGACGGGGGTCGCGCGGAACTCGGGAGCATTCGCCACCACCAGCCATGCGGCCAGTGTTGCGAACAGCAGCGGCACCAGCAGGTCGAACTGCGGCACCACCGCGAGGCCGAGGAACAGGCTCACCCACCCGTTACGGGTTGCGACGACCACGATCCCGATGGTTGCCGCACCGACCGTGATCGTCAGCGGTAAGTCGGTCAGCCACATATGGATTCCGATCCCGAATGCCACGCCGGCGAAGACCGCGGGAAAGATCCGTCCGCCTCGGAAACCGGACGCGCTGGCGAGCATCAGGGCCAACAGTTTGATCCCCGCGAAGGCCAGGAATCCCAGGGCCGTCGTGGTGGCCATCCGGTCCGGTAGCTCTTTCATCTGCTCCAGACCCTTGAACAGTGTGATGGTTCCGCCGACCGCCCCGAGGAGACCGAGGAACGCCCCGGCCGCGGTCAGCAGAATCACGGGATTCTTGATCGCCACGTGAAGCACTCGGTGCAGCGGATCGAACAACGCTGCGGCGACGACCCCGACGACGGCGGCCACCACCGCGACACCGATCGCGATCAGCACATCGACGACCCCACCGACCTTTTCGGCGGGCAGCCCGATCGACAGGTCGAGATCGGTGAAATGGAGGATCACGAACGATCCTGTCGCCGCTGCCACCAGTGGGACATACAGGCGATTCCACAGCGGGATGCGTGGGTCGCCCGCGTTGGCCTCCGACAGCATCAGCGCGGCCGCCACCGGTGTGCCGAACAGGGCGCCGATCGTCGCGGCCGTCGACAGCCCCATCCACTCCTTCGTGGCGACCCGAGGGACGATGCGTGCTCCCAACGCCACGATGATCGCTGCGTTGATCGCCATGATCGGATTCTCCGGACCGAGGCTCACGCCGCCTGCGAGCGACAGGATCGCCGCGACAGCGAGACCGGGGACGACGCGTGGTGGCAGTGGCGTCGAGATCAGATCGATGGTGGCCGGATCGTCACCCGCGTGGCCCGGGAAGTACTTCACCACCAGGCCGACGAGCAGGCCCGTTGCGGTGAGAACCGCGACGATCCACCACCATTCGTCTGGGGACACACCCAGGGCAGACGTCAGATCGGCCCAGACGAGGCGCTCGATGAGTCCGGCGAGCTCCGAGATACCCCAGAGACCGAGCGCGCACAGCGTTCCGACCGCGATGCCCACCGGGGTCATCGCGATCAGTTTCCCCACCGGGACGCGGGATTCGCCCTCGTCGCCGGGTGATTCATCGCTCATCGTCGATGCCTCCTTGTCGGCTCGGAATGCGGCCGGTGCGTCCGGCGGGTGGGTCGGAGGGGCCGGTCCGTCAGGGCGTGACGATCGCGAAATCCGGATCGGGATCATCGAGGTGGCCGGCGAGTTGTGCCAATGCACCCGGATCGCCGGTCACCGTGACCGCGCCGTTGTCGACTGCCTCTCGGAGATCTTGGCCGCCGAGCAGGATTCCGAGCAGCGCGGGTTTGGTGAGGGTGAAGACAGTTGCCGCGGGCCCCTCGTCGGCGGGGACGTCGAAATGAATGAGAACGCCGTTGCGGAGTTCCGTGCGAATCCTGCGGCTTTCGTCGGTGATGTCCCAGTCGATGACGATGTGCGCATCCCAACTGGCCGGTCCGTCCACGCGGAGAGCCACCGCATCGAAGATCTGATCGATGGCAAGGGCGGCGACGATGTCGGGAGCTGCGGTGGTCGTCGGTGTGCCCACGGACCCGTTGCGCAGTTCGTATGCGCCCATGAGATAGAAGTTGCGCCACGTGCCGTTCTCGGAGCCGTAACCGAGCTGCTCGTACGTGTCGGCGAGGAGCTCTTTGGCGGCCGTGTTGCCCGGATCGGCGAACACCACGTAGTTCACCACTTGGGCCGTCCAGCGGAAGTCGCCGTCGTCAAACGTCTTTCGTGCCTTGGATAGCACCTCGTCGGCGCCTCCCGTGAACCCGACGTGCCGCTTGGCGGATTCGACCGGTGGATGTTCCCACAGGTGGGCCGGGTTGCCGTCGAACCAGCCCATGTAGCGCTGGTAGATGGCCTTCACGTTGTGACTGACCGATCCGTAGTAGCCGTGGGTGTGCCAGGCGTTGTCCAGAGCCGGTGGCAGCTGGATGTCTTCGGCGATCTCGAGGCCGGTCTTGCCCTGGTTGAGTGCACGCAGTGTCTGGTCGTGCAGATAGCCGTAGAGGTCGCGCTGCTGTGCAAGGAACTCGGTGAGTTCCTCGGTGCCCCAGGTGGGCCAGTGATGGGAGGCGAACAACACGTCGGACCGGCCGGCGAACATGGTGATCGCCTCGGTCAGGTACTTCGACCACACATGCGGATCACGAACGAGCGCACCCCGCAGGGTCAAGAGGTTGTGCAGGGTGTGGGTGGCGTTCTCCGCCATGCACAGCGCGCGCAATTGCGGGAAGTAGAAGTTCATCTCTGCGGGTGCCTCGGTACCCGGGGTCATCTGGAACTCGATGGTGACGCCGTCGACCGTCTCGGTGTGTCCGGTCGTGGAGATGTCGATGGTCGGCACGATGAGCGTCGCCGTGCCCGTGGACGTCGACTGGCCGAGGCCGGCGCCCACCGCGCCCTGTGGCCCGCGCGGAAGCGCCGCACCGTACATGTATGCCGCTCGGCGGCCCATCGCCGTGCCCGCGTACACGTTCTCCGACACGGCATGCTCCACCATCCCGGCCGGTGCGATGATCGAGCACTCACCGGCGTCCACGGCGTCCTGCGTGGTCACGCCTTTCACGCCACCGAAATGGTCGATGTGAGAATGCGTGTAGATCACCGACTTCACCGGGCGTTCGCCCCGGTGTTTCCGGTACAGGGCCAGACCGGCGGCCGCCGTCTCCTCGGAGATCAATGGGTCGATGATGATGACACCGGAATCTCCCTCGATGATCGTCATGTTCGACAGGTCCAGTCCACGGATCTGGTAGACGCGTTCGGAGACCTCGTACAGGCCGTGCTTGGCCACCAGCGCGGACTGACGCCACAGGCTGGGGTTGGCGGTCGGCGGGCAATCGTCGCCGAGGAAGTCGAACTCCTCGCAATTCCATACCGGAGTGCCCGCGGTGTCGGTGACCACCGGTGAGTCCAGCGCGGCGATGAAGCCACGCTCGGCCGCGTCGCCATCGCGGGTGTCGGCGAACGGGAGACTGTCCCGCAGTTCGGTGTTGGACTCGACGATTGCGGTGGACGCCTCACGTGGGTTGGCCATGGAGATCACCTTTCGATTCGAATACCTCGCGACACACGTCGTCGCCTCTCAACCCTGTCGATCCGAGTGTGCCGGTCCATCACCCCGCAGAGGTGAGAATCACGAAAGCCTGAGTGAGCTCAAGCCGGTTCCCGACCGCCGACGGTGTGGAGCACCTCGACCTGCGGGTCCCACGGCAACACATCGTCGATCATCTGCTGTAGATCGGCGACGGGCGGCAGGTCTGCAGGTGCGAGCACATTCACGGTCACCTTGTCCCCGCTCCACGAGACGCCGGTGACCTCACCGGTGGTCACACCGGCGTCGGTGAGCCAGGTGTCCGTGGTGGTGCTGATCTGGCGAGACCACAACGACGTCAGGGAGAACAGGACCATCGGGATCGCCACGGCGACGAGCGCGATCGCCAGGACCAGGTAGGCGCGGCGACGGTTCAGCCCGGAATCCTCGCGCTTGCGTGCGGCTTCTCGGCCGTAGCCGCCGATCGTCAACACGACGACACTCGTGATGATCATCGCCACGACGTTGGACGCGAACAGCACGAACGCACCCAGGGCGAGGGCCGGTGCCCCGGAACCCAGGCACACCCCGACGACACCGAGGGGAGGCACCAGGGAGATCGCGATGGCCACGCCGGGAAGGACGTCGCCCACGTCGCGGCGGGTGATGGCGATCGCGCCGACCAGACCGGTGGCCAGCGCCGCCAGCAGGTCGACCAGGGTGGGCGACGTCCGACCAAGGACCTGCGAATTGGCGAGAACGTTGGTGGGATTCGGCAACAGTTGCGCGACAACCGCACCCAACGCCACCACGATCACCACACCGGCGAGGATCAGACCGAGACTCGCCAACACCAGCCGTCCGCGACCGCTGACGATACCCAGGCCGACGCCGAGGATCGGGGTCGACAGCGGGGCGACGATCATCGCGCCGATGACGGTGGCCGTACTGTCGGCGACCACACCGGAGACCGCGATCACCCCGGACAGGACGAGCATGACCCAGAACGCCGACAGCTTGGCCCGGGAGTCGCCGATGCGGAGGTCCAGCCGATCGTCGAGTTCGTCGATGGTGCGTCGCTGAGAGGTCGGGATGAGTTCGAGCATCGCGGCAACTCCTCACGCTGGATGAGACAACCTAACACCCCTCACCGCTCGACGGTCCGGTTTCGCGGGTCAGACGCAGCACCCAGCCGAGGCCGGACTCGGAGATTCGCACCGCCTCACGACGACTCGTGACTCCGAGCTTTCGATGGGCCGCCCGACAGTCTCAGGGAGTAACGATCGAGAAATCCTTGTCGCCCGGATCGAGGAGCGCCGCGAGCCGGCCCAGTACGGATGTGTCCCCGGTCAGTTCGATACCGGCGGCCGACAATGCCTCGGCAGTCAGTGCGCCGGTTGCGATGGTGGGCAGCGCGCGTCGCGTGGTCGACAGCGTGACGTCAGCCTCACCGGATTGTGCTGCGGCGCTGTAGCTGAGGGCGCCGTTCTGCACGCGGATCCGGTAGCGCGTATCGGCGTCCGTGATGACGATGTCGATCGAGAACTTCTCGTCCCACGCTCGTGGTCCATCGATCTGGATGGCGATCGCGTCGAACAACATCTCCGGCGTGAGTTGGGCGATCACGTCGGCCGACGCAGACACCGTGGGGGTACCGAATTTGCCGCTGCGCAGTTCGGTGGTGCCGGAGAGGAAGAAATTGCGCCAGATGCCGTTCTCGGCGCCGTAGCCGAGCTGTTCGAGCGTGTCGGCGAGCAACTCGCGTGCCGAAGTGTTGTCGGGTTCGGCGAAAACGACGTGGCTGATGATCTCGGCCACCCAGCGGAAATCGCCTTCGTCGAATGACTTTCGTGCCTTCTCGATGATGACGTCGGCACCACCGACCAACTCGACATAGCGTTTGCCCTGCTCGACCGGGGGATGCTGCCACAGATGGGCCGGATTGCCGTCGAACCAGCCCATATAGCGCTGGTAGATGGCCTTGATGTCATGACTGACCGACCCGTAGTAGCCGCGGGCATGCCACGCGCGATCGAGTGCGGGAGGCAGTGTGAGTTCCTCTGCGATCTCGATGCCGGTGTAGCCCTTGTTGATCAGACGGAGAGTCTGATCGTGCAGGTACGCATAGAGGTCTCGCTGCTCGGAAATGTAGGAGACCGCTCGCTCGCGTCCCCACGTCGGCCAGTGATGCGATGCGAACACCACTTCGAGATCGTCGCCGAACAGATCGATGGTCTCGGTGAGGTAATGGGTCCACGCGTGAGGGTTTCGGACGAGTGCGCCGCGCAAGGTCAGCAGGTTGTGCAGGGTGTGCGTGGCATCCTCTGCCGCACACAGGGCCTTGTGATCCGGGAAGTACACGAGGAACTCGGCGGGAGCCTCGGTTTCCGGTGCCATCTGGAACACCATCCGGACACCGTCGACGGTCTCCGTCTGTCCGGTCGTGGTGATGTCGAGGGTCGGGGCGATGAGAGTGATGTTGCCGGTCGAAACCGTCTGCCCGAGTCCGGCGCCGACTGCGCCGTGAGGCCCGCGGGGCAGCGCTGCTCCGAACATGTAGGCCGAGCGGCGGGCCATTGCTGTTCCTGCATAGACGTTCTCGGACGCGGCATGCTCGGTGAATCCTTCGGGAGCGATCACCGGAACACGTCCCGCGTCGACGTCCTCCTGTGTGGTGACACCCTTGACGCCGCCGAAATGATCGACGTGCGGATGGGTGTACAGCACGCCGGTGACCGGGCGGTCGCCGCGATGCTCACGATAGAGCTGAAGGGCTGCTGCCGCAGTCTCTTCAGTGACCAGCGGATCCAAGACGAGAACGCCGGTATCACCCTCGATGAGAGTCATGTTGGCGAGATCGAAGCCGCGCACCTGGTAGATGCCCTCGACGACCTCGTACAGGCCTTGCTCGGCGACCAGACGGGACTGACGCCAGAGACTGGGATTCACGGAATCCGGCGCGTCACCGGTGAGGAAGTCGTAGGTGTCGTTGTCCCACACCACGGTGCCGTCGGCGGCTTTGATGGCATTGGGAAGTCGTTTGCCGATCAGGCCGCGTGTTGCATCGTCGAAGTCTTGGACATCGTCGAACGGCAAGGTTCGCAGAACGTTCTTCTGGTGCTCCACGATGGTCTGGGTGACAGGCTTGGATTCGATGTGATCAGTCATAGAGACATCTCCGTTTCGTGGTCTGTGTGCATGCCCGGCATACCCCTGCCGCAAGCCTACGGATTATGGAAGTCTGCGACTCACCCTTTCGGTATCAATTCTGAGCGTGCAGTACTTGCGTGACGGCGTGATGCGACCGGATCACTCTCATTGACCCACGACGTGCAGGACCCGGAGATCCGGATCGACGGCACGACGCCGTCCATCGTCTTGTGCAAGCCTTCGACCTGCGGAAACGGGATGATTTGAGAGTCGTGGCAACTCGCGCTGGACGAGACGCCTGGGCTCATGGGCAAGGCGTAGGACCACTGCCGACGCCGGATTCGGAGATCCGCACCGCCTCACGACGACTCGTGACACCAAGCTTTCGATAGGCCGACCGACAGTGCGACTTGAGGGTGTTGGTCGACACGAACATGGACGCGGCGATCTCCGCCATGGTCAGCGGTGTGCGCAGATACTCGAGCACTTCGCGCTCGCGACGGGTCAGCGGAGTCGCCGTGGTGTCGGCACGCCGGACGAGGGGTTCTCGCAGGGCCAGGCAGTCGCCGATGAAGGCAGCCCGAGTGCTGCGCGGCAGATGTGCTTCGAGGAGGGTGGTGGTGGCGTGGTCGGGGTTGTCGACGAACGGCAATGCGATCCGTTCGGGCGCGGCGAGCATCACCGATCGCTCTAGGACCCGGTGCGCACGTTCACGATCCCCGGTCTGCCACGCGATCGCGGCACTGGTCAGCAGTGCGTAGGCTTCGACATATTGCGGCACCTGTATGCCGTCCAGCGACGACAGCATGCGCTGTGCGGCTCCCAGATCCCCGATCCGCCTGAGTATTCCGGCGAAGAGTGCGAGTGACACCGGAATACTTTCGGCGTCTTGGCATTCCGCGATCATTTGACGTACCGTGGCCGTCTCGCCGCGTGTTTCGGCCGCACGTGCCCGGGCGAGCCGGAGATACACCGGCCAAGGAATCCCGTGCAGGTATTCGTCACGTACCAGGCCGATCCCAGGCTCGGCATCCATGACAGCACCGAGGTCACCGAGGGTGGCCGCCGAGATCACGCGATACAGACGCGACAACGGCGGGAACCCGTCCATCGACGGAGGCAGATCAGCCGTCTGCGTGAAGGATTTGAGTGCGGCGTGCACATCGCCGCGCCAGAACTGCACCCAACCGCGGGTGAAGTGCTCGATGCCGCTGTCGTAGTAGTCCCAGGCATTGTCGTCGGAGCCGGCGGGGCTGGTGTCGAGGACATCGAGGACCTCGGTGAACTGTCCCGCGAAGGCCAACGCGAATGTGTAGTTGACCTCGGCGCGCTGCGCGATGCCGGTGAGCCCGGCATCGCGGCAATCATGCATGGCCGTGCGTAACCAGATCACCCCGCGGTCGGAGTTCAGGCGTAGGCGGGCATCGATCCACCCCGCCATGAAGGTGGCACCGGCCCTCACGATCGGGCTGAGCGTGGTCGCCACCTCTGGGTCATCGAGGGACGCAACGATTTCCGAACGTGCCGCGAGGATGTCGTCGCGACCGTCGGCATGCAAGAGCAGCCCCAGCGCGCGGGTCAACGAGGCGGTGTCAGCGGCCGGTAGGTCGGCGGCGAGGTGATCTGCTTCGCGGAAGATCCGGTCTGCCCCGAGTCGGTCGCCGCGGATGCCGCGACAACATGCACGGATGTACTCCAGTTCGACGCGTTGGCGCTTCTCGACGCGCTCTGCCAGTGCACTGGCCACGAGTTCCAGACGTGCCGCGTCGGATTCGATCACCAGACCGATCCAGGTGTCGGTGACGACCGACGTCGCGAGCATCGGATCATCGATCGCAAGTGCGAGGTCGACCGCGATGAACGGACGAGTGTGGCGTAGATGTTCGACGGCACATCGGTGTAGCTGGCGCTGCCGCTGCGGATCTCGCTGTTGAAGGATCCGGCGACAATGCTTGGCGAACAGGGAATGCCATGCGTACACACGTGTGCCGTCACTGTCTCCGGCGAACTCGCCTAGGAAGAGGTTGCGGTGTGTGCACTGGTCGAGAAGTGCTGGAGCATCGTGCCGTTCACTCAACGCGGCTGCCAGTGCGGAATCAACGCGGGTGGTGGTGGTCGAGGCCAGGATGAAATCGGCGAGCTCGGGCTCCAACTGGCCGAGGACCTCGTCGGCGATGTAGTCGGTGAGCAGGTCGTCGTGATCGGGGCGGACCCGTGACGGGACTCCGGCTCGCGCACCGGCCAGGTACAGGCGAACGGCGATCGGCCAGCCCTCGGTGGCTCCGTGGATCACCGTGGGGTCGTGATGGTCGAGATCGCGCGGCGCGGCGTGGCGGATCTCCTGCTCGGTGAAGGCGAGTTCGGGTGCCCCGATCAGTGCCGCGTCTCCGTGCAATGTCAGTCGACTGAGGGCGCCGGCGAGCCGGCCGTGCCCTACCAGGACGAATCGGATGTCGACGGGACCGTCTGTCAGGAAGCTCGACACCTCGGGGTGGCCGAGGACCGACGCCGCCCGGTGCGCGTCGTCGATGACCAGGACCAGTGGTCGGCCCATCTGGTCGATGGCTTGGCCGAGCTGGGCGAATGCGTTCGACGGGCTGCCTGGTGCGGCGCGCACCGCGGAAAGGTTCTCCTGCTGGTCGGCGTATCCCCGCGCGTTCTGTACGGCACTGACGATGCCGCGCAGCAACTCCGCGGGGTCGTCGTTCCTGCGGGTCATCGACAACCAGGCGACGGGCGCATCGGTGTGATGCGTCCAGTCCGCGACGGCAACCGTCTTGCCGTATCCGGACGGCGCACTGACGAGGGTCACCCGGTGGTTGGAGATCAACGTGTCCAGGCGGTTTCGGACGCGAGGTCGCTCCACGATGTCGGCACGTGGGTGTGGTGGGGTGGTGAGATACCACGGGACGGGCTGCCAGACGAATGGCGCACTCAGTGGTACCGCCCCCTTTGCTCTCTGATCTCCAACCGGACCTGTCGTCCGGTTTCGTGTCATGCACGTCGGATCACGTTTCGTGAATCCTATGTGGAATAGTGCGTCGATTTCTCGCCAAGCGCCGCGGGGTATGTGACTACGCGGGGAGTCTGATCCGTTAGCTGGATGTGATCCATATCTCACACCCGAAGGGTGATGCCCGAGATGTCGAGGTCGTGGAGGTTTAGGTCTGGGGTCGAAGGTTCCGGTGGGCGATGTGTTGGCAGTCGACGCAGACGTCGAACCGTCCAATTCGAGCAATCGGGAGGCGTCAATGCGGGTCTTGGTGTTGGGTGGAGACGGATTTTGTGGCTGGCCGAGTGCGCTGCACTTGTCTGAGCATGGCCACGACGTGACGATCGTCGACAATCTGGTCCGGCGGCGGGCCGACGATGAGTTGGGTGTGCAGTCCCTGACTCCGATCGCGACGATGTCAGAGCGTATCCAGGCGTGGTACGAGGTATCCGGCCGCCAGATCGGGTTTGCCGACATCGACGTGGCCCATGATTACGACTCGCTTGTGCGTCTACTCGATTCGGCGCGCCCGGACAGCGTCGTGCATTTTGCCGAGCAACGGTCGGCGCCCTATTCGATGAAGGACCCGGCCCATAAGCGCTATACGATCGACAACAATCTGAATGCGACCAACAATCTGATCGTTGCGATCATCGCGTTGGGGCTCGACACGCACGTGGTGCACCTTGGGAGCATGGGTGTCTACGGCTATGAAACGGTGCCGGTAGATCTTCCTGAGGGCTACCTGACGGTCAGTTACCCCGATCGCGAGGGTGAGATGCACAGCCGCGACATTCTGTATCCGACGTTACCGGGGAGTGTTTATCACTTGTCGAAGTCGTTGGATCAGTTGCTCTTTCAGTTCTATGCGCGCAACGATGGGGTGCGCGTCACCGATTTGCATCAGGGGATTGTCTGGGGCACGCAGACCGAAGAGACCGAACGTGACCCACGTCTGATGAATCGATTCGACTACGACGGTGACTACGGAACCGTCCTGAATCGCTTTGTAGTGGAAGCCGCTGTCGGCTACCCCCTGACGGTGCACGGCAGCGGAGGCCAGACAAGAGCTTTCATCAATGTTCGTGACACGGTGCGCTGTATCCGTCTGGCTGTGGAATCCGGCGACGAAGTGTCCGGGCAGGTGCGGGTCATGAACCAGATGACCGAAACTCACCGTGTGTCCACTCTCGCTCGACTGGTGGCAGACACGTTGGGTGCGGAGGTCAACACGGTGGCCAATCCGCGACAGGAGGCCGACCAGAACGAGCTCTCGGCACGCAACGACAGGCTGCTGGGATTGGGCCTCGAACCGATCACGCTGCGTTCGGGATTGTTGGAAGCAGAAGCGGAACTGGCTCGCCAGTTTGCCGATAGGGTGGACACGAAGCGCATTCCTGCCAAGTCGTACTGGAACAAGAACCGTAGGACGGCGGTGGAGGGGGACTCTGTGTGAGCGACGACCACACACCGTCAGAAGAGCCACGAGGCGCGGGCTCGGAGTCGGAACCTCTGGACGCTCGACGCCCCGAACCGTCGACCTACTTCTCCGGTGAGCGTGGACGTTCGGTGCCCAAGGCGGCGTGGGTGGTACTGGGCCTTGCTCTGGTTGTGCTTCTCGTGGTTTTTGTGGCTCGGCCGACCTGGTTCACCGAGGACGCCGACGATCACAGTCTCGGAGTGCCGGCGGACCGGATCTTCTCCAAAACGCTGGCCGGTGCAGGGCATCCGGACGGGGTGTGGTTGACCGACGACTCTCCGTCGACGAGTTATCGCGTTGCGCTGCCCGTTGATTCGCGGCGTGGTGAAACTCGGCTCCATCTGTCGGGAACCACGCAGGTCCCCGACGACAGTACGGTCTTCCTCAGCGTATTGATGGACGGCCAGCAGGTCTACAAGCAGGAACTGGCCTCCGGCGACAATGACATCGAGGGCTACATCGCAGTGCCCAGTCAGGCCTCCGACGATGGTCAGGTGCGGGTTCAGATTCGGGTTGACGGGACACGTGGCGACCAGACGTGCACGCCCGACCACACCGCCGGAATGCAGATCCATCTCGACCCGGATACGACGTTGGAAGCCGCACTGGACGAGCCGGTACACACCGTGCGCGACGCCGTGGTCTCGTGGGATCGTGACCTCACCGTGGTGCTCGCCGACCAGGCGTATCAGTGGCGCACCGCGGCGGCGCAGTTGGGCATGGTGTTGACCCGTGCCGGACACCGGGTGACGTTCGCCGGTCAGCTACCGGATTCAGATGTCGGCAACGCGATCCTCGTGGGCCCGGCAGACACATTGAACGGTGAGGATGGTTGGTCGCAGCCGCAAGATGCGGCGCCCGGTGTGGTTGCAGGAACGGTCGACGGCACCACCGTGGTGGGGGTGACTGCTCCGGATGGTGGGCTGGTCTCGACGTACTTGACCGAGCCGACGGTGTCCACCGCGGACTCGACCGCGAGCGCGCCGAAGACGGTCACCACTGCGCCGGCGAGCGGCGGCGAGGTGCCGTTGGAGCAGTTGGGCGCAGACTTGTCGAACGGACAGATCACGGAGACAAGGCGTTGGCGCGTCGGTTACTCGCTCGCCGATCTGCCCGGTGGTCGCCTCCCACAGGTGCTGCGGGCGAGTTTCCAACTCCCGGCATCACCACCCGACCTGAGGTGGATACTCAACGCCGATCTCAACGGCGATCTGCTCGGCAGTCGTGTACTGAACCAGACCGGTGGGAAGGTCGAAATCGACCTGCCGCCGCAAGATCAGCGGCTGAACAACATGCTGACTCTCACAGTGCAGCGTGACCGGGACCTCGGCGGCTGTGACGTCAGGGTGTCCAGCTATCCGATTCAGCTCCAATCCGATTCGGCGTTGCAGCTCGGCAATGCCCAAGGCTCTGGGTTCACCGCTGTGCCACGAGGATTGGCACCCGGATTCGCGATCTATGTGCCCAACACCGAGGGTGTCAACGCGGTCGACGAACTGAACGCGATCATCCCGACATTGACCGACTTCGTTCCTGCCCAGGTCAATCCAGACTTCCGGTGGAAAACGCAACCGATGTCCGGCAAGCCGTTCATCGTGGTCGGTCCCACGCCCACCGTTGACCCGGTCGTCCGGCTCGAGGACGGACGGATCACCTCGGGATCTGATGGGGCGACCGTGGACATTCCCGCCTTCGACAACGGTCTGCTGGTGGAGGCCGCTACGAGCACGAGTCGGGCACTGGGCCTCTACATTCAGTACCAGGGCACCATTGGTGCGGCGGAACTCCCGGACTTCGGGACCGAATCGGCTCAGATCGTCACCACCCAGGGAAGTGTCGCGATCAACGCTGATGGCAGCGTCGTTCCGAACACACCGGCACGCCAAGTCCCGCCGGGATGACCACCGCCGAGACCGGCGATACCACGCCCTCGTCGCACGGCGCGGCAATCGCCGACCATTTCCGGTCCGTCGACAGCGCGCCGGCAGGATACGCCGTCAATCGACCTGCCAGCGGCACGAATGGGTTCCTGATCGTCTTCGTTGCGATCTCCATCGTGCTGATGTGCGTGCGGGCATTTCTGGCACACACCGATATCGTGCATTTGCCGACCGATCTCATGATCCTGACGGCATCACGTGGCGATGTGGAGTTCCCCCTCCGGATGTTCTTGGTGGTGTTCTTCCTGACCTACGGACTGTGTGCCTACTCCAACATCTGGCGGCGTCTGTTCATCGCCGGTTCGTTGTTGGGGAAGTACCTCGCATTCTGTTTCACCCTGGACGCCTTGGCCTGGCTCCTGCAGCACGCCGGAGTGGTCTCGATCTCGTCGTTCGGTGCACAGATGGTGTCGGGCATGGTGGCGCTGGCGATATTCCCGCACACAGTGATGCGTCAAGCCCAACTGCCTGAACAGGGGCCCTTACCGCTCGCACCGAGAATTCCGCCCGCTGCGTTCGCCAAGCTGGCCACGTGCCTGCTCCTGGCCGTCACCGTGGCCGTCATCGCGGTTCATCTCCTCGAACCGGTGGTAGACGTGTTGAAGAACTGGGCCATCCTCGGGGGCTTGGGAGCGGGTGTGTTTCTCATGCAGCAGGTCTTGGCGGCATCTACAGCCGGGTTCGGTGTCCGTGCGCTCAACAAATCGCGAGAGCATGCATTCAGCCCGCCGGTGGCGGTCTTGGTGCCCGCCCATAACGAAGCACACAGCATCGCGGCAACGATCGAATCTGTCGATCGCGGAGCCGAAACCTACCCAGGGCGCATCCATCTCTACGTGGTGAACAACGCGTCATCGGATGACACGCATGCTGTCGCCCAGGAGGCGATCGACGCGTGCACGCACATCACCGGGGAGATCCTGGAATGCCCGACACCGGGTAAGGCGATCGCGCTGAACATGGGCCTCGAACGCATCGTCGAGGAGTACGTCGTCCGGATCGACGCGGATACGGCGATCGGCCCAGGTTGCCTCGATACCGCGATGCGACACTTTGCCAATCCAGATGTCGGCTGCGTCGGCGGAATCCCCATGCCCGCAGAGGAGAAGACCTGGATCGACAAGTGTCGGTTGATCGAGGTCTACATGCGTCACGGGTTCTTTCAGGTGTCCCTCGACGGCTATGACGGTGTCATGGGGATACCGGGTATGTTCGCCATCTACCGCCGCAGCCAGGTCATCCGCGTCGGTGGGATGGTGCAGGGCATGAACGGTGAGGACACCGATATCTGCATGCGGCTCGCCGCTGCTGGATACCGAAGTGTCGCCGACCCAAAAGCGGTGTACTACAGCGAAACCCCCGCCTCCTATGAGCATCTGCGCGAGCAGCGAACTCGATGGTTCCGCAGCATCTACCATCTAACCGCCCGTAACAGGGCCATCTTGTTCGATAGACAGACCATGATCGGTACCTTCGTGCTGCCGTTCAACCTGGTCAACGCCGCACGACGAGCGATGCTCGCACCGCTGATCATGTACGCAGTGCTGGCAGGCATCGTCTTTCAGTCGACATTCACCACCATGCGATGGCAGCCCATCGTGGCCACACTATTGGGTATGTCGATGATCATGACCGTCATCGTCTGCCTGATCTGGCGGCCGAGCTCGGTGAAGTACATCCCCATGTATCTCGCATTTCGATTGCTGCGCAGCTACTTCACCCTGGCCGCTGTTCTCACGCTGATCTATCCGCCGATGCAACCACGAAAACCTCAGTGGCCGAACAGTTTCCGGGTTCGCCGAACGAGGCAGGCCCACCTGACGAGCCGCGCCGATCCTGATTCATCGAAGGAGGCACCCCATGTCGACAGTGCCGATCACATTGCTCATCGATGAGCACCCTCGACAATGGAATGCCTGGCGCGATGCCCATCGAGACCACGCGATCGAACTCGACGGCGTGGACCTCTCCGGGAAGTCGCTGTTCGGTGTCAACCTCTCCGGAGCCAACCTCGTCGGAGCAACACTGATCGGTGCTGACCTGACCGACGCCGACCTCTACCGCGCTTACCTGTCCGGCGCGGACCTCAGTGACGTCACTTTCTCCGGCGCCACCCTGACCGGCGCCAACCTCGGCGCTGCCACCGCAATCGGCGCCAACTTCACCGACGCCACCCTCACGCGAGCCACCCTGAACAGCGCCGATCTGGCCAGAGCAGACTTCACCGGAGCCAACCTCACCGAAGCCAGCCTGTTCGGGACAAAAGCACCCCGCGCGACGTTCGCCAACGCCAACCTGACGGGAGCGAACCTCGTGGGGGTCGTCGGCGATCACACAGTTCTGGACGGCGCCAACCTCACCGGAGCGCACTGCACCGGCGCCAACCTGGCTCACGCCAACCTGACACACGGCGACCTCACCGACGCGAACCTCACACGCGTGGACCTCACGGACGCCAACCTGACCCGGGCGGTCCTCTTCGGCACGACCCTCGACGGCGCCGTCCTCACCGGCGCGACGCTGGACGGCACGAATCTCACCCACACAGACACGACGCACGTCGACCTATCCGATGCACTCTCCACGCGCGCTGTCGGGATATCCGATCCCATCGTGGAACCACTCGTGCTTCCCGACGGGGCCCTCGGCGCGATCCGCTTCACCATTGATGTGTCATCGGCCGCATCGCCAGAGGATTTGGCTGCCGTGATCGCGGCATGCGGTCAATTGTGCGACTTTGCTACCCGATCCATGGCGCCACCTTGTCGCGGCGCACTGCGGGTGACGGCTGCGAGTATTCGGTACCAAGCCTCGTTACGGGTGGATCTGATCGAGCATCACCAGCTCGACGGGGATTCGGGCCCACGCGATGAGCGCCCGAGCGCACCAGGGTCCGGCACCACCGGGGAGCATTCGAGTCACGTCATCCACTTGCTGAAGAACCTCATCGATGCCGATGAGAACGCGGGTGTACACGAGGCAACCGTGTCAGCGGCTCCTGGGATGGGCGCTCGTCGCGACACACGCGTTCGGCATCGCTTCGAGATCCCACGACTTATCGGTCCCACAGATGGTCCAGGGGTCGGTGACGACCCCGGCGACGCGTTGCATCATCTGGTGGCAAGTCTTCCGCAGATAGTGCCGCTGTTCAGCCACCGCATCTCCATAGACGCCGTAGAGCGATTGACGACGATCAACTGAGCGGTCGACCCGTGGGAATCGCCGTCGGCAGGCCCGTTTCGGTGGGCAGACCCGTTTCGGTGGGAAACACGGTGGGGAAACCGGTCTCGGTCGGTGGACCCGGATTCGAGGAGATCTTCTCCAAGAACTCGACCGCGACATCGTATTGCGGCTCACCGCAATTGGGGCACTCTGCGCCGCCGCCAGGAATGTTGAGCCAGTAACCCGTGGCCCCTGCCGTCTTTGCGGCGTTGTAGACGGTGACCATGTCGTCGGCGCTCACCTGCCGCCCGTTGGGGTTGGTGCTGACTCCCGCCAGCACCGGTGCACCGGGCGGGTGGACGGCATAAGCGGCCTGCACCGCAGCCTTGACGAACGACGTCGCATACTCGGTCGCCTCGGTGCGCTGCGACTGGATCTCGAAGCCGTCGGCGATCGCTGCACCCGGCGTAACCAAACGATCGATGAATGCCTTGTACAGCGCATCCCCGGACAACCCGGGTTCCAGCACATTCATCAGATCGACAGCGGGTGCGAAGATCAACTGCTTGCTGTGTCGATGGGCCACCGCCAACGCGCCGCGCAGCGCGCCGATCGGATCGCGCTGCTCGCCCTCCGGGGTCAGCGACGAAGCCTCCAGATCCAGCATCAACCATGGCATGGAATCAGGGACCTGACCGGTTCGCAGCGCCCGCGTCAAGTCGACGGTGCTGCGGTAGTTGAAGGTCGGGGTGCCGTTCGGCAGGTAGCTGTTGGTGTAGACATGCTGGACCAACAGGAGCGTGGAGGGATTGTTGGCCTGGTCGAGGATGGATTGGGGTAACCCGGCTTCCACCAGGCCGGGCACCGACCCCGAGACGACGATCCAGCGTGGAGCGGGCACCGACGACCGCGACGGTGCCGCGTCTGCGTGAGCCCAGACCGCGGTGATGGCAAAGGTCGCGGCGAATACAGCCAGGACCAAGCGCCTTTTGAGAACCACCTCGAACCCCTGACAATGTCTGGCGGGAATTGTGAATCAAATAGAAAGCTGCGTATCTGCGGATGCTAATGATCATGCGAGCTTTCGGCGCGATCCTCGGTGGCATTGTTATGTGCTTGTTGTCGAACCCATTTCGTGATCGGACTGGGACCTGTCCGAAAGGTAATCGCAGGTCAGGAGCGTAGGTCAGTCGGCGAACACCTCGCGGAGTCTAGCTTCCTCCTTGTGTGACAGGTTGGTCGAGATGAGTTCAGGGCTCTGGCCGAGGAAACCTTCATGAACGCGATCGAGTACGGCATCCGAGCTCAGAACGAAGAGAGCGGACGTTCCAGGCGTGACCTGTTCGCGGACTTTCTTGATGAAATCGTCGTTGATCCCGACATCGGTCATCACTCCCGTGATGGCGCCGATGCCTGCGCCGACTGCGGCCCCGATCAGGGGGATGAAGAAGAGCAGTCCGAACAGCAGTCCCCAGAAGGTCCCGCCGAGAGTGCCGCGAGCGGTGATGTTGTGCAGCTGTTGGGTTTTCGGCTTGTGTGCGCCGTCCTCCCAGGAGGCGACGGCTGCATCGAGCACGACGATGAGGTGTTGCTTCTGCAGGTCCTTGAGTGTTTCGACGGCGGTGTCCGCGCCTGTGGCGGTGGGGAATCGCCACACCGTGAGTGTCCCGGCCATGCAGTGTCCTCTCGTGCAGTTCGCGTGCCGATGGATTGCCTGCTTGTGAGCCTATCGGTTCTGCACATGTATCAGGCTGAACCGAGGACCGTGGTTGCCGGTGCCGGACGGCGTGCGTGATCCCGCCCGGTGGCCCATCGGAAGGGACCCCGGCGGGTCTGCCTGCCCCGGCGATTTGTCCGAATCTGGGACGAGCGACCCACGGCGATTATCTGGACGGTCGACCCAACAATGCTTGTGACCTCCACAAACAGCTTGACACGGCTGTAAGGACGGGGCTACTTTTCGAGTGGTCCAGATCACATACCCGGATCTCGGGCTTCAGGGTCGCCGCCGGCGATCCGGTGCGTAACCCCTGTAATCGAGAGCCCTCCCGGGCTGATCCGTCGTGCCCGGAGACCGGTGGGAAAGGCAAATGAGAATGCGAAGCAGAACAGGTCGGGTCGTCGCGGCAGCGATCGCCGCGGCGTGCATTTTCTCGGTTGTCTCGTGTAGCGACGATGACAGCTCAAGCGGTGACAGCTCTGCGGTGGAGGAGAGCGGAACCAAGGCGACCGGCGATCCGGTCAAGATCGGACTGTTCAACCCGTCGAAGGGGCCGGCCACGCAGGGTGGTGTCACCACCGGTAAGGACGCGGCCGTCAACTACATCAACAACTCGCTCGGCGGTCTGAACGGACGGCCGATCGAGGTTGTCGACTGCGGGATCGACCAGACCGCACCCGAGTCGACGATCGCCTGCGCCAACCAGTTCGTGCAGGCAGGCGTGGTTGCGGCACTCGACGGCTACAACTCGGAATCCCAGTCGGCGGTACCGATTCTGACCTCGGCGGGCATACCGCTGGTCGGTCAGATCCCGTTCAACACCGCGACCGGCGCGAAGGCCGAGAACCGGGTCTACTTCGGCCCGCCGCCGGCGGCCTTCCTGGTGGGCTTCATGCAGTCGCTCAAGGCGGCGGGCAAGACGTCGCTGACCCTGGCGAATGCTGATCTGCCGCAGGCTCATCAGGTCTTCGACGGCCTTCTCGCACCGCTGGGCAAGCAACTCGGTATCGAGGTCAAGAGCGTCTACTACCCGCCGACCGGTCCCAACTTCACCGCGCTGGCCACCACGCTGGCCGAGGGAAATCCGGATGCTGCCGGACTGATGACCGCGCCGAACGACAACACCTGCACCAAGCTGTCGCAATCGCTGCGCTCGGTGGGTTACCGCGGCACGATGTTCATGGCCGCCTGCACCGAGTTCATCGACACGATGGGCGCGCAAGCCGTGGGTGCCGAGACCTATTCGCCCGGTTGGCAACCCCCGGCCATCGACTCCACGCCGGAGCCGGCGAAGGCGAATCTCCAGCTCGCCGAGAAGTACATCGATGACGCCGGTGGCGTCGGTGGCTTCTATGCGTACGGCACCTTCTCGATCTTCGTGGACTTCGTGAACGGTCTCAACCAGGCCAAGGTCGCCGACTTCACCGGTGCCAATGTCCTGAACGGACTCAAGGGGCTCACCGATTTCCAGAGCTTCCTCGGGCCCAAGCTCACCTGCGGTAAGGCGAGCACCCCGAACTGCACCACCCAGATGCTGCTGTTCGAGGTGACCGGAGACAAGACCACCAAGCCGGTCGGGGACGGTTTCATCACGCCCAATCCGGCTGTGCTCCAGCTGATCCCCGGCGCCGCGTAGACACTACGGCGACGCCGACCGTTCGACGGGTCGGCCGGGTGCATCACCCGGCCGACCCGTACCCACCAACTCCCGCTACTCGAAGCGTCACCGGTGCACCGGCATCGGGCGCACGGAATGATTGGTTGCCCGCATGGGTCAGTTCCTGCAGTTCGTCTTCCTCGGCCTGTCCGCGGGCGCCGTGTACGCCGTGATGGCCTCCTCGCTGGTCGGCGTCTACGCGGCCACCGGCATCATCAACTTCGCCCAGGGCGCCATCGGGCTCTGGGCCGTCTACCAAGTGGCAGCATTGCGCACCGACGGTGGGCTCGTCCTCCCGATCGGGACGATCTCGTTGGGGAGCGCCGACGATCCGATGCCGATGCTGCCCGCCATCGCGCTCGGGGTCGCCTCCGCGATCGTGTGGGCGCTCCTCGCGCATCTACTCATCTTCCGGCCACTGCGTCGAGCGCCGGTGCTCGCCCAGGTGGTCGCATCGGTGGGCCTGATGCTGTTCATCCAGGCCCTGGTCCAGCTTCGATTCGACACCGAGGGGCTGCTCGCCCTCGCGACGCTGCCCGACTCGACCGTCGAGTTCGCCGGCGCCGTGATCAACGTCTCCGACCTGATCCTGGCCGGCATTGCGATAGCGATCGCAGCGATCCTGTGGGCCTACTTCCGGTTGACAAGGCTCGGTGTGGCGACACGCGCCGGCGCCGAAGACGAACTCGCCGCGCGACTCGTCGGCTACTCACCCGACCGTCTCGCTGCAGTCGTCTGGGTGTTGACGGGTGCGGCCACGGGCCTGATCGTCATCCTCGCCGCCTTCACCATCGGGCTGAACGTCACCAGCTACACCTTTTACGTCATCCCGGCACTCGCGGTCGCACTGCTGGGACGGTTGACCTCGTTCGGGATCGCCTGTGGTGCAGGTCTTCTGCTCGGATCCTTCCAGGCGGTCATCACGTGGCTCACCACCAAGGACTGGTGGCCCGAGTGGGCGCAGGCCGGGCTCGGTGATGCGGTCCCGTTCGTCGTCATCGTGGTCGCACTGTTCCTCATGGGCGGTCGGATTCCTTCGCGTGGCGCGCTCGGTGAGGTCAAGATGCCTGCCGTCCGTATCCCCCGAATTCGTCCGCTACCCACCATCGGGGTCATCGCCGTCGTCCTCGTGGCCATCGTCACCACCTCGGGCACATGGAGATTCGGGATCGTCACCTCGGTGATCCTCGCGCTCATCGCACTCTCGCTCGTCTTGCTGACCGGTTACCTGGGGCAGATCTCCTTGGCGTCCATGGCGTTCGCCGGAGCTGCAGGCTTCGCGTTGTCGAAGCTCACCGAGAACTGGCATGTGCCATTTCCGTTCAGCATCGTGATCGCGGCCCTGATCTCCACCGCCTTGGGCGTCCTTGTCGGAATCCCTGCGCTGCGTATCCGCGGTGCCCAGCTGGCCGTGGTCACGCTGGCGGCCGCGATCGCCATCCAGGGTTTCGTCTTCAACAACCCGGAGATCACCGCCTACGAGGGCAACATGATCGTCGATCCGTCGTTGTTCGGTATCGATCTCGGCGTCCGCGACGGCACCAATCTCGTCACCCTCCGGTTCGCGGTGATGGTGCTGATCGTGGTCACGATCGCCACCCTCGTGGTGATGCGATTCATGGCCGGCTCCACCGGACGTGCCTTTCTCGCGGTCCGCTCCAACGAGCGAGCCGCGGCGTCGGTCGGGATCAACGTTGCCGCCACCAAGTTGTTCGGGTTCGCGTTGTCGGCGTTCCTCGCAGGCGTCGGCGGCTGCCTCATCGGCTACAGCCGCGGCCAGCTGTCGGCCGGATCGTTCACCGTGATGATCGGCCTGGTGCTGCTCGCGATGACCTACGTCGGCGGCATCACCTCGGTATGGGGTGCGTTCATCGCCGGCGTCATCGGACCGCTGGGGGTGGGATATGTGTTCCTCAACCAGACGCTCGACCTGGGGGAGTACTACGACCTCATCGCGGCCGGCGGTCTGCTGCTGATGGCCGTGATGAACCCGGTCGGTCTCTCCGGGGCGCTTGCCGAACTGGCCGAACGCTTTCCGCTGCGACGTCCTCGGCCACCGAAGGATGCGTCGTTCTCCGGAGTGATGTCCTCGAATGCGAAGGCGGGATTCAATGTCTGACCTCCTCACGGCTCCTGCGTCGGCCACACCGTTGCTGTCCACCCACGCGTTGTCGGTGCGCTACGGCGGCGTGAGCGCCAACGCCGACATCGATCTCACCGTCGACGCAGGCGAGATCGTCGGCCTGATCGGGCCGAACGGTGCCGGCAAGACGACGTTCGTCGACGCGGTCACCGGGTTCACCCGGGCCAAGGGGCAGGTGCTGCTCGACGGCACCCGGGTCGACCGGTCGAGCCCGCACAAACGCCGCAACGCGGGCATGGCCCGCACCTGGCAGGCGGGGGAGCTCTTCGCGGACCTGACCGTCGCCCAGAACCTGGCGGTGGCCGTGCAGCGAGTCGGTTTGCGCGCGTTGTTCTTCGACGTCGTCACCGGATCGAAACCACCCGCCGGGGTCGTCGAGCAGGCCCTCGATCTCGTGGGTTTGCGTGATGTCGCAGATCGCCGACCCGACGAGCTCACGCTCGGTCAGCAGAAACTGGTCGGCGTGGCGCGGGCGCTCGTCGGCGGCACCCGACTGGTGCTCCTCGACGAGCCGGCGGCAGGCCTCGACACCCACGAGAGCCGACTGTTCGGAACCGAACTGCGGCGCATCGCGTCGACCGGTATCGGAATCCTGCTGATCGATCACGACATGTCGCTCGTGCTCGACGTGTGCGACAGGTTGTACGTCCTCGACTTCGGGCGGGTCATCGCGTCCGGATCGCCTGCCGAGATACAGGATGATCCCGCGGTGGTGGCTGCCTACCTGGGAAGTGCCGAGGTCGAGGCCGACGAGGAAGCGCTGGCCGTGGTCGAGGAATCTCTCGGCGTGGAAGTGAGATCCCCCGGTGTGGAATCCCCCAGCGTGGAGTCCCCCGGTGTGGAGTCGCCCAGTGCGAAATCCTCTGGCGAGGAATCGTCTGGCGAGGAACCTCACAGCGACACAACGGAATCGACGAGATACGACACGGCGCGCGACGGGTCTGAACCTGATTCGTCCGGAAAGGCTGAACAGGCATGAGTACGTCAACAGATTCCGGGAGCGCCGCCGACGGCGCGGTGCTGACCTTCGCCGGTGTCACGGTTGGGTACGGAGGTGTGCCGGCGGTCCGCGATCTGTCCGTCGAGGTCCGGCCCGGGGAGATCCTGGCACTGCTGGGACCCAACGGTGCGGGCAAGACGACCACGCTTCTGGCCGCAGTCGGTGCCCTGCCGGTGATGTCGGGGTCGATCACGGCGCTCGGTGCGCCGATCGATCACCACGTCGAGCGCAACGCCAAGCGAGGCGTGACGTTGGTACCCGACAATCGCGGACTGTTCCACCGCTTGTCGGTCACCGACAATCTGCGTCTGGCAAAACGCAAGGGTGGCGGCAGTCTCGACGTCGTCTACGAGAGCTTTCCCAAGCTGCAGAGCCTGCGGGGCCGACGATGCGGCAATCTGTCCGGCGGTGAGCAGCAGATGCTCGCGTTGGCCAAGGCGCTGCTGACCAAGCCGTCCGTGCTGCTCATCGACGAACTCAGCCTGGGATTGTCGCCGATCGCCGTGCAAGACCTGCTGCCCCGGTTGCGGAATCTGGCCGACGAGCAGCAGATGGCGGTCATCCTGGTGGAACAGCACATCGATCTGGCCCTCGGGATCGCGGATTCGGCGATCGTGCTGCACCACGGGCGGGTGGCGTTGCGGGGCTCGGCGCGCGAGCTGCGCGAGCGCCGCGATACGGTCGAGGACGCCTACTTCGGTCGGTTGTCCACCTCGGACAGCGCACGCTGAGGCGTCGGGGGAGGAATCGACCATCGCCGGGCCTCGCCCGCCAGGCGATCGACGCGACACATCAGGAGACCTTATCGTGGCCACCTCCGGACGAGCCGAGTCCTCGCGCGGCCGTCGGCGACCGCGCAGCACCCGCAACCGCCCGACCGACGACGATCTTCTGGATGCCGCGCGGGCGGTGATCGCCGAGGTCGGTGTGGAGCGATCCACCATGGACATGATCGCAGCACGCGGCCAGACCACCCGCGTCACACTGTATGCCCACTTCGGATCGCGAGACTCGCTGGTGGACAAGGTCGTCGAACGGGAACTCGACGAATTCACCGAGTGGATGTACGCCGCGTACGACGAGATCGCCGACCTGCCATACGGCGCCCGCGCCCGGCATTCGGTGGAGGCGACCTTCGAGTACGCGCGGCGCAATCCCGAGGGTCTGCGGATCCTGCTCGGTCACCGACAGGAGGCCGAGGACCCGGGTCGTCGTCTCTATCAGACCCTCGAGCCGCGTGTGGCTGCACGACTTCGGGAGAACTACACGGCACGGGGAGCCGAGATAGCTGCCAGCGCAGACACTCTCGCCTCGCTGCTGATCGGCATGAGCCTCGATGTGGCGTATCGCGCGGTCATTGTGGACGGCGCCGACATCGACGCGGCGTGTGACCTCGCGGTGACCGCGACCATGGCCGTCCTTCGCGATGTCCGGCCAGATCAACTGCAGGCCATCGACGCATCGCTGGAACGCCCCGCAATGCCCGGCGCGTGACCGTGGGTGGTGGTGCCGATCGTGGGCGTCGGGGCCGGTGGTGTACCGGGGCTGGTCGGTGTGATCTCGATACGCGGCCTCGCTGCGCTCGGTCGCTACTCGATCGGCGGTGGGAATCGGCGGTGTCGGGCCGGTGGTGTTCCGGGGCTGGTGGGTGTGATCTCGATACGCGGCCTCGCTGCGCTCGGTCGCTACTCGATCGGCGGTGGGAATCGGCGGTGTTGGTTCTGCGAGTGGCCGGTGGCTGGCGGTGGGAATCGGCGGTGTCGGTTCTGCGAGTGGCTGGCGGCTGGCGGTGGGAATCGGTGGTTCAGCAGCGCTTCTCGACCAGGTAGAGATGTTCGGTGACGTGCGTGCTGCGGCCCCGAAGGTTTCGACTCCCGCGGAACGTGTTGTAGCGCATGCGGAATTCGGTGATCGTGCCGACGGATGAGAGGATGTCGGTCATCGTGTCGGGCGTGATGAATCCTTCGTCGTTGAACGACACGAGCAGGTACTTCGCGTCCAGTGAGTGCGCCAGATCGTGGAGTAGCTCTGCCGAACTGCTACGCGTGTTGTAGGCAGATCGGTTCCAGTCCACCGGAATCCCCGATACCCGACTGACCTCCTCGGGCCGGCGGTACCGGGTCAGCAGGTTGAGCATGAAGTAGTTGGATCCGTAGGGATGCTGGTTGTACGGCGGATCGAGATAGGCGATGTCGACCGGACCGACGTGG
This sequence comes from Gordonia sp. CPCC 206044, assembly GCF_048537895.1. Taxonomy (NCBI): domain Bacteria; kingdom Bacillati; phylum Actinomycetota; class Actinomycetes; order Mycobacteriales; family Gordoniaceae; genus Gordonia; species Gordonia sp. CPCC 206044. The sequence continues at coordinate 56,378 of NZ_JBCLVL010000023.1, forward strand.
CCGGGTAGATCGTTGGCATCCATCTGCAGCACACGTTTCTCGGCGCTGTGGCGGCTGAGCACCGGTGCCGCGAGTCGAATGGTGCCCAGGATCCGGATGAGGGCGTGCTCGCCCGCGCCGCCGAAGCGTCCGAGGCCGGTGTTCTTGTCCTTGTGGAAACCCTTGAACAGGCCCGAGGTGTTGGCGTGCACCGACGCCTCGGACAGCAGCGGCGCGAGCAGGAAAGGGACGAGACGGGGCTCCGATCCGTGGATGAGAGTTGCGTAGGCGTCGAGCCGACGGGCGTTGTCGCGAGTGTAGAAGACGCGTTCGCCGGGCTTGATGTCGTGATCGTCGTCGGGTGCGTACAACTCCTCGATGAACCCTTCGACGTGGTGCCCGGCATCGACCTGGGCGTTGAATTCGTCCACGAGCGAGCCGATCTCGGACAGGTCGATGTCGTCACGATTGGTCAGGTGACAGTCGCTCATCACCCGGGCATACGATTCCAGATCGTTCGCCATCACCACCCGGGCCCGAGACTTGAGTAGTCGTGAGACCACACCGCTGCCGGAGAAGGCGTCGAGGACGGTCAGCTTGCGTCCCACCCGGTCCTGCACTTGCGCTGCGGCGCGATCGATCAGCGGTAGCAGAGCACGCTTGTTGCCGAGGTAGGTGAGCAGTTGCGAACCGAGGAACTCGGGCTCGTCGGTGCACAGAGGAGCGAATCCATCGTCGAGCGCGATCGGGGTATGGCGTACGGGGTTGCCGCTCATGGGTTCGCCACCTCGGGTCGATTCGGTCGCGCTCATGGTCTCACAGTGCAGCGCCCCAGATCAGCGGTCTCGCATCATGATGCGAGTGCCGACGGTGCCGCGACGGGGACCTCGATGCGCTCTCGCGTCGGGCGCAGCGCGTACCACGCCACGAGTCCACCGGCGGCGACGAGTATCCCGGCGATCAGCACTGCTACGCGGAACCCGTCCAGGAACGCATCCATCGGCGGTGCACCGGTTCGCAGCGACGATTGTTGCTGTGCGGTCAGGATGGCGCCGAGCACCGTGATCCCGAGGAGTGCTGCGACCTCTCGGCTCGCGTTGAAGATGCCCGACCCGATGCCCGACTGCTCGGCAGGCATGTGCGAGAGCACGGACGCGGTCAGTGAGATGGTCAGTCCGCCACCCATTCCCACGACGACGAAGCTGGGCATCAGTCCGATGAAATCGGTGTCCGCGCCCAACAGCGATACGGACGCGATCCCGGAGCCCATCAGCAGCAGGGCGGTCGAGACCGAGCGATGCGGTCCGAATCGCTCGGCCACACGGTCAGACAGTGCCGAGCCGATGACCATGCACACCGCCATCGGGAGGAACGCCAATCCGGCCTTGGTGGGCGAGAATCCCAATACCCCTTGCACATACAGGGACGTGAAGAAGTAGATGCCGAACAGTCCGAATGCGAACAGCATGAGCGCGACGAGCCCACCGCTGTACGGCCGGCTGCGGAACAGGGTCAGATCGATCATCGGTGCGTTCGAGCGGCGTTCGACCCGGAGGAAGGCCATCGCCGACAACGCTGCGATGGTGAAGGCGACCAGGATCGGCCACGACGTCCAGCCGAGTCCGTGGCCTTGGATGAGGGCGAAGGTCAGTGCGCTCAAGGTGACGACCGACAGCGACAGGCCGGGTATGTCCACCCCGGCCGCTCCCGATGCACGCGACTCGTCGACCGCGGCGAGGGTGAGGACGATGGCGATGATCCCCACCGGGACGTTCACGAAGAAGATCCATCCCCAGGACACGTACTGGGTGAACACGCCGCCGAGCAGCGGGCCGAGTGCCACGGACACCGCACTCACCGATCCCCAGACCGCGACAGCGGCGTTGCGCATCCGGGTATCGGTGAACGTCGCCGAGATGATGGCGAGTGTGGTGGGGGTGACCAATGCGGCCCCGACCCCCTGTATCGCGCGGGCCCCGATGAGCATCTCGGCGCTGCTCGCCAGGCCGGCGGCGAGCGACGATGCGCCGAAGACGACCAGTCCGATCACGAGGATGCGTCGGCGGCCCAGGAGGTCGGCCAATCGACCACCCATGAGCATCAGGGCCGAGAACGTGAGGATATAGGCGCTGACCACCCATTCCAGGCCTGCGGTGTCCAGCTGTAGTTCGCGCTGGATGTCGGGGATCGCGACATTGACGATGTTGTTGTCGAGGTAGGTCATGAACGTGGCCAGAGAAACGGCCAGCAATGCCAGACGTTGCCGTCTGCTCATCGTCGGGCGGTCGGACATGAGGACTCCTATACGGAAGACATTTACGGTGTATATGTACGCCATATAGCGAAACCCTTACGGTGTATAGTTGTCAAGCGTGAGTGTGAAATCTGCAGGTAAAAAGGCTGAGGGCGCCCGACTCAATCGCGTGGCGGTTGTCGACCGGGCCCTCGACATCGCCGACCGCGAGGGGCTCGATGCGGTCAGTGTGCGGCGCATGGCGCAAGAGTTCGACGTCACGCCGATGGCTCTCTACTGGCACTTCAAGAATCGCGACGAGATGCGGGCGGCGCTCGGCGATCGCATCGTCGAAACGGTCATCGCCCCCGACGAGGCGCTCTCGGGGCAGGAGTTCATCCGGCAGACGCTCGCTGCGCTCATCGACGCCATGCGACGTCACCCGGTCTCCGCGCAACTCGTGCCGGGGCGGATTCTGCAATGTGCCGAAGGCCGTGACCTCACCGAGCGGGTGCTGGCACACCTGGTGCGGGACGGGTATTCGCCGACGGCGGCCACTGCCATCGCGCGGGGTGCGCTACAGGCGGCGGTGACCCTGGTGCTCGGTGTGCCGGGCGAGGAACTCGCGGTGCCGGAGGAAGACCGTGACGAGATGCGGCGGCGCAAACTCGCCGATCTGCTGGCACTTCCCGACGACAGGTTTCCTCATCTCAAGAGCCTCGCCGACGAGCTGATGGGGTGCGACGACCAGGACGAGTACTTCGCCACCGGTGTCGACCTGTTCATCGACGGAGTCACCGGGATGCGTGGTCGCTGAGCACAATTCGGACATCGCCTCGACTTCCTGACGGCCCCTCGACGCCGACCCCGGATATCCTCTAGTATCGAAGGTGCGACTGGCGAGGCCGGAGTGAACCGGCGAGGAGCGAAGCAAACGACATCGACCGCCTGGGTGTCCCGAAAGAGTTCTTTCTGGAGGGATGTCGCATGCGTAATGAATCGACCCCTGACGCGCAGCGTCGTACAACGCCGGGGCGTCATCATGTGGTGATCATCGGTTCCGGATTCGGTGGCCTGACCGCGGCGCGACAACTCGCGAAGGCAGACGTCGACATCACCGTGGTCGCGCGGACCACCCACCATCTCTTCCAGCCGCTGCTCTACCAGGTCGCGACGGGCCTGATCTCGGAGGGGCAGATCGCGCCGGCGTTGCGTGTGGTGCTGCGCAAGCAGGACAACACCCGTGTCGTGCTCGGTGAGGTCGAGGGCATCGACCTGGAGAACCGCACGGTCACCTCCCGCCTACTCGAGCGGGTCACCGAGACCCCTTACGACAGCCTGATCGTCGCCGCCGGGGCGAACCAGTCGTATTTCGGCAACGACCACTTCGCGGAGTACGCGCCGGGCCTGAAGACCATCGACGACGCGTTGGAACTGCGTGGCCGCATCCTCGGTGCGTTCGAGCAGGCCGAGCTGTCCACCGATGCCGACGAACGTGCTCGCCTGTTGACGTTCGTGGTGGTCGGTGCCGGTGCGACCGGGGTCGAAATGGCCGGGCAGATAGCCGAAATGGCGTCCAAGACGTTGCGTGGCACCTTCCGGAACATCGATCCCACCGAGGCGCGGGTCATCTTGCTCGACGCGGCCCCGGCCGTGTTGCCGCCGTACGGCGGGCGTCTGAGTGAACGCGCGGCCCGCCGACTGGAGAAGATCGGTGTGGAGATCCAACTCGGCGCGATGGTCGTCGGCATGGACTTCCACGGTCTTGAGGTGCGCGACGCAGACGGCACCACACGGCGGATCGAGAGTCAGTGCAAGGTGTGGTCGGCGGGTGTGGCGGCCAGCCCGCTCGGCGCGCAGCTGTCGCAGCAGAGCGGTGCCGAACTCGACCGTGCCGGACGCGTGAAGGTGCTCGACGACCTCACCGTTCCCGACCATCCCGAGGTATTCGTCGTCGGTGACATGATGGCCGTCGACGGCGTCCCCGGTATGGCGCAGGGGGCGATTCAGGGTGCCAAGTACGCCGCCGCGACGATCAAACGTGAACTCCGCGGGTCGGCGTCCGAACAGCGAAAGCCGTTCTCGTACTGGGACAAGGGGTCGATGGCCACGATCGCGCGCTACAGTGCGGTCGCCAAGATCCCGATCCCCGGAACCTCGCGGAGCATCCAATTGGCAGGTCTTCTCGCCTGGTTCGGCTGGCTGTTCCTGCACCTGGTGTATCTGGTCGGCTTCCGCAACCGTCTCACCACGTTCATCGATTGGACCTTCGCGTTCACCAGTCGCAGCCGTACGCAGCTCGCCGTCACCGAGCAGCAGGTCTTCGCGCGAAATGCCATGGGCGCGCTCGAGAGCATGGGCAGTCGGATCGAATCGGACGGGGCGGACGGATCGGACGGGGCCGCCACCGAGCCTTCCGAGGAGTCGGCCGGCGCTGACGTCGGAGAACAGGTCAGCGTCGGTTGAGCACACCCGCCGGGGCGAACGAGTCGGGATCGGCACGTCGCCAGTCGTCGATCCACGACTCGGGAGCCTCGGCGAGGAGCTGACCCGAAGCCAGCCACTCGAACACCTCGGCATACGAGCGTTGTTCGGTGGACGACAAGCGAATTCGCAGCAGGTGGGGTGACAGCTGCGAAGGATCCGAGACGCCCATCGATGCCATCAGACGCATCGCCTGTTCGACGGTGGCCTTCTGGAACCGGTAGGCGCGCTCGCCCTTGTCGGCGACGTCGAGTGCCCGTGCGCGACGCGGATCCTGGGTCGCCACGCCCACCGGGCACCGATTGGTGTGGCACCGCTGCGACTGGATGCACCCGACGGCCATCATCATCGCTCGAGCGGCGTTCGTGTAGTCGGCGCCCTGGATGATTCTCTTGACGATGTCGTTGCCGGACGCCACCTTTCCGCTCGCACCGACGCGGATGTGGTCGCGCAGTCCACTGCCGACCAGAGCGTTGTGCACGGTCATCAACCCGTCGGTGAGCGGTAGCCCCACGTGGTCCTCGTACTCCAACGGTGCTGCCGCGGTGCCTCCCTCGGCGCCGTCGACGATGATGAAGTCCGGGCCGACGCCCTCGGCGAGGATGGCCTTGCAGATGGCCAGCACGTCGACCCGACTGCCGACGCAGAGTTTCACGCCGACAGGTTTGCCGCCGCTGAGTTCGCGTAGCCGGGCGACGAACGAGATGAGCTCACGCGGGGTCGAGAACGCGGAATGCGCGGCCGGGCTGACGCATTTCTCGCCGGCCGGAACGCCCCGGTAGCGGGCGATCTCGGCGCTCACCTTGGCCGCGGGCAGCACGCCGCCGATACCCGGCTTGGCGCCCTGGCTCAGTTTGAGGGAGATGCACCGGACCTGTTCGGTGGCGGCTTTGTCGGCGAACTGATCGGGATCGAAATGCCCGTCGTCGGTGCGGGTTCCGAAATAGCCCGAGCCGATCTCCCAGACGACGTCGGCGCCGCCGAGGTGGTAGGGGGTCAGCCCACCCTCGCCGGTGTCGTGGGCGAATCCGCCCTTCTTGGCACCGTCGTTCAGCGCGCGCAACGCATTTCCCGACAGGGCGCCGAAACTCATCGACGAGACGTTGAGCAGCGACATGTCGTAGGGGCGGGTGCAATCGGGGCCGCCGATGCGCACCCGGAACGGCTCCGGTGGTGGCTCGACGGGTGCCGCCGAGTGCACGAGGTACTCATAACCGGCATCGTCGATGTCACGTTCGGTGCCGAACGACAGTTCGGCCGCCGTGCCCTTCGCACGTTCGTAGATCTGGGAACGGATGTCGCGATCGAACGGTCTGCCGTCGAAGTTCCGCTCGACGAAATACTGTTGCAGTTCGGGTCTGATGGCTTCGAGCATGAAGCGCATATGCCCGATCACCGGGTAGTTCCGCAACACCGAGTGCCGGCGCTGCACGAGATCGTAGATCCCGACGACCGCAGGCACGGTGAGTGCGACAGCCGGGATGATCCAGCCCCACGGCCCGACGACTGCGAGCACGATCGTCGCGGCGGCCACCATCGCCAGCACCACGACACTCACGATTCGGATCACCGAGAACCTCCTCGTGGTCGAGTGTACGCACGCTGCGCAGACGAAACGGTCCGCCCGAGATTGTGTCTCGGGCGGACCGTTTCGCGTTCCGTGCTCGGCCTTGATGGAGGCCGCGGAAGATTACGACATCGCCGGGTTCTGGGTGGTCCCCAGAGCGAGGTCGGCGGTGTTGCGTTGGCCGGCAACGACCTTGACCTGGGTGGCGGCGGGTTCGTACATGTTGGCCACGATGGTGAACTGGGCGTC